>NZ_JCAFST010000011.1:0-185352 GCF_059369535.1 Stenotrophomonas sp. YJH_SMC_122 | reverse complement strand
CTGCTTACATCCACGGCTTCTACAATCCAGCCCGGCTACACTCGGCGCTGGGCTACCACTCGCCTAACAACTATGCCCGGCAGCTCCGGGCTGCCGCCTGAAACGGCTTCATGGCGTCCGTTTTCAGGGGGCCAGATCAGTCCGCGGCATGGATGCCGCGGCCAAGCCCCCATGGACGGGTTCACGGCGTCCCCCGCGAACCCAACCCGACCGACCAGCGCGAGGGTTTTGCATTTGACAACCAGGCATCACCACCCACGAGGGGCTGCGCCGTTGGCTGGAAACTACGGCCACCAGCCTTGCCCGAACCGGGCGAAATGATCGGCCGCCCGCTCGAACGGATTGCGCGCACTCACCCCGCCGCACAGCAGGTACACCGGCAGGTACAGCGGCCCCAGCACCATGTACTGGTAAACGTGCGCGCGCTCGTGGTCGTCCAGCCGGATCAGCGGCTCCACGCCCCACCCCGCCTGATGCGCATAGGTCCGGCAGCAGATGCCGAGGTCATGGCCGGTGTGCAGGATCACGTTGCCCAGGGTGATCGCACCGCCCGGCCCCCACGGCCAGTGATCGAACACCACAGCGCAGTCCCGCGCGCTCCAGCGCAGCGTCGCGCCGCCGAGCATGCCGGCCAGGCCGCCGATCAGGCCGATCAGTGTGTTGGGCAGCGTCCATGCGGCGCCCAGCATCTGCAGCGCGCGCAGCCAGAGCGGCCAGGATCGAGCGGCGGTGTTCAATCCGCCTCGTTCGGAATCAGCAGCCACAGGATCAGGTAGATCAGAATGCCGGGGAAGGCGGCCGAGCCGATCGATACCAGCACGAACACGATCCGCACCAGGGTGGGGTTCCAGCCGAAGCGATGGGCAATGCCGCCCATCACGCCGGCAATCATGCGGTCGTTCAATGAACGCGACAGCGTCTTGGGCGTGGTGTTCACGGCGGTGTCTCCTCGGCTTGCGGGCAGAATCAGTCGAGCACGCCGCGACTCTACACCGCCTCCATGTCTACGGCGTGCGGAGACGCAGCGCCTGCAGGCGCGCACTGAACCAGGCGGCTGCGGTCTGTTCAGGCTGCCCCGGGCACTGGATGCGGTAAGGCTTCCCGCTCATGCTGCTCTGACTGGCGGCGCGCTCGATGAACTGCTCGGCGCTGTCCACCATGTCCTTCTTCAGCAGATAGTCGTACTTGCGCTGCAGATGGGCGCGCGCATCGCTGCCGTCGTACCAGCTGCCATTGCGCTGGAACCGGCACTGCGAGCCGTCCAGGCTTGAGATCAGCTGGGCGATCTCCCGGCGTGCATCCGCACCGGGTGCGGCGTGGGCAAGTTGTGCTGCCAGCAGTGCCGCAAGAATCAACAAAGTCCGGTACCTCATCATCCCCCCAAGTCAGTCGAGCATGGCACGACTCTACAGGTCGCGTGCCTTCAACCAGCCATCGATCGTGGCCGGCACTTCGCGCTGGGCGCGCCCGGACACGTAGATCCCAATGTGGCCACCGCGGAAACTGGACTCGGTGTAGTCGTCCGTGCCCAGGCGCCCACGCATCGCGCGCGAGGCGTCCGGCGGCACCAGATGGTCCTGCTCGGCGTAGATGTTCAGCACCGGCAAGGTCACCTGCGACAGATCCACGGCTTCCTCGCCGATCCTTACTGTGCCCTTCATCAGGCCATTGCCCTGGTAGAACTGCTTGATGAAGTCGCGGAACGCCTCGCCCGCCAGGTCCGGCGAATCGAAGATCCATTTTTCCATGCGCAGGAAGTCCTCCAGCGCCGCCTTGTCATCGAGGATATCGAGCAGGCCGACGTACTTCTGCACGTTCAGGCGGAACGGCTTGAGCATCAGGTAGCTGGCATTCATCAGGTCGGCCGGTATGTTGCCCAGCGTATCCACCAGCAGATCCACATCCACCTGCCGGGCCCAGTGCGAGAGCATGTTGTCGGCCGTCTGGAAATCGACCGGGGTGACCATGGTGATCAGCTTGCCCAGCTTCTGCCGGCGCAATGCGGCGTAGCACAGCGCGAACACGCCACCCTGGCAGATGCCGAGCAGGTCGACCGCGCCGCCACTGCGCACGCGCAGTGCATCCACTGCACCATCGATATAGCGCAGCAGATAGTCCTCCAGCGTCTGGAAGCGCTCCGAGCGATCCGGGTAGCCCCAGTCCAGCACGTACACGTCCTGCCCGAGCGCCAACAGCTTCTGCACCAGCGAGCGGTCGGCCTGCAGGTCGACCATGTACGGCCGGTTGACCAGCGCGTAGACGATCAGCAGCGGCGTGCGCCGGGTCGGCGCCTGCTCGCCGACAAAGCGGTACAGCACCACCTTGCCGTCGCGCCAGACTTCCTCTCGCGCGGTCACGCCATAGTCCACGTCTTCCACCTGCGGCAGCAGCTTCAGCCCCTCCATCAGCTTGCGCTGCATCGCCAGGGTTTCCTGCATCAGGTCGTCGGCGTTGAAGCCCAGCGGTCCCTTCATCGGTCACGCGCCCGTGCGGAGGTGCGAGATGCGGACTTTTTCGCTGGCGTCTTTTTCGCAGGCGCCTTCCTTGTCGGCGCGGCCTTCTTCGCGGCCTTGCGCGCGGCAGGCTTCACTTTTGCCGGCGCCGGCTGCGCCACCGGATCCACCTCGGCGGTTCCAGCCAGCACCGCCACCTGTGCCTGCAGCCGGCGCAGGCTGCGCTCCAGCTCGGCGATGCGGCGGTGTGCGGCATCCATCTCGCTGCGGGTCGGCAGGCCGATACGTTCACTCATCTGTTCCACCTCGCGCTGCAGGCCGGCGCGCAGACGCATCTGAGCGTTGCCCAGCGCGGCGTACACCTGCTGGAACGGTTCGGACATGGCGACCTTGGCGTAGGCCTCCTCGGCCACTTCGATCCACAGGTCGAACATCGCGCGGGCGCTGGTCAGCTGGCTGCCCGGCTGTTCGTGCTCGGCCAGGCGCTGCTCGAACAGCGCAAAGGCCTCGTCCAGTGCCCGCTTGATCTGGTCAACATAAGCGCGCGAATGCTGCTGGTACTCGTCCTGCGCACGCAGCAGGGCCTGCCAGCGCGCCTGGTGCTCGCGGCCGGGGCCGAATGCCGGGCTCTGCAGCCATGGGCCCGCCTGCAGCTGGAACTGCTGCAGCCATGCGGCGAATTCAGGTACTGCGGCACCGGCGTGGGTGCTGCCGCGGGCGCCCTGCAGCATCCATTGCAGCATGCCGTCGCCCTGGCCCTGCACCGCCTCGCGCCAGGCCTGGGCCACATCGGCACTGCTGGCGTCGCGGCCGGCAAACCGAGCGGCGACCTCCTGCATGGTGCCGTACCAGCTGCCCGCCTGTTCGCGGAACCGGCGCACGGCATCTTCCGGCGCGCCGGGCGCCTGTTCGGGCAACAGCTGGCCCCACCAGTCGAACAGCCGCTGCCAGCTGCCCGGGTCGTCGCCCGCCGGTGCGCCGGGAGCACCCGCATGGCGCAGGGCATCGCCCCAGGCGCCGAAATACTGCCGGGCCAGGGTCTCGAAATCGCTGCTGCCGGCGTCGTGGGCCGAGCTGGTCATCGCAGGCCTCCGCAGGGCTGGCTCATGGCTTGGGAATGCGCAGGGTCTTGCTGATCATCAGCGACCCGGACAGCGCGAACAACAGCACCATCGGGTGCAGCTGCCAAGGTCCGATCTGCCACTGGCCGAACCAGATGTTCTGGCCGATGGCATCGGTGCCGGCGGCGATCGCCAGTACGATCACCAGCACCAGGCTGGTCGGGATCGGGGTGCCCTCGAAATACGTGACCTTGCCCTCGTCGCCGGTCATTGCCTCGGCAGTGACGTTGTAGCGTGCCAGGCGGCTGACGCCGCAGCAGACGAAGTAGCTCAGCACCAGCCAGTCCCAGCCACCCTGCATGCCACAGGCATAGGCCAGCGCCGCTGGGGCCACCCCGAAGGAAATCACGTCGGACAGCGAGTCCAGCTCGCGGCCCAGGGTGGAACTGGACTTGCGCCAGCGCGCGATGCGTCCATCAAGGGCGTCGAAGATGAAGGCCAACGGGATCAGCGCCATGCCGAACAGCAGGTAGCCGCGCTCGCCATCCTGCAGGAAGCGCATCGCGGCGAAGACCGCACCGGTGCCGCAGAAAGCATTGGCCAGGGTGAACCAGTCGGCCAGCTGGAATTCGCGCAGCATCGAGAAATGACGTTTCATGGGGTCTCACGGAGCATCAAGGCCCACAGGTTACCGCGAGCGCCGCCGCTGGCGACAGCGCCGGCCGGTCCCACCCTTCACTGCACCCTCACCCGCCCTCACCGGCGGTGAATTTTTCGCCACCCATCTTGACAGCCTAGGGGGGTGGCGCCTGTCGCGGCTTATCCACAAAGTTGCCCACGCGTAATCCACACCCCCTGTGGACAACCAGATCTCACCGACTGCGACACCGGACATTTCCTCATCACCCTGACGCGGGGTTTCCCTACTTCCCAAGTTGCAGGGTCGGCGCTATGGTCACCGGCGGGCCCGCCGCCGCCACGTCCGATTCCTGGTGACGGACGATGATGATGCCGGGTGCTTTCAACCTGGCCGCGCAGCTGCGAAGTCCCCAACCGCGCCGCTGCACTGGCGGTCAACACCTTGTGCTTGTACTTCCGCCTGCTGCTGGCGCAGCGCCGCTGAAGTGGTAGAGCCGGCCGCTGGCCGGCTGCCCCTGCCATGAAGTGGTAGAGCCGGCCGCTGGCCGGCTGCCCCTGCCATTCCGGAGTGCCGGCCGGCGGCCGGCACTACCCAGCGTGCACCCGCCGCCACCGGGCGAAACACATCACCTGCATCACCAGCATCGCCAACAACCCCAGCGGCCACGCCCGCCACACGCCGGCCAGCCCGTGCTGCGCCTGCATCCACATCGCCAGCGGCAGCTCCACCAGCAGCACCGCTGCCATGCCCAGCAACGCTGGCAACCATACCGTACCGCCGCCACGCATCACCCCGACCAGCACCGCACTGACTCCCATCGCCAGCACGCCCCACACCACAGTGCGCAGCTGCAACGCAGCCAGGTCGCGCACGTCGGCTGCCGCCAGGATCAGCCCGGTCAGCCAGGGTGCCAGCGACATAACCAGCGCCACCACCACGCTCAGCGTCGCCAGTCCCAGCAGCACGCCAGTCCGGGCGATGGCCGGCAGCCGTGCCGTACGCCCGGCGCCCATCGCATGCGCCGCGAGGATGGTGGCGGTGATCCCAAGGGACATTGCCGGCAACTGCGCCCAGCTCATCAACTGGTTGACCGCACCGTAGGCGGCCGTGGCCGTGTAGCCATAGCGGTTGATCCAGCCCAGCAACACGATTTCGGCGACGGCCAGGCTGAGCATCTGCAGCGAGGACGGTAGGCCGATGCGCAGCATCGATCGGATGATCGCGCCATCGAAACGAATGGCATGCACCAGCTCATGGCCCGGTGCCAGGGGGTGTCCTGCCCGATGCCAACGCCACAGCAGCCAGCCCAGGGCCAACAGCGAGGCAATCGCCGCCGACACCGCCGCACTGGCCGATCCCAGCTGCGGCAGGCCGGCCCAGCCCAGGATCAGCAGCGGCGTGCACAGCATACCCACCGCCGTGGCCAGCAGCAGCGCATGCAGCGGCGTCTTCGCATCGCCTACTGCGCGGCTCACGGCAGTGGCCAACCACAGCAGGAAGAACGCCGGCGCCGCCAGCAGCAGCACGCGCGCGTAGACGATGGACTCACCGAGGATCGGTGCCGGCGTACCCAGTGACATCAGGAGCTGTGGTGCGAAACCGCTCCCCAGAGCCATCACCAGCACCGACAACAGAAGGATCAGCGCCACCGCACTGCCAGCCACCGCGCGCACCTGCTGCGGCCGACCCGCGCCCCAGGCCTGCCCGATCAGCACCATCGCGCCGGTCGCCAGGCCCATCACCAGGGCCAGCAGCAGGAAGAAGACCGGGAAGAACGCAGCGGCCACGGCCACCGCCTGGGTCCCGAGCAGCTGGCCGAGGTAGAGGTTGTCCAGCGTGCCTGCGGCCAGCTGCAGCGCATTGGTCAGCAGCATCGGCAGCAGCAGGGCCAGGTAGGTGCGCCACAGGGGCGGCGCGACCGGGGGCGTGGGATCTACAGGGGAGTTCATGGGGTTCTCTGGGCAAGGCGCTGCCCTGCCCGGCGTTTCCACCAGCAAAGCAAGCACAGGGGACCGGGCCGTGGCCCGCGATCAGGTGGCGCCGCCGCTCAACGACGGCGCGATGGTTCAGCCGTCAGCGCTGTCGAACGCCAGACGCAGGGCGTGGTCACGCACATCCCCGGGCCAGGAATGCAGTACCGCTTCAAGGCCCGCACGGTCGTGCGCGAACAGCACGCGGATGGCCTCCTCGAAGCCCGGCAGGTCACCGGCGATGGTCTGCAGGAAGTGATAGGCGCGCTCGGCATCGCGACGCCGGCGGTCCTTGTCCGCACTGGCGCGGCTGGCCGCCTCCACCAGTTTTCGCAATGCCACCGAGGCCCCGCCCGGCTGCTCTGCCAGCCACGCCCAGTGGCGCGGCAGCAGGGTCACTTCGCGCGCTACTACGCCCAGCTTGGGGCGGCCACGGCCACGCGGGGTCGCCGCAGCGTCTTCGGCAGTGACCTCGGCATCCGTCTCCACGACAGGAAACGCTGCGCTTACCCGCGACCGCAGTTCTGCATCACTGCCGCGCGTATCGAAATCGCGGGTGCGACCGGTCGCGTTGTCGAACACCAGCAATGGTCCGGCCGCGTTGCTGGCGCGCAGCCGCTTGAGCGCCAGTGCGGCCATTTCCGGGCTGCCGGAAGCAACGAGGCGATGGCCGTCGAAACAACTGAAGGGAGGGAGTCGGGACGCAGGCATTGCAATGGCATCAGAGGTGATGCGCAATATTGCCCGGGTAATTTATGGCCGTCAATATTGCCCGGGTATTAATCGACCGAAAGAGCCTGCCAACCAAGGCTGGCACCCGCCGGAATGGTTGGCACCTCCCCGATTCGCCGGGTCACAGCCGGCTGTAGGACCAGCTGACCATGCGGCCGTCCTTGTACGGCATCACGCCGTGGAACGGGCGCGGGTCGGCGTCGAACACCAGCGGCAGGAAGTTGCGGTCGCCCTCCCACATCGGCAGCGTGTCCAGCTTGTCCAGATCCACCCACTCCAGCGTGCCTTCGTGGTTGCCGCCGTGCGGGGTGCCTTCGAAGCTGTCGATGACGAACACGAAGCCCAGCCAGTCTTCGCCGTGCTTGCCGAAACCGGGCCAGCTGAGAGTGCCGCGCAGGCGCATGCCGGTGCAGTCGATGCCGGCTTCCTCGGCAATCTCGCGGCGCATGCTGGCCGCCACGTCCTCGTCCGCTTCGATCTTGCCACCCAGGCCGTTGTACTTGCCGAGGTGATGGTCACCGGGGCGCGTATTGCGATGGATCATCAGCACCTGGCGACGATCGGGCGACAGCACATAGCCCAGGGTGGCGACGATCGGGGTGTACGGCATGGGGCGGCATCCAGCGGCAGGTCAGCCCTGGATTATGGCCGATCAGCGCACCAGCGACAGGCGGCGCTCGGCAGGCGCACCGGCGCCATCGGGGTCACGGCGCAGCGTGGCGACGCCGTGGCCGCGCTCGGCCAGGTATTCCAGCCACTTGCCGAGGAAGGTGTTCATCCGCATGCGGTGGCTGATCAGTTCCGCTGGTGGCGGGTACAGGCCCATGGTGTCCTGCCAGCGGCGGCCGACGTAGCAATGGGTGGTCTCGGCCTGGCGCGCGTCACGGTACAGGCGGACATAGGCCGAGGGATCCGGCTCGCCGGTGACCGGGTCGGCAATGTCGTAGGTCAGCCGCAGTTCCACCGTGTAGCGGTGGCACTCGATCACGTCCAGGCGGACATCCAGGCCGTCACCGATCGAGGAAATGTAGCTGCCCGCCGCCAGCCCCGCCGGTTCGAACAGGCGCACCAGATGGCGGTAGTTCTCCGCGTACAGGCCCATGAGCCAGCTCAGCCGGCTCAGGCGGGGAATGCGTTCGGTACGGGGCAAGGCTCGGGCCATGGGTCGATCCTACACGTTGGTGCTTCAACGTGGGGGCGCCTCAAGCCACAGCCAACCCGTCGGTCGCTTTCATCGTGGTAGTGCCGGCCGCTGGCCGGCAGCCCCGCAGCGCGGGAGTCGCTGCCACGGCGGTAGTGCCGGCCGCTGGCCGGCAGCCCCGCAGCGCGCCGGAACGGATCAATACAGCTCGCGCTGCAGCCCCAATGTGGCCAGCACCTTGCTGGAAATCTCCTCGATCGAGGTGTGGGTGGTGCTCAGGGTCGGGATCCGCTCCATGCGGAACATGGTCTCGGCCGCGGCCACCTCCCGCTTGCAGGTGTCCAGGTTCGCGTAGCGCGAGTTCGGACGGCGCTCCTGGCGGATCTGCTGCAGGCGGTCCGGGTCGATGGTCAACCCGAACAGCTTGCGCCGGTAGTTGCGCAGGCGCGGCGGCAGGCGATCACTTTCCAGGTCCTCGTCGGTCAACGGGTAGTTGGCCGCGCGCACCCCGTAATGCAGGGCCAGGTAGATGCAGGTGGGCGTCTTGCCAGCGCGCGACACCGCTACCAGGATCACGTCGGCGTCGTCATAGTTCACCGCGATGCCGTCGTCATGGGTCAGGGCGAAGTTCATCGCGTTGATGCGCCGGTGGTACGTGTCGAAATCGACCATGCCGTGGGCCTGGCCGACCCGGGCCAGACGCGGGCTGGCCAGTTCGCGCTCCAGCGGCTCGATGAACGGCGCGAACACATCCAGCATCAGCGCCCCGCTGTCGGCCAGGATCAGGCTCAGGCTCTGGTCCACGCAGGAGTTCACCACGATCGGCCGAACCTGGTAGCGCTCCCCCGCCGCCTGGATCCGGGCGCAGGCTTCACGCGCTTTTTCAGGGTCGTCGACAAACGACATCCGATCGGTAATGAAGCTGAACCCGGAGAACTGGGTCAACAGGCTATGCCCAATGGTTTCAGCGGTGATACCGGTTCCATCGGAAACGTAGAACACCGGACGGATGGTCGACATGCGCGCTTTTACCCCCTACGAAGCTTAAAAAGGCCGCCAGCACAAGCTTGTGCCGACGGTGCTCTGCCCGGCATCATATCGGCTTCTTCCTACGGACGCGGCCACTCAGCCCGCCTCGGGCGATGGCCAAACGGAGCATCGCGCTTGAACGAGAACATCCTGTGGTTGCACGAACTGCGTCTGGCCGATCTGGCCCGCGTAGGCGGCAAGAATTCGTCCCTGGGCGAGATGATCGGCAACCTGGCCGGTCTGGGCGTTTCGGTGCCGGGTGGTTATGCCACCACCGCTGAAGCCTTCAAGGACTTCATCGCGCACAACGACCTGTCCAAGCGCATCTTCGACAGGCTGGCCACGCTGGACGTCGAGGACGTCAACGCGCTGACCGCCGCCGGCAAGGAAATCCGCAGCTGGGTGATCGATGCCCCGCTGCAGCCGCAGCTGGACCAGGACATCCGCACCGCCTACGCCAAGCTGAGCGCCGAGAATGGCGGCGGCGACGTGGCCGTGGCCGTGCGTTCGTCCGCCACTGCCGAGGACCTGCCGGATGCGTCCTTCGCGGGCCAGCAGGAAACCTTCCTCAACGTGACCGGTGCCGACGACGTCGTGCACAAGGTCAAGGAAGTGTTCGCCTCGCTGTACAACGACCGCGCCATCGCCTACCGCGTGCACCACGGCTTCAAGCATGAAGACGTGTTCCTGTCCGCCGGCGTGCAGCTGATGGTGCGTTCGGGCGTCGGCTCCTCCGGCGTGCTGTTCACCCTGGACACCGAGTCCGGCTTCCGCGACGTGGTGTTCGTCACCTCCTCGTTCGGCCTGGGCGAAATGGTCGTGCAGGGCGCGGTCAATCCGGACGAATACTACGTCTACAAGCCCACCCTGCAGGCCGGCAAGCCGGCGATCCTGCGCCGCTCGCTCGGCAGCAAGGCGATCCGCATGGTGTACTCGGATGTTCCGGGTGAGCGCGTCCGTATCGAAGACACCCCGGCCGAACTGCGCAGCACCTTCTCGATCAGCGACGAGGACGTGCAGGAACTGGCCAAGCAGGCGCTGGTCATCGAAAAACACTACGGCCGCCCGATGGACATCGAGTGGGCCAAGGACGGTGTCAGCGGCAAGCTGTTCATCGTGCAGGCGCGCCCGGAAACGGTGAAGTCGCGCAGCCATGCCACCCAGATCGAGCGCTTCGCGCTGACCGAGAAGGGCGGCAAGGTGCTGGCCGAGGGTCGTGCCGTTGGCGCCAAGATCGGTTCGGGCGTGGCCCGCGTGGTGAAGACGCTGGACGACATGAACCGCGTGCAGCCGGGCGACGTGCTGATCGCCGACATGACCGATCCCGATTGGGAACCGGTGATGAAGCGCGCCTCGGCCATCGTCACCAACCGCGGTGGCCGCACCTGCCACGCCGCGATCATCGCGCGCGAGCTGGGCGTGCCGGCCGTGGTCGGTTCGGGCAACGCGACCCAGGTCATCGAAGATGGCCAGCTGGTCACCGTCAGCTGCGCCGAAGGCGATACCGGCTTCATCTACGAAGGCAAGCTCGGCTTCGAACGCACCACCACCGATCTTGGCAACATGCCGCCGGCGCCGCTGAAGATCATGATGAACGTGGCCAACCCGGAACGTGCCTTCGACTTCGGCCAGCTGCCGAACGCCGGCATCGGCCTGGCCCGCCTGGAAATGATCATCGCCAGCCACATCGGCATCCATCCGAATGCGCTGCTGGAATACGACCGCCAGGACGCCGCGACCAGGAAGAAGATCGACGAGAAGATCGCCGGCTATGGTGATCCGGTCAGCTTCTACGTCGATCGCCTGGCCGAAGGCATCGCCACCCTCACCGCCTCGGTCGCGCCGAACCCGGTGATCGTGCGCCTGTCGGACTTCAAGTCCAACGAGTACGCCAACCTGATCGGCGGCAGCAACTACGAGCCGCACGAAGAGAATCCGATGATCGGCTTCCGCGGCGCCAGCCGTTACGTCGACCCGAGCTTCTCGGCCGCCTTCGCGCTGGAGTGCAAGGCCGTGCTGCGCGTGCGCAACGAAATGGGCCTGGACAACCTGTGGGTCATGATTCCGTTCGTGCGCACCCTGGAAGAAGGCCGCAAGGTCATCGAGGTGCTGGAACAGAACGGCCTGAAGCAGGGCGAGAACGGCCTGAAGATCATCATGATGTGCGAAGTGCCGTCCAACGCTTTGCTCGCCGATGAGTTCCTGGAGATCTTCGACGGCTTCTCGATCGGCTCCAACGACCTGACCCAGCTCAGCCTGGGCCTGGACCGCGACTCGTCGATCGTCGCGCACCTGTTCGACGAACGGAACCCGGCAGTGAAGAAGCTGCTGTCGATGGCGATCAAGGCCGCACGCGCCAAGGGCAAGTACGTTGGCATCTGCGGCCAGGGCCCGTCCGATCACCCGGATCTGGCCGAATGGCTGATGCAGGAAGGCATCGAGTCGGTGTCGCTGAACCCGGACACCGTGGTCGATACCTGGCTGCGCCTGGCCAGGCTGAAGGCCAACGGCTGATCCGGCTGTAAGGCTGATTAAAGAAACCCCGCCTCGGCGGGGTTTCTGCTTTTGGGGAACAACTGGGCCGATATGTCATTTGCAACTATTCCAGTAGGCGCCCTGAAATGGCCGACGCACACTGGGAGGACTGGAATCACCTGCCGGCAAGGTTCGCCCCATGACCATCCCGTTCGCACTTGGACTGTCCAACTACTCCGGCCCACTGGCAGGAGCGCAGGATTTCCAGAAGTTTCACGAGTTGGCTATATCCATGCTCGAAAAGCGTGGAGTAGAGGCCACCCACTTTGCGGCTGACGGAAAGGGCCAGAGCGGCAAGTTGGCGAAGCTGCGCAATGCAGCACATCGAAGACTTCTGGCCAGTGGCTTCAACGAGCTGACTCTCCTCGGTGTTGACGCTGTACCCAAAGGAAGTGACGCGCCCGCCTACGATCTGACGGCATCCGTCGATTTCTTCTCCAGTCGTGAGCTTGGAACGGAATTCGTTCTGTTCTCCAAGGACGCTCGCTTTCCTCTGGAACCGCAGTCCTTCCGGGGGCTCCTAGTGGGGCTTATCGCTCTGTATGACTGGGACTTTGGCTACGTCACTCACCCACCCTTCGAGCGCAGCCCGCAGGCCTACATCAGTGGCTACTGCGATGGAACCCAATCCAAGGACGAAGAAGACCGCAATCAGATCTGGCATGACGCCCCGCCGGAGGTGCGCCTGCGCAAGGCGCGCAACATTTTCCCGCTTAGTCTGCTCAATCCGGCACAGCTGGGTGCACCCGTCGCGCCCCACAAGACATTGGCTGGGCTACTGCAAGGTACCCCCGGCTGCACATTGGACGAGCTGGTGCCCGGCCGCCTCTGGCTCAGCACGGTAGAGCCGCATCTGGTGCAGGGACTACGCTCGCTGCTCAAGGGTACGGGCGCATTGATCGAAGGCGGCTGACATCACGTTCATCCCGCCGTGCCGATAATTTGCCCGCATGCAACCCCGCCTCTGCGGGGTTTTCAGTTTTTGGCGTTCTTGAGCGCCGCGCCCGTTCGACAAGGAGCCCGCATGATTGCTACAGCCCCACCCGCCCCCGCCGCAACGCCCTGGTTCCACTCGCTCAACTGGGAGCGCCTGCTGGAAACCTACGGTGTGCCGTTACTGGCCGCCATCGTGGTGCTGCTGGTGGGCCTGTGGGTGGCGCGTCGCCTGTCCAATGCGATGCCGCGCGCCACAGCGCGCATGGGCGTGGACCCGATGCTGGGCAGCTTCCTGCGCAACGTGGTGTACGCCGCGTCGCTGGTGATCGTGGTGGTGCTGGCCATCGGCACGCTTGGCGTGCAGATCACTCCGCTGCTGGCCGTGCTCGGCACCGCTGGCCTGGCCGTTGGCCTTGCCCTGAAGGATTCGCTGTCCAACATCGCCTCGGGCGTGATGCTGGTGACGCTGCGGCCGTTCCGCGTCGGCGATGTGGTCACCGTTGCCGGACAGACTGGCACGGTGCGCGAAGTGCGCATTTTCCAGACCGTCATCACCGGTGCCGACAACCAGCACACCACCATTCCGAACACGCTGATCACCGCCGCACCGATCATCAACCTCACCGCCGAGCCGACCCGCCGCGTCGAACTGGTGATCGGCATCGGTTACGAAGACAACATCCAGCTGGCACGCGACACCGCGCTGGCGTTGATGAAGGCCGACCCGCGCGTGTTGCAGACGCCGGCACCGGACGTGGTGGTGTACGAGTTGGGTGCGCACGCGATCAACCTCGGCATCCGTTGCTACGTGAAGTCGGCCGACTGGTTCGGCACCAAGGTCACGCTGCTGGAGCAGCTCAAGCTGGGCTTTGACAAGGCCGGCATCAACATCCCGTACCCGCAGCAGGACATGCACCTGTACCTGCATGGAAAGGATGGCGGTGTGGTCGAGGCGGACGCGCTGGTGCGCGACAAGCCCTGATCCATCCCCGGGATGCCGGCCAGCGGCCGGCACTACCCCCGCCCCTGACTGAAATGCCGGCCAGCGGCCGGCACTACCCTGCCCCGCGCATCCCGGTAGTGCCGGCCGCTGGCCGGCACCACCCCATCTCCATACACCGGTAGTGCCGGCCGCTGGCCGGCAGCCTTCAGGATCAGGCCGCGACGCTCTCTTCCAGCGTCGGGTAATCGGTGAAGCCGATCGCCCCGCCACCGAAGAACGTCGCACGATCCGGCGGATTCAGTTCCGCACCCAGGCGCAGGCGCTCAGGCAGATCCGGGTTGGCAATGAACGGGCGACCGAAGCCGATCAGGTCGGCCCAGCCTTCAGCCAGTGCCTGCTCGGCACGTTCGGCGGTGTACTTGCCGGCATAGATCAGCGTACCCGGGTAGACCATGCGCAGCGCCTGCTTGAACGCCACCGGCATCAACGGTGCATCGTCCCAGTCGGCCTCGGCGATGTGCAGGTAACCCACCTCCAGTTCGCCCAACAGGTGGGCTGCCGCCAGATAGGTCGCCTGCGGCGTATCGTCCACCGCGCCCTGCAACGTGGTCAGTGGCGCCAGGCGCACGCCGACGCGATCACCACCGACCACCGCAACCACCGCCTGCACCACCTCGCGCAGGAACCGCAGGCGGTTCTGCAACGCGCCGCCATAGCCGTCGGTGCGCTGGTTGGCCTGCGAGTCGATGAACTGGTTGATCAGGTAGCCATTGGCACCGTGCAACTCCACGCCATCGAAGCCTGCGTCCAGCGCGTTGCGTGCCGCCTGGGCGTAGTCGGCGACGATGCCCGGAATCTCGTCTTCGCGCAGCGCGCGCGGCATCGAATGCTGGATCATTTCGCCCACCCCGGCTTCGGGACCTGCCCCGGTCGGGTCGACGAACACCTTCACGCCTTCCGCCAACAACGCCGACGACGACACCGGCGCGGCGCCACCCGGCTGCAGCGCCACGTGCGAGACCCGGCCGACATGCCACAGCTGGGCGTAGATGCGACCACCGGCAGCGTGCACGGCATCGGTCACCCGACGCCAGCCGTTCACCTGGTCCGGGCTATGGATGCCCGGGGTCCAGGCATAGCCCTGGCCCTGCGGGCTGATCTGGGTGCCTTCGCTGACGATCAGGCCGGCGCTGGCGCGCTGCGCGTAATAGGCGGCCATTTCGGCAGTGGGCACGTTGCCGGCCGACGAGCGCGATCGGGTCATCGGCGGCATCACGATGCGGTTGGGCAGCGTCAGTGCGCCCAGATGATGAGGAGTGAACAACATGGCAGCGATCTCTTGCGGGAGGAGTGCCGCAAAGAATGGGGATGGCGCCCGCCGGGCAACAGGCACGCACTGGCAAAACAGTTGTTCCCCCACGGCAAGGATCACCCTGTACGAGGTCTCATCCACGCATGGCGTGGATCTACTCCACCCTTGGCTCGATCTTTACCGCACCGTGTGCCACGTGGTCATAGCAGGCGCGCACCACATCTTCCCCGTACTTCAACTCCAGCCGCCGCACGATGAAGTGACCACGCGCCATGTCCTGGTAGTAGTCGGTGAACATGGTGTTCAGCGTTGCACCCGCGGCGGCACCGACGATCGGCACCGCCTGCGCGGCAAACTTCTCGGTAACGACCACGCCAAAGCGCGCCGCCACCTTCTCCACCATCTTCGCCAGCAGCTTGCCGGCTTCCTTCGGCGCCACGCCCAGGGTCAGGTCGCGGCCAGTCACCACCCGCCCGGCCAGCTCGGCCGACAGGTGGCGCATCACATCGGTGGTGAAGCCGCGGGCCAGGTAATAGCCCGTCTCGCTGGCGTCATCACGCGGCGAGTTGCCGCCCAGCGCGAACACCTCCAGGCACGCCTGGCGGGTGCTGAACTCGGACAGGTCAAACCCCTCGCTGCGGGCGACGTCGGCCACAGCACGCATCATGATCGTGGTCGACACCGGCAACTCGATGAGCAAGGCGGCAAAGCCGAAGGCGCCGCCGACCGCACCGGAGGTGGCTGCCGCCAGTTTGTGCCAGCGGGTCGACGCTCCCTTGCCGGGCGAGTTGTCCATGCTCCACAGGGCTGCCTGCGCCGACTTGGACAGTGCCGCCTGCACCGCACCGTGGATGCGGTTGGAGACCGAGCTGGGCAGCGCCTTCACCGCGAATTCCAGCGGCGTGCCGACCAGGTTGGCCATGCGCGCGGTCAGGGTCGGCGCTTCCAGCAGGGCCACCGCGCGCTGCAGGTCGGACCAGTCGCGGGCGTCATGGGCGATGTCGCGGGGGAGCAGGATGGGCTCGTTCATGGCGCCGATCTTAGCGCCCGGAAGTTGAACGGTTCGTCGCGGGTCACGACAGAGAGAGGGCGAATCCGGCGCCTTGCCGGCCAGCGGCCGGCACTACCGATCAAGGCGTCGAAAGCCCCGACAGCGCGCCCATGAACTGGCGGTAGTGGCGCAGCTCGGCGATCGAATCGTGCACGTCGCTCAGCGCGGTGTGGTTGCTGTTCTTGCCGACGCCGGCGGCCACGCTCGGCGCCCAGCGCTTGGCCAGTTCCTTCACCGTGGACACGTCCAGGTTGCGGTAGTGGAAGTACTTCTCCAGCCGCGGCATCTGGCGGTGCAGGAAGCGGCGATCCTGGCAGATCGAGTTGCCGCACATCGGCGAAAGGCCGGCCGGGATCCACTGCGCCAGGAAGTTCACCGTCTGCGCTTCGGCCTGGCCCAGGGTGGTGGTGCTGTCCACCACGCGCTGCCACAGGCCCGAACGACGGTGCTGGTTACGGTTCCACTCATCCATCGCTTCCAGCGTTTGCAGCGGATGGTGGATGGCAAACTCGGGGCCTTCAGCCAGCACATTGAGCTGGGCATCAGTGACCACGGTGGCGATCTCGATGATCGAATCGTTGTCGGTATCCAACCCGGTCATTTCCAGGTCGATCCAGATCAGCCGCTCGTTGGCCGCGCCGTTGTCCGCCATGTGTCGCCTCGTTGCTGGGCAGGCGCGCGGCCCACCGGTGAAGGAAAGGGGCGCCCATCATACCCTTTCGCCCCTCAGCCCTCGCCGGCGTGGTCTTCCAGCAGCAACGGCGGCTTGCCGCGCTTGGCGCGGAAATAATTGGTCAGGCGCATGCTGGCCTCCTTGGCCAGCACCCCACCGTGGATCTCGACCCGGTGGTTGTGGCGGGCATCGCCGAGCAGATCGAACACGCTGCCGCAGGCGCCGGTCTTGGGGTCGCTGGCGCCGTAGACCAAGCGGGCGACGCGTGCATGCACAATCGCCATCGCGCACATCGCGCACGGTTCCAGGGTCACGTACAGGGTGCTGCCGAGCAGCCGATGATTGGCCAGCCGCGTGCCGCCGGCGCGCATGGCCACGATCTCGGCATGCGCACTGGGATCGTGCGAGGCGATGTTGAGGTTCCAACCCTCACCCAGCAGCTGGCCATCGGCGCCCACCAGTACCGCACCGACCGGAATCTCGTCGAACTCGCGCTGCGCACGCTCGGCCAGCGCCAGTGCATGGCGCATCCAGTGTTCATCGGCGTCGTGCACCGGGATACCCAGGGCATGGGTCATGGCGGTTCTCGCGTGTCTGCAGGGCCAGGATGGCCGCCGGGGCCGCATTGTACGCCTGCAGCCGTACAGGCGGCGCGGGTATCGGCGGTGCCACTGCGCGCGACCGGCGGTTCAAGCAGCGAGTGCGCTGAAGCCAGGCTGCAGGCCTCATACTGGGCCTTTCCGCAAGCACCTTGGTGAACCCATGACCACCCTTCGCCCCTCGCGTGCCGACGACGGCGCCGCCCTCATCGATGTCTGGCGCCGCGCCGTCGACGCCACCCATGACTTTCTCAGCGCCGAAGACCGGCAGGCCATCGATGCCGAAGTCGCCAGCTTCCTGCCGCAGTCGCCGATGACCGTTGCTGTCGATGCACAGGATCGGCCAGTGGGCTTCATGCTGATCGACGGCACGCACATGGAAGCGCTGTTCATCGATCCGGACGTGCGCGGCACCGGTATCGGCCGGCAGCTGTTACAACACGCGTTGGCCCTGCATCCGCAGCTGAGTACCGATGTCAACGAACAGAACGCGCAGGCGGTTGGCTTCTACCTGCGCATGGGCTTCGTCGAAACCGGCCGCTCACCGCTCGATTCGCAAGGCCGTCCGTATCCCCTGATCCATCTCCGGTACAACGGCTGACATTCGACGGATGTTCGAGGCCCGCCCCGATCATCAGGCCGTGGCTTCGAATGCCGGTGAGTACTGCACCTCTCCCTGCGCCATCGACGGCCTCAGGTGCAGCGCCTGGAAGTACTCTGGTGGAACCCCCGGCAGCACCAGGCCCGGCTCGGCGCGGAATCCGAATCGACCGTAATACGCCGGTTCTCCCAGCAATACGCAGCCCTGTGCCCCCTGCTCACGCAATGCATCAAGCGCCGCGTGCATCAGTGCCGCGCCGATGCCCTGCCCCTGCCATTCGGGCAGCACCGAGATTGGCCCCAGGCCAAACCAGCCGGTGCTGCCATCGCTGATCGTCACCGGCGACAAGGCAACATGCCCGACGACCTGCCCGTCCTTCTCGGCGACCAGCGAAAGACTCAGCTCTCCACGCGAACGCAGTGCATCCACAATGAACTGCTCGGTGTGGCTGCTGTGCGGGGCTTCGCGGAAGGCTGCCTCGGTGAGTGCGTGGATGACAGCGCGGTCTTCGCGGCTTTCAGGGCGGATCATGCAGTTCAAGGAGAGCGCCTTCAATGAAGTGATGGACATGTGAATGATTGATTTCGGTCACGGATTCAGCTGCGAACCAGCGCCCGGCGGCAGAGCCAACGCGACGATCGAATGCCCTGTGCGGCAAGCGATCCGCCTCGGCAATGCGTCCCGGAGGCGTCAAAAATCCGTCTCCTAGGGTGGCACAGCGCTCCCGGCACGTTCCATAATCGAGAAACCTGCCACCCAGGAAGGATAGATGGACATGGACGCACGATGCAGGATCGCGACATGGGTGTAGCTCGCCCCGAACTCAGGGGACGGCCGCTGCTCGCATTGCTCGCCCTCGTCCCGCTGGCGGCATGCTCGCCCTACGCCGATGCCGAGCGTGACGTCGCCGCGGGTGGACGCGGCTTGGCCAAACTCAACCCGGCGCCGAAGCAGGCCTACGAACTGGTGCTGACACTGAAGGACGCGCCTGGGCCTTTCGCGGTCGCCGAAGGTGTGGCCCAGTATGACGTCAGCAACTACGAAGACTGCGGACGGGTACTGCCTGCCACAGGCACTGCAGGCCGCATCACCAGCCAGGAGCCCGTCACCCTGCACAAGGTCAGCGAGAACGAGTACCGCGGTACGTTCTACCCGGACCGCATGCAGGACCAGGACTATTACGATCGCGGTACCTGCCACTGGACGCTGACCGGTGTTGGCGCGATGTTGCGTGCGACCAACGGCGAAGGCGATACGCGATTCCTGACCTACGTCAATAAAGAGCGCATGGATGCAGGATCGCCGCTGACTCTCTACTACCCGAAGATTGCCTATCCCCGTGCCGAGCTTGCTGCCAACTTCCCTGCCAGCGGTAAAGAAGATCCGTCGGCCTACAAGGAGGAACTACGCAACGCGCTGTTCTCATCCACCACCACTGTGCAGAAGCTTGTGCCATGAGCCGCCAGTGCCACATTCACCCTTACACACCAGGAGGCCGACATTGCGCCACAAGATGATTCCGTGCCTTGCTCTGCTTCTGTTGACCGCCTGCCATCCGGAGACCGCCATGAACCAGGATCGTGCCGCTGCTGAAGCCGATGTCGCCCAGGGTGGGCGCGGCCTCGCCAAGCTCAACCCCAGCCCGCGCAAGGCCTATGAACTGGTGCTGCGC
This sequence comes from Stenotrophomonas sp. YJH_SMC_122, assembly GCF_059369535.1. Lineage (NCBI taxonomy): Bacteria > Pseudomonadati > Pseudomonadota > Gammaproteobacteria > Lysobacterales > Lysobacteraceae > Stenotrophomonas > Stenotrophomonas sp. YJH_SMC_122. Next base: position 166,004 of record NZ_JCAFST010000011.1, on the reverse strand, counting down.
CTGAAGGACGCCCCCGGCGATTTCGCGCTGGTCAAGGGCGTGGCCCAGTACGACGTCACCAACGAAGATCAATGCGGCTATATCGAGCCGGCCACCGGCACGGCTGCACGGATTACCAGCCAGGAGCCGGTGGAACTGCGCAAGGTCGCTGATGGCGAGTACCGGGGCACGCTGTATGTGGACCGCATGCTGGATGAAGACTACTACGGTCGTGGCGTGTGCAGGTGGGAGTTTACCGGCGCCGGGGCAATGCTGAAGGCAACGGGTGCTGATGAAGAGACTCGCTTCCTCACCTTCGTCGACGCCAAGCCGCTGACCGAAGGTGGCGCACATACGCTCTACTATCCGGATCTGGTCTATCCGAAGGCAGATCGCGTTCCCAATTTTCCCGCCAGTGGCGAGCCCAATCGCAGCAATTACGCCCCTGATCTTCAGGACAAGCTGTTTACGATCACCCTCTCCGCAAGCGAGGTGGCGCCGTGACCATCACCTCCCAGGATTACGCCGCGTTATCTGATGACGCCTACAAGGATCGGGCCGTCGGCCGACGTGAACCCGGCCAAGAGGAAAAAGTCACGTTAAACGGCCATGAGTACAAGATACTTGAGCACGTCAATAATCGCCTCAACGGCTATCAAGGCACCGTCTATCAGCGAGTAGACACCAAAGAGATCGTCATTGCGCATCGCGGCACCGAGCAGATCGCTCGCGATGCGATTCTGACCGACGGCGGCATGGTGGTTGCACGCACGAACGTGCAGGCTCCTGACGCGATTGCCTTGACACAGAGGACGCTTGAAGGCGTCGCGCTTCAGTCTCGCTTGAACGGCGTACCTGCTCCCCAGGTCACCGTCACCGGCCACTCCCTCGGCGGCGCTCTGGCCCAGATCACCTCGCACCATTTCAATGTCAAGGGCGAGACCTTCAACGCCTATGGCGCGGTCAGCCTCAGCTACCGCATCCCGGAAGGCGGCAACACCATGATCAACCATGTCATGGCCTCCGATCCGGTCAGCGCGGCGTCGCCGCACTTCGGCCAGGTGCGCATCTACGCCAGGCCGAATGAAATCAGCACGCTCGCCGCGAACGGCTTCAGCAATCACTCGTTGCGCGCCCTTATCCCCGACCGGCCGATCATCGCCGCAGGCAGCTCGTTCGGCGCGCACAAGCTGGGCAACTTCCTCGGCGACGGCTCGGTGCTGCAGCACCCGGAAACGCAGCAGCTGGCAAAAGACAACGCCCGGATGATCGAGGAGTACCGCGATGACGTCGAGTCACTGCGTCGCGGCGTCACCCGCGCGGCACGCGGCATCCCGGGCGGCGCCATCGATCTGTACGACCACATCCGCGGCCCGCTGCAGCCCGGTGAGCCGGCACGCCGCGAAGCGGAGAAGAACGGCCATCACACCAGCATGTTGCGCATGGACGATGCCAACCATGTGGGTAACCCACTGTTCAACGACGCGATCCGTGGCGTGCACGCGCAGGATGTCCGCGTCGGCCGGGTACCGGACGTAATGAGCACGCAACTGGCAGGCAGCCTGGCCGCCGAAATGCACGCAGCAGGCGGCAAGCGCATCGACGAAGTGGTCATGAATGCTGATGCCTCGCGCAGCTTCGCCGTGCAGGGCCAGGGCGGCGACCCGGCCCACCTTCGCGTGTCGGTGGATACGGCAGTGGCGATGAACACCCCGCTGGAACAGAGCAGCCAGCGCATCGACCAGCAGGCCGCAGGCCAGCGCGTTGCGCTGGAGCGCGACCAGCGGCTGGAGCAGCAACAGAACCAGACCCGCAGCCTGCAGGCCTGATGCAGCGCGGGAGCCGGTCAGCCCGGCTCCCGCATCACTTCGAAACTCCGGCTCAGGGGCTGGACGCTGCCATTGGCACGGATGCTCCGGCCGTCACGAACAGATCCGGCCCGGAATCCGGGAATCCGCCACAGGCGCGATCGCCGGGTGCCACCGGGTCACAGGGCCACTGCGCGCGCGCGACCTTCTCGCGCAGCTCGAAGCGATCACCGGTCCAGACCACGAACGCGATGTGCTCACGGTTCCAGTCACTGTAGGCGCGCGGACCGCCCTTCTGCGCCGACTCCGGATACTGCACGAACCAGCGCATGGCCGGGCCGTACTGCAACTTGCTATGGTCCAGGCTGATCCGTCCCTCACGCGACAGCTGGCGCGCACGGTCGGCGTCCGTCACCGGGGGCATGGCCGGCATGGCATCGGCGGTCACATCCCTCGGCGCGGCGTCCCCGCGGACCTGGTACACACGCTGGCCCACGTAGGCCTCGCGGCAATCACCCGCTGGCACGCGGACCGGCTCCGCGCCGTACTCATCCCGGTTGGCGACCTGGTCGCTGCAGGTGAACGGCGCCGACACCAGATAGAACGTGCTGTCGGCGTCGCGCCCTTCCAGCGAGCGCACCCAGATGTCGCCCATCCGCACGATGAAGTCCGGGCGCTGGCCGTAGCCCGGCACCGCCTTGAACCAGGCCTTCTGCCGCACCTCACGCTCGCGCCAGCTGCGCGGCAGGTGGATGTCCTGCACGGGCAGCGCGACCAGCAACGCGGCCAGATGCGCCGGCATGGTGCCCTGGCAGGCGCCAATCAGCAGGTCGCCCTGGGTCGCCAGACGCCCGGCCAGATCCACCGGGCAGCGGGCACCGAGCGCCCGCTCGGTCGCCTGCTCGGGCGGCAACGACACGATGGCCAATGCGGGCGGAGCGGGTGCTACCGCGGGAACGGTTGGCTCGACGGCGGCAGGCGGTGCAGCCACAGGCGCCGCCGCTGCGGGCGCAACGGGCGCCGGCGCCGGGTCCGCAGCCGGCGCCGGCTGCGTGTCCACCACCGGTGTCGCAGGGGGTGTCACGGCAACCGGCACTTCGGGAGTCGGTGCCGCGACAACAGCCTCGGCCGCCATGGGTGCTGCAACGGGCTCAGACGTTGCAGGCGCGTCAACGGTTGCCTCCGCAGCGGGGCGCGTCTCCACGGCGGGTGCCGCTGTCTCCTGAGCCTGTGCCAACGCTGCGGCAAGTCCAAGTGACAGCAGCCAGAGCGGCGGCAGGCGGCGCACGGATGCATTGCAGCGGGCAGCGGCGTGCCGGGCATTCGGGGGAACGATTCGCATGTGGTGTCCTTACGGGTGGGTTTCCATGTCGGCGCCACAGGGCGCCACGCGTCGTACGTAAAACGCCCGCGGGCACCCTGCCCGCCGGCATCAGGTGCTACAGGGATCGAGAGCGCTGCTCCTGCTCACGGGCGAGCGCGGCCGCGGGGTCCTGCTGGGCGACGTTGGCGGCCAACTGCTGGCTGCTCTGTGCCAGCGGCTGCTGTGCCGCCTGTTCGCGCTCGACCGAAGCCCGCAGCATGGCCGGGTCACCCAGCGCGCCCTGCACGGCAAACAACGTGCGGCCGTCGTTGCCAGCCAGGAGATGATCGATGCGCGACATCCCCGCCCTCTGCGCGCTCAGCGCCAGTGCGCCGGCGGCATTGTCCAGTTCCTGCACGCTGCGCAGACCGCTTTGCGGTCCCATCTGCTGCAGATGGTGGCGGGCGCCCTGGAACAGGGCATGCCCCGGCGCGCCAGGCTGCGACATGTCGCGCACGGTGGCCTGCTGGGCCGGCGCCCCGACTTCGCCCCGCTCCAGCCGTGCCATCACATCAGGCGTCAGCTTCTGCTGCCACGCCTCGAATCGCTGCTGGCGGGCCTCGATGCCGTTCAGGCCACCATTGATCGCGCGCGTCGCTTCGCGCACGTCCTCGCGCGCCGCTTCCGGCACCCGCGTCTGCCACTGCCACACGGCAATGCGGCCTGCGTGCTCGGGCTGCGCCGCCAGTTCCGGGTGATTTACCAGGTCCAGATCCAGCGCCTTGCCGGCGCGCTCGTAATTTTCCTTGCCGACCAGAGGCAGATAGCCACGGCCGTGATACTTCAGCGCATCGCCAGGCGCGTCATTGCCCATGCGCCCGCCATACATCAGTTCGGCCAGGTTCTCCGGCCGCCCACGCAGCGCCTCCTGGCGCGCGCTCTCAAGCGCACCATTGCCATTGCGCCACGCCGCTTCCACCGGGATCTGCGAGATACCCCGGGTGAAGTTGAAACTCTCATTGAGCCGGCTCAGGCCACGGGACTCGTGCCCAGCCTGCGCCATGAAGTTGGCCAGTTCCCGGGACGAGGTCATGCCGGCCTCCGTGGCCTGCCGCAACAGCTGCGACTCCCTATCCTGCGACACGGTGAAACTCCTGCTCGATCATCGTTGGGTACTCCCGCCTCCTCACCGGCATGGCACTCAGGGCAAGCTGACGTCGGCGACGACGGACGGATCGAAATCCTCGAACCGCACCCGGCCAAGTTCGGCGGCCGAGAAGTCACGCGTATGGGTGGCTTCGGTCTCGGTGTCGACCACCCTGCGCTGCACGCCATGCACCCAGCACGCCTGCTCGGCAGGTGCATACCGGAACGTGTAGACGCTGCTCCAGCGTTCGCGACTGCCGCCGTTGGTGATCACACTGAACGCACCATCCTCGATGGTCACGTAGGCGAAGGGATCGCCGGCAATGCCTCCCCGGGTGGAACACGGCACCAGCTTGTCGTTGCGCGCCGCCAACTGCCATCGGCCCGTGGCGTCGCCCAGCAGCAACAACAGCACCCGGTTGGGCCCGTGCTCGCCGGGCAGCAAGCCCTCCGGAGGAGGTTGGTCGATCACCAGGAGCTGGTCCTGGAAACCATTGCCAGTCAGATCACCGCGCACGGCTTCCAGCAGGTTCGCGCCGGACGGAACGAACGCCAAGGCATTGTCCATATGTACGCCACTCCCCTTCTCCATCCCCTGCAACTCCTTCAATCCCGTCTTGCCAGTTCCCGAGCGGAGGCCGGAAACGGGGCGGTGCCCCGCACGTGCCCGGCGGCCGCCATGGCGGATGATAGCCCCGAGCCCACGGCAACCGCGATGGTGGCAAGCGTCACCCGCACCGCGGGGGGACACAGTCCTCATGGACGGAAAAGCTCCTGCGTTCGATGGCACCGGCGCGTCGGGATTTTGACGCGCACGCAGCTTACTTCGAGGAGGCAGCGCTCGTCGAAGGGGGCTTGGGATGAAAAGCGCACTTGATCACAGAAAAGGCGCGGCTAACGTGAATGAATGCCCACTCAGCAAAATGGGTCAACGTAGGTGTCCTGCAGAGATTGCAGATCGGAGAATGCTCTCGTGCCGTATAGCAGAAGTATGCTCTGAAATTCGGCTGCCGCGAGATATGTCCTGCGGTCTCTAGCGATAAAGGAACATCGGACTCAAGCGCGCCCTGCTAGACAAGACGAAATGACCTCTGACTGCTACGTAGCATCAATAGGCACGAAATTCCGGCAAGCTGCAGGCTGAGTACACAACTTCGCAAGCTTGATTGCGATCCCCGCGACATTCACGCAGCGCATTACGTTCGGCCAAATCTACTGTTTCTGCACGCCACGAAACAGTGATCGCTCCAGGATTCAGCGCCCCGACCGGATCAGCCATCGCGACGCATTGGTTGTAGTACGAGATAGTAATTCGACAACTGCCACCTCCAGCTTTCCTGCACGCGTCCAACGCGACAGACTGAGCCAGACTCTCGGTTCTCTGGGAAACCGCTGTGCCCGTTGGCTTGCTCCCTCCCTGTGAGGAAACCGCGCCCTCGGCTATAGCTCCCCACCGCTTCTCCCACTCACCTTTAGGCGCCTGCCTTGGGGCTTGTGAGGGAGGGACTGACGCCGCAGTCCCGGGAATCGGTGCACAACCTTGAACACCCTGTCCTCCAATTGGGTAGAAGCCAGGCGGGCAGTTCCCCTCAGCGAATGCTGCTGCGGGGAAGACAATTAGCCCCAGAAGGAGTGTCCAATTACGCATGCAGAGCCTCAAAATAAACAAGTGTGCCTAGCCTCATCGGAATCATTTCGAAGGCGCGTTCCCGTATCCGCGTCAATGCAATCATCCCGAGCACGGCCATTTCAGTACTTCCTGAACAAGGGCTCGGTACAATTTGCATACACGGGAGCACAGGCTCCCGGCTGGTCATTCTTGCAGACTCCCTGAGCAGCCCGCTCGGCATCACCCGGAGTCGGACCGGTGCCAATTCCTGACAGGCCATTTCCGGTCCTTCCGCTCGGGATGACCCAGGAAACGCACTGATTGAAACAGGTCATGCTGACCCTGCAATCGCTTGATCCGCTGGCAGCACATTCTGAGACGGCTTTGCGTTCCGCCTCCTTCTTTGACCGGTGCCCCGTAGAAACCGTCACGCGCGCCACCATTTCCGTGTCAATGCCGGTCATCGCAGCCAACACCGCCATTGAGAGCACGGTGCCGATGCCATAGAACAACCAGCGCTGGAAGATAGACGTTGTCTGCTCAAACAGCAGGCAGAGGATGAACAGCGGACCTAAACCAACGAGCAATGACATTGCGATCTGGTACAGCAACAGCATGCGCCTGCTGTATCGGCCGGTCCACCGTTACCAAGCCGATGATCTGTCCGCGACACGCGCTGACCTGGTCTGAGTACATCTACAATAACTTCCGCTGGCTCACCGAAGTGATTGCGAACTCAACATAGTAGAGGCTCAGCCATCAAATCATCCGCACACAAACCTGTCTCCTCCCCGAAGCGCGAGATCTGACGCTTCATATGTAGAGTCCCGAGGTCCTCAGAACAGATTCAATTCTACTGTTTCAGTAAGTCCTGAATATGGGCTTTGTGCAGTCAGTGTAAAAGACCTTGCAGGCCCCAGCTTCGTCATTTGTGCAGCCCTTCTGCGCCTCCTGCTCCGCCAGCTCAAGTGTTGGCCCTCTTCCTATGCCAGAACCTCCCCGCCCCGTCTGTCCACTTGGCACCACCCACGCGGCACATTGATTGAAGTAGGCAAGCACCACTTGACAATCCTTTGCACCCGCCGAGGAACATTTGCCAAGCGCCTCTTTTTCCGCGCCACTTTTCTTTCGCTGACCAGTGGATACACCAGCATCGGAAGTGCGCTTGGAGGTGGCAATCGCTCCCCAAGTGGTGATCCACTCACCGGAAGGTTGAGGCGGTGAAACAGGGGCGGTTGTACCACCGCCACTTGCCCCGGGAATCGGCGCACAACCCTGCACCCCTTGGCCACCTATAGGATAGAAGCCAGGCGGACAATTCCCCTCCGCCAAGGCGGAATCAATGCTCCAAGCAGTTCCAACCATCAGGACCATCAATGCAGGCAACACGGATTTCATGAGGACGGGATTCCATTGACGACAATTTTGATCAATCAAGTGTTGCCGGAGGGAGCATTGCCCCGCAAACCTGGGCCTGAAGTAGATTGCACTTCGCCCTGACCTTGGAGCCTAGGTGTCGCACTCTGGTTGGCTAACACACCGGTACTTGAGTTCGAAGCTGGCGCCGGAGGCGTAAACATACCACCCGACCCACTAGAACCCGGCGGCTGCCCATTCGGACCCGGCGAGGTCGGCACGGCGCTACCACCTATCTGCGAATATGCCATGAAGGTACCCAGGGTGCCCTGGAAGAACATCGCAGCCATTGGGGGCGCAGTCAGGATCAGCGTCGTCAGGATCAGTCCCATGCCGCCCTGCTGCAGCGCCATGCTGCTCATGCCCTCGGTCAGGTTCGACCCCAGCAGTGCACCCAGCGCAGACGCGCCCCAGAACGAAGCCGCCACGCGCGCCACCATTTCCATGGCAATGCCGGTCATCGCAGCCAATACCGCCATCGAGAACATGGTGCCGATGCCATAGAACAACCATCGTTGGAACAGGGACTTTGTCTGCTCAAACAGCAGGCAGAGGATGAACAGCGGACCAAAACCAATGAACAATGACATTGCGATCTGGTACAGCAATAGCATGGCGCCCGCCGTAACGGCCGGTCCGCCGGTGCCCAGCCCAATGAACCACATCGCACGGGTCTTTGCGCTATCCAGCGTTACGTCGCCGGCAACATCCAGCACACTCACCGACGTGAGCGCCAACTGCATATAACCCAGGTTCTTATCAATCAATTCCTCGGCGGTCGACTTCTTTCCGGTCACGATATAGGTGATCTGGTCCTGCACATCGCCAGTCAGGAAGTTCTGCAGCTTGGTCCCAAACATGGCCATCGACGTAGCGACCGTAACGATCAGTGCCGCCCGTGCCATGTTCGTCATCAACGCAGCCATCGAGTCACGGCTTCGCCCAGTCACGATGCGGAAGCCCTGGATGAGCACCCATAACGTCATCAGCACCAGCGCCATCGTGCCGACCCAGGTCATCATCCGGCTCAGGATACCGTTGCCGAAATTGGTGATCTCTTCGCGCAGATATTCCAGGATCAGCCGAAAGAAGACGAAGTCGCCCACCGAGGCGAACAACGTGCCGTGCAACAGATCATTGAACACCATACCGTGCATCATTCCCTGACTCATCACATCACCCGCCCCGCGTCGGGGCCCTGCTGGAGTGCGTTGCGCACGTGATTCACTTGGTGGAGAGCGCGGCCTTCAGCGCGCCGGCCTTGATGACACTTCCAATCGGGTTGCGCTCGCCACGCAACGCACGCTCGGCCAGATTCTTCTGCCGTCCCTGCAAGGCAGCGATCTGCTGGTCGTAGACCTTGATGGTGGTCTCCCACTTCTTGAAGGCCTTCTCAAGCTCGACCGAGGTTGCCGTATTGTTGGAGATATCCTCCTGCAGTGCGCCTTCATTCTTGAACGCGTTGCGGATCCGGCGCAGCTGCTGAAGCATCTGCTCCATCGCCGGCATGGACATCTGCACGACCTCGACAGTCTCGTTGTACTTCTTGTTCTCAAGCACCTGGATGTAAGAGCAGATCGCACGCTGCTGCGCGCCGATGTCTCCGCCCGGGCTCATGTTCAGCACTGCCATCAGACCATTCATGCTGATCATGGAATCGCCGCCGCACTTCTCGGCCACGTTCCAGTTCTCGGGAATCTTCGTCAGCGCGGGAGTCGGCGGCATCAGGGGGGAAGCAATGATCTGGGTCCAGTTCTGGAGCTTGGACATCCAGTTGTCGATGGTCTTGGAGTACTGCTGAGCCGTTTCACTCCAACGCTGCGCAGTCTGAAGATATTCCTGACCGGCCTTCATTTCCTGCATGAAATTCATGATCCAGTTGAACGGGTCATAGACCGTCATCGCCTGCGCGGGACTGGTGCCTGTACTGATGGTCATGCCCAGGGTCAACACTGCGGCCATCATCGGCGCGAAGCGCCTGCGTCGCACCGGAGTGCGGCGGAGTTCAGTTGTCATGGGGGTTTCCTTGTTCGTCTGAGCGAGCGTCTTCATGCCGTCTCCTCCTGCTCGGCCCGCTTCCCGGACCCTTTTCGATGTTTGTAGAAGTCTTCCAACCACTGCTCCGGCGTGAGCTCGTCCACGGTGATCCGGTTGCGGACTGCAGCGGTCTGCAACACGCGATGCATGATGTCGATGTTGTCGGTCGAGGCCGAGATCACCGACAGGATGTCGTCCATGCCACGCAGGTTGAGCTGGCAGACGCTGGACGCATGGCCCTGCTTGACCAGGAAGCAGCGCGAGCGCTCGTCGAGCGCGGTAACCACCTTGAACTCGGCCTCGGTCAGCTTCAGGCCATCCATGTAATCGCTCTTGCTGGCATTCGGGTTCGGCAGCAGGATCAGGGTGGCGGTCTGTTCGATCAGCGCGGCGGAGATATCGCTCTTCAGCGCGTCCTCCGGGCTCTGCGTCGCGAAGATGCCCAGACCGTTCTGCTTACGGATGGTCTTCTGCTTGTTCTTCGCGAATTCCTTCAGGCCACCCTCGCCGTCCAGGATCTTCCAGAACTCATCCATCACGTAGATCAGCGGACGGCCATCGATCAGCGACTCCAGGCGGTGCAGCAGGTAATTGATGACCGGCACGCGCACTTCGGGATTGTCGATGATGTCGGTGTAATCGAAGCCGATGATGTTGGCCCTGCTCAGGTCAACAGTGTCGACGGGATTGTCGAAGACCCAGCCCAGCGAATTGCCCGAGGTCCAGCGGCGCATGCGCGCGTAGAGCCCATCGTCGCCCATGTTGGGCAGGCTCTTCTGGAAGTTGGTCATGCTGCGCAGGTGCATCGGCGTATCGAGCATGCTCTCTACAGCGCGATAGATATCCTCTTCCTCGCGGGCGCTGTACTCACGCTTGCCGGCCAGCACCTTGATCAGGTCGGCCAGGAACTGCACGTTCGCTTCGTTGTTGTCGCACTGGAACGGGTTGAACCCGGTCGGCGCGCCGTTCTCCAGGGCCAGATAGTTGCCACCGCAGGCACGGACGAAGATCTCCGCACCACGATCCTTGTCGAAGAAGAAGATGGTCGGCGACGGCTCGTACTTCTGCACCTGGCTGAGCAGGAAGTTGATCAGCGCGGTCTTACCGGTACCCGACTTACCAATCACCATGGTGTTGGCAATCGCCTTCTCGCCTAGCGAATTCTCCGACGGATGGGTCGCATGGAAATTGAAGTAGTACGGCTGGCCGTTGGTGGTTTGCAGCGTGGTGACGCAGTCGCCCCACGGGTTGTTGTGCTGCTTACCGGTCGCGAAGTTGTGCAGCGGCGACAGGCCCAGGAAGTTCAGCGAGCTGACATTGGCCAGGCGGGTGCGATAGCGCCAGTTGGCCGGTAGCTGCGAATAGAAGGACGAGGTGACCGCCAGGTCTTCCTTGGTCGACACGAAACCCGCATTGGACAACTCGGCGCGCGTCGTGGCCACGTTCTGCGACAGCTTGGCCTGGCTGTCGCCGTAGACCGCCATGATGAAGTGGTACTCGCCCAGTACGAAATTTCCCGACGACAGCTGGTCCATCGCCTGGTCCAGCTCGACGATCTGGCTGACTGCCTTGTCGCCTGAGGAGATCATCATGCCCTTTGTGCGGTCGAGCACCTTGAGCGCATCCTGACGCCCCATCGGGCTGAACGAATGGGTGATGACGTACTCGTAGTCCAGGTACTTCAGGCCGTTGAGAATGCCCGGGTAAGTCCCCTCGGCATACTCCTTGATGTTCAGAATGGCGCCGAAGTGGTTGGCACCGTTGGGGGTATTGATGACGAAGTCACCGGTCTTGGCCGAGAACATATGCCGGCTGACCGGCAGGTAATCTTTGATTGGCGCCGACAGCACCGGCACCGGTTCGTCGATGCGATTGATCAGGTAACCGAACAGCTCCAGCGTTTCCGAGAACACCACGCCGTTCTTGGCCTCGTACATGCCCAGGCGGTACGGCGCATAGTCGCGGATCACGGCCTCGACGTTGCCGGCCAGTTCCATCAGCTTCTCGATGGCCTGCTCCTGCTCGGCCTGCAGGCGCTCGACATTCGCCGACTTTTCCACGAAGCGCTTCCCGGCTACGACCGGGCGGTAGATCATGGTGAGGTACAGCTCGTTCTGCATGATGCGCTGCGAGGACAGCATGCCCATGTACTGGTCGGACACGTCCTGGTTGAAGCGCTGCTTGTAGTGGCTCTTGCCTTTCAACGTACGGCGACGGCGAATGTCGTGCACCCAGAAGGCGACATTGACGAAATCCGGCGCCCTCAGCGTCTGCAGCAGGCGGTTGAACGTATTGTGCCGGTGCTCCAGCTCCCATTCCTCGCGACCAACGAACGGCAGCCCTTCCAGGTACCAGGTCAACAGGTAGTCGCCACCCGTGGTCTTTACCACGTTCGGGGCGACATGCGTCGACAGGGGAATGAACTCACTGATGGAGGTGTCAGGGCTGAACATACGACTGCTTCCAAAGAGGTACTGCCAAGAAGTTTCAACAGACCCGACGGACGCTTGCGCCCGCGGGCCGGATCCGGACCTCAGTCCATTCGGGCCGGTTTGTCGCGGTAATGGTTGGGGTTGAACACCCACATGCCATCGTGTTCCTGCACGTTGCGGACTTTCAGCTTGAACAGCAGGCGCAGGCCCAACAGGCGGAAGATCATTTCGTCACGCTTGGCCATCTGCCGCATGATGAAGACCGCCACCGGAATGGTGAGCAGGAACCAGAAGTTCGTATACATGCTGAGCAGCAGCAACCCACCTGCCACCATGAAGAATGGCAGGTAGGGAACGCCCAGGAACATTGCCGGACGTGTGCAGCCGCGGAAGACGACGTTCTTATGCACTGTAATACTGGACAGCCTGCTGGATCAGCATGGCGGTCTTGCCTTCGCAGGTGCCATAGTCGTCACCCAGCAGCATACGTGCGATCTGGCCAGCGGCACCGATCAGCACGCCACCGATCAGAATCGGGGCCACATCACCAATGCGCTTGTGCGCGAAGGCGATCTGGTAGCCGGCGAAGATGACGGCAATGGTCACCACGGCGATCGAGGCCATGTTCAGCAGACCATTGATGCTGTCGAAGAAGCCACATACCTTCTTCTCGGTGCCACCATAATTGACGCCGCCCTGATTGGCGAAGACCTCCGGAGCGAACAGCGCACCAACAAAGAGGGTGGCCATCAGCAGGGTCTTCAGCGTGCGCTGGGCCTGGACGAGGTCGAGATTGGATCGCTTCATGGATTGATTTCCTTGTTGATGGACTAACACAACTGAATCGGCCAGCCGGGGGACTGGCCGCACCACGACTTCGTCAGAACACGAAGGCCGCATCCCCTGCGGGAATCTGCTGCACCGGCGCAGCCTGCACCGGCGCGTTGTACGAATTGTCGGCACCCGCCACAGGCTGGTTGCGCTCGCTCCAGGGCCGCAGCATCACCGGCCCCTCATTGCTGGCACCGGCAGCACCCGGCAACTGCTGCGGCATGGCCATGGCCTGCGCAGCACCCTGCTGAGGCAGCTGCTGAGGCATGCCACCGGACTGTTGCTGGGGATAGGCGGCCCCTTGGATGGGCTGCGCCTGGGGCTGCATCATCCTGTCCACTGAACCCAGCACCACTTTGGACAGCGCCTGGTCGGCGAGATTCAGCAGACTGCCCCGCGCCATCGCACCGGTGGACGGGTACACGACATAGGCGCGTGCGGGATCTTCCGACGGCACGTACACCGGGCCATTGGACTGCGCAACGATGCGCGCCTGCGCCGGCGAAGCGAGCTGCGGGTGATGCTCGACCTTCACCGCGCGGCGCTCACCCCGACTGACCACGTCGATCGGTGCGACACCATTGCTGGCGACCTGTTGGCCGCGGCGCATCGAGTCGTAGATCTTCTGCACGTAGCCGTGACGGAAGCCGGTCTCGAAATTGCCCGAGTAGTAGCAGCTGAACGACTTGCCCCAGTCACCGCCGGAGCGCTTGTAGCACTCGGCGAGGATGCGCGAACCGGCCTGCAGGTTCGGGCACTGCTGGAAGGCCTTCTCGTAGGAATCCAGGCCGTACTTGCCCAGGTTGTAGCGATTGACCTGGGCCAGCCCGATGGAGAAGTTGTAGCCCTTCTCTTCCAGCATGCGCACCGTCGCCAGCGCTTCATCCAGCGCCTTGGGCTGGCGCACCAGTGCACCGCCCACCACGCCGATGGCGTAGGGGTTGCGCGATGACTCGACGTTGATGACGTGCTGCATCACATCCATCGAGACGGCCATCTCCGGGCACGCCATCATTTCCAGTCCTGGCAGCATCCCTCAGCCCTCCTGCCCCTGGGCACGCCCAGGATTGAAGTCGATGCCGGTGATGTAGCGCGAACCGGCATGCGCCTTGATATGCACAACGATGTCGATGGTCATCATCAACAGCCGCTTGATCACGTTGAACTCCAGGCCCGAACCTTCGGCTGAAGCCTTCACCATCAGCGCCAGCTGGTCCCAGGTCTGCTCCGGGCTGCCCGCGTGGCAGCTGGTGATCGACCCCGGGTGGCCGGACGCGCAGTTGCGGATGAAGTAGAACGCCTCGTCACCGCGCAGCTCGGCGAGGATGATGCGTTCGGGCTTCATGCGCAGGCAGGCCTCCATGCAGCTCTTGGCCGTCACATTGCTGGTGCTCTGCCCGCCTTTGGAATACAACAGGTGCACGACGTTGGGCTGGGTCAGGAACAACTCGCGCGCGTCCTCGATGGTGACCAGGCGCTCGTTGTCCGGGATATGGTTGACCAGCGCCTTCATGAAGGTGGTCTTGCCGCTGCCGGTCGCGCCGGATACCACGATGTTCTTGCGGTACATCACCGCGCGCCGGAAGAACTCGGCGTACTCACGCGAATGGCGCAGCTCCAGCAGCTCGCGATCCTGCTCGCTGATGCTGCCATCGGTTTCCAGGATCTGATTGAAGAAGCCGTCTTCGTGATACTGCGTGAGCGACTTGGTGTGCTTGGACGGCAGACGGATGGTGATCGACACCTTGCCAGCGTCACACGCGGGCGGAATCACGAACTGCGCACGCTGGCCGGTGGGGAACGTGAGCGAAACTACCGGATCGGCATCGGTGATGCGCTGGCCGGTGTTGCTCTCGTTCACCACCGCCGTGCAGAACTGCCGGGCCCGCTCGAACGTCAGGCTCGGCACCTCCACCCGCTGCCACCCCGCCCGGGTTTCCAGGTACAGCTCGCCGGGACGGTTGATGCAGATTTCCGTCACTTCCGGAGAGGTCATGTACTCGGCGATGCCCAGCACTTCGTACTGATAGCGCAGGAAATCGCTGGAGACGAGGGCGAGGGGTGACACTTCGGCGTCCATGATCGTTCGTTGGGTTACCGGCGGGGGTGCAGCACGTTGGTGAAGTCGACGTCCTTGGCGACGTAGACGTTCACGATCGTGCCCTGGTTGATGGTCACGGTCGGCGGGCGGCGCTCGCTGAGCGCCTCGTTGGCAAGTCGCTCCATGGTGCGAGCGGTTGCACTCTCGTAGGGAGAACGCACCGCAAAGCCGTTGCTGGCGACCGTTGTCGACTCTGGACCGTGTTCGGCTGCGGCGTACTTGAAGGCGTCTGCGATCAGGCTGATCATCAGCGCCGAGGCGATACGGCTACCCCAGTGCGCACTGTACTGTCCGGGATGTCCTGCCCCGCCTAGGCCATCGGTGCCAGGGCTGGACATGGCCACGTCGATGCCATTCGGCGTGGTGATGCGATCCCAGATCACTTCCACGCGCTTGCCGATCGGGCCACCGCCGTAGGAGCCATAGATCTTGGAGCCCTTCGGCAGCAGCAGGTTACGACCGTTGATCGAGTACACCGGCTCGGTCAGCAGGCACGAGGTGTAGCCAGCCACGTCGGTGATGATCCGCGTTTCCAGCACGCATCGCAGGTACGTGCCACGAACCAGCAGCGCGTCAGGGCTACGGATATAGGCGGCACTGGAGACATTTTCCACGTCGGGGCCACGGCGGACCTTCTGCGGCTGGGGCTGAGGATTTGCTGCTGCCTGCATGGCAGCGATCATCGCCTGGTTGTAGTCAGAGTTCTGGCTGCCGGACGACGCGCCCGCGTCACCACCCCCTACCCCGGAACCGCTGCCCATGCGACGGTCCATCAACGTCGGCCCGCGATCTTCGTCTGGCTTGCTCGCCGACGGAAAACCGGGCATGGGCACTTCCTGCTGGGGCGCAGGCGGCAGCATCGGAATCGGATCGGCAACAGCCACCGGCGGCGCCGGATCAGCTGCGGTACCCACGCTCGGCAGTTGTGGTGTCGTCGCACGTGCCTCTTCCCGCGGCTTGTTCTGCTCGGTCGCATCATCCTGCCCCTTGCGGAACAGCAGGAAGCCCATTGCCATCAGCAACAGCACGATGCCGCCGAGGAACAGCAGCGCCTTGCGGTTCAACCGCTGCTCTTCGGCCGAGCGCAGCTGCGGTGCGGCCGCATCCAGATCCGGCGCGGGCTCGGCCTGAGTCGTGCCGAAGTAGGGATTCGACTGCGCGTCTGCGGCCCCCTGTGCGCCGTACGGGCTCTGGCTCTCGTCGCGTCCGTTGTTCGGGTCGTTTCCGGGAGTGTTCTGCTGGCTCATTTCTTCACGTTCCTTCGCAGGCCGACGACGAAGTCGCCGTGGCGGATGACCAGGTACGGGTACGTCCCGTGCACGATCAGCGTATTGCCTTCAACCGTGGTGTTGACCACGAAGTCTTCACCGTATTCCGTTTCACGACCAAACACCGCCGGGAAGATGCCGGTCTTGTACTCCGGCGAATTCGGCAGTTTCAGATAGGTGAAACGACCATCGTCATAGGCGTTGACCGGGATCAGCCACCCCATCTTCTTCGCCTTGCTGGTCGAATAGGAGTAGTTGAAGTTGTACTGCCGGTCCTTGGCCAGTTCCGAGCTCAACAACGGCTTGGCCTCTTCCTCGACCGCTTCCTGAGCGACGCCGAAAACCGTGTCATTGGGATAGACGAAGGCGATCTTGTACTGCACGCCCGCGCGACGAGCCTGTTCCAGCTGGCGCCAGTCGGTAGCCACAACCTTCAATTCGAAGATGTACGAATGGGTCTCGGTGCGCACCATCATGTTGGTGTCGACGTCGACGTTCTTCGGCTTGAGGTAGAACACGTTCTCGCGACGGGTCAGTTCCCAGCCGCTACTGAAGCCGGTGCTGTAGTCGAGGATCTTCTCGTTCGGGCTCAACTCGATCTGGGTGGTCAGGCCCAGGCCGGTTCGAACCGGATAGATGCGGTCCTTCTCGTACTCGTAGTGGTCAACCGCCTGCGCCATCGCCGCTGCTGAGAACAGCAACGACAACATCGACAGCAGCGCCAGCGCGCTTCCCCTGATATTTCGACTACTCATCGGTTGCTTGCTCCATCAGCAGTTCCGGTGGAATTGTTCTGCGCCGGCCTCATGGCCGGCTGTCCGGGCAGGGCCTGCCCCGGCATTGCTTGCCCCGGCATTGCTTGCCCCGGCATTGCTTGCCCCTGCACCGGCTGACCCGGCATGGGTTGACCCTGTACGGGCTGACCCGGCAACTGGCCGTTGGCCGGAGCCGCGACCGGTTGGCCGGTGGCCGGATCGATCATCGTGGCCGCGGCAGGATTATTGGGATCGTAGACACCCTGCGCCTGCTGCGCGGCCTGTGCGGCCTGCTGCGCCTGCGCCTGCATGGCACCGTCATCCGGCACCGGCACGCCACGCGAGTAGTCGTTGTCGACGCGGTACTCGGTGACCTGGAACGCCAGCGGGTTGAGGATGCGATCCTGCTCGGACAACGCCAGGTTCTGGTTGTACTCGAAGCGCATCGTCACCAGCTGATTATCAAGGTAGCTGGATGCTCCGGTCCGCTTGTCCAACAGGCTGCGCTGGATGCGCACCGACGCACCGCGGAAGCTGCCGTTCGGCTCAGCCCCCAGCGGCGTGATGCTCAGGATCTTGACCCGAATGGCCTTTTCGCGGCCATACATCACAAACGGGTTCTGAGGGTTGCTTCCCGCGTATCGCATACGCATGCTCTGAGCAACCGGGCTGCTGGACATCACGAACACCAGCTCCCAGTCACGCAGACCCATCACTGCCGAGTCGTACGATTCGCGCGCGAGCACGTACTGGGCGACGTTGCTGCGATTGATCGCTTCGTTGGTGGTGATCGTCTCGCCCTGGAACGTGCCACTCAGGCGCGCGACCGTTGCCGTACCCGTGTAGGCATCGGCCATCACCAGGAACGGCACCTTCTCCTTCAGCGGCAGCATGTAGTAGTAGCCGCCTGCCAGTGCGAGCGACATCAGCAACGAGCCTGTGGCGACCCACCATGCGCGCCGCTCGCTGCGGCGTGCCATGTCGGCCACGGTGATCTCGTAGCTGACCGCCTTGGCGACCGACTGCTCGACCTTGGGACTATTGCCGGGATCCTTCTTGCGGAACATGGATTCTTCCGTACTGCTGAAACATCAATGGGCGTGGCACCCCTGCGACAGGCGCGGGGAGCGGCACGTTCGATGATTTCGAGGTGGACTCAGGTGCCGCTGTTGGAATCAGCGCCCTGTGCCGACGCGGTCGGCGTCGAGCCAGCGCTCTGCACAACGATCTGGTTGCCAACGATGGAGACGGAGATGCCCTGCGCCGCATAGGCCGCCGTCAGATCGATCACGGCCTGCTGTGCGTTGGTGGTGTCGATGTTCGAGACCGCGCCATACAGGGTGAAATCCGAGCTGAGGCGGTAGTCCAGCGTGCGCCCGGAATCCTTGGCCCAACGCTCGAGCATGGCTTTGAGCGTGCCATCCATCGGCGAGGCCTGGTAGACGTAGCTGGAGTACAGCGGAATTTCGGTCGTCGTCGCAGCAAAGCGGTTGACCGGCTTCCAGCGGCCTCCGAAATCCGGAGCGGACTTGGTGGCGCAACCGGCCACCATCAGCGCCGCCACTGCGGCGATGGACATTTTCGCGATAAACGCCTGATTCATACGGGCTTCACTTTGACGTACGAAAAAGCAGTCCCGAGCATTGGTCCCCTGGTCGTCCGGCGCTGCATCGCGCACGCCGGAATCGGAGGGACACGCTGTGTGCAGCGCACCCACTCCGGCTCCCCTGCAGCCCAAAGGCTGCCAACCAGGTCGCGGGGCCATCGGCGCAGCCGACAACACATCCGCATACCTCACCAACGTCGAAACCATCCTTGTTTCCATGGCACAAACTCCTGGCCACCCTGCTGCTACATCTCCGACATCCAGCACACACTTCTGGACGACAGGCACAGGGTCGCACAACCACGCGTCAATTCCATGTCAGACAAGTCTGAAAATCCATGAACAAATGCCAAATTCTTGACCGAAATCACGAATTCACATATTTAACTACGAATCAAGTTCACAAATTAAGCGTCGTGAATTAGACGTTCAGCATCGGAACGTCCACCTTCGGCAGCAGCCTCGAAGTGAAATAGCGGTCCTTGTAGTAGCGGATCTTGTCGCACTTCACCGGATGCGGTATGCCCTCGTACAGGAACACCTCCATGTCCGGTCCCATCGCCTTCAGCTCCTGCGGCAGCATCAGCGCGCGCCGTTCCTCGGTGAAGTTGTGGGTCTTCTCGCGGGCATGGGTGACGTTCTTCCTGCGCACCGTGGTGTAGCCCAGCATGTCCGAATAGTCATTGGCATCCTGCTGCTCACGCGGCGCGTACAGGATCTGCAGGGCATGGTTGGTGATGATGGTGCGTGACACTTCCCGGCCGTAGGTGGCGTCGAGCTGGGACATGCTCTGGATGATCGGCAGCAGCCGGATGTTGTAGCCGGCCATGTAGGACACCGCCGAGGCGATGATCTCGACTTTGCCGATCGAGGTGAATTCGTCCATCAGCAGCAGGCACTGGTACTTCAGGTCCGGGTTGGACTTGGGCAGTTCCTTGGTGTTGAGGTTGATCAGCTGGCTGAAGAACAGGTTGATGATCAACCGGCTCTCGGCCAGCTTGTTCGGCTGGATGCCGATATAGATGGTCATCTTCTTCTTGCGGACATCGGTCAGCAGGAAGTCGTTGCAGCTGGTGGCCTTGTCCAGCACCGGATTGATCCAGGGATTGAGCGGTTCCTTGAAGGTGCCCAGGATCGAGGCGAAGGTCTCGTCAGCCTGGGACAACATGTTGGCGAATGCCGAACGCGCATTGGCGCTGAGGAACGGCCGCTCCGACAGGGTCTTGAGGTACTTCTTCAGGTCGGTGCCGTCGCCGGAGGACAGCCGGTACACCGCACCGAGCGTGGGCGTGCCGGCGCCGCCCGGGAAACCGCTGCTGCGCTCGTCGTCCCAGTTCTCGAACAGGTACAGGGTGAAGGCCATGAACGCGTTGCGCGCCTGGCTGACCCAGAATTTCTGGTCCTCGGCCCCGTCCGGATACAGCATCGCGGCGATGCTCATCAGGTCCGAGACGCGGAAGGCCGGATCATCGGAGACGTAGCTGAGCGGGTTCCAGCGGTGCGTGCGCCGATCTTCGGCGAAGGGATTGAACAGGTAGATCTCCTGGCCCTGGCTGGCGCGCCAACCGCTGGTCAGGTCGAAGTTCTCCTGCTTGATGTCCAGCACGACCAGTGATTCGCCGTACTCCAGCAGGTTCGGGATGACCACGCCCACGCCCTTGCCCGAGCGGGTCGGCGCGGCCAAGATCACGAACTGCTGGCCGTCCAGGCGCACCAGCTTGCCGCCATGGCTGCCGACCACGATGCTCTGGCCAGTCTTCTTGAACATGCCGTGCTTGGCCAGGTCGGCGCCGGTGGCGAAGCGTGCATCGCCGTGCAGCGAGCGCTTGTCCTTCTTCAGCAGCAGCACCAGGCCGGCGACCAGCAGCACCAGCAGGGGCAGGCCGAAGCCCACGTAGCCAGCCCATTTGATCTTGCCCACGAAGGGCGCGACCTGCGGTTGGCCGATGGCGTGGACGTACTGGTAGTAGGTGTTCCAGGTGAACAGCTGGGTGTCCAGCCCCAGGAACAGCAGGGTCAGATAGCCGGAAAACACGAAACCGAGCAGCAGGGTCGCCAGCGTGATGATGGCGATGAGCAGATACTTCTTACTGGGCAACACCCGAATCCTCCATGATGCGCACGCGGCGCGACGGCCTAGCGGTGGCGCCAGCGCGACGCCTTCTTCCGCAGGTGGTTCTCGTTTTCCAGCCCGGGCTCCTCGCCCTCTTCACGCACCAGTTGCAGCAAGCGTTGGCGCGCTTCGGCCAGTGATATCAGGTCGGTCAGACGATCCCCATCGTCGGCGACGACCGCATGGCCGACCACATCGCCGGGAGCGTACACCGGCTCGTAGGACACCGCTACCAGCTGATAGCGGCCACGGGTTTCCAGCACATGCCTGAATTCCTGCATCGCATTCCTCCTTGTCGGGGCAACACTGCGCCCCCTGCTCCGCCATCATGCCCGTGGCAGCGTCATGGGCGCATCCACAACCGCTGCGGCTTTTGCGCGAAACTGTGCGCGGACATCCAAGGAGACTGCAATGGACTGGGTAGCACTTGCCCGTACGCTGGCCACCGAGGCCCACGCGGGGCAGATCGACAAGGCCGGCCAGCCTTATATCGGCCATGTGGCGCGGGTGGCAGCCGCGGTGCGCGGCGACGATGACGCCGAAGTGGTGGCCTGGCTGCATGACGTGGCCGAGGACTGCCCGGCGTTTGCCGCACGGATCGAGGTATTTCCGGCGCCGCTGCGCGAGGCAGTGCAACTGCTCAACCGCGATGCAGCTCCTGACGCGGACAGCTACTACGCGCGCATTGCCGCCCACCCGCTGGCACTGAAAGTGAAGCGCGCCGATCTGGATGACAACGCCGATCCACAGCGACTGGCGATGCTGGACGGGACCACGGCAGGGCGCCTTCGCGACAAGTACGCTCATGCCCGGGCGGCGCTGGGCATCTGAGCCGGCCGCGAGGCGACGCGGAGGTTTGGCGTGTCACCGATCAAACGCTGATTTGCCCTGAGTACTGCTGCTCCTGTTGCAGTGCAGCAGTACAATGGACGGCTCCCCCCGCCCCATCGCGCCCTCCGCATGAGCCCCAACTCTTCCCTGGCTGCGCGGCTGACGCCCCGCCAGCGCACCCTGATCATCCTCGCCCTGTCGCTGGGTGGATTCGCCATCGGCACCAGCGAATTTGCCAGCATGGGGCTGATGCTGGAGATCAGCCGCGGCCTGTCGGTTTCCGAAACCCAGGTCGGGCACCTGATCAGCGCTTACGCCATCGGCGTGGTGGTCGGCGCCCCGATCCTCGCCTTCGTGGGTGCCAGCTTCCCGCGCCGCAAGCTGCTGCTGGCGCTGATGGGCTTCTACGCGGTCGGCAACCTGGCCAGCGCGCTGGCACCGAATTACGGCACGATGCTGGTGGCACGCTTCGTCGCCGGCCTGCCGCATGGCGCCTACTTCGGCGTTGCGATGCTGGTGGCCGCTGCGATCAGTCCTGCCGGCCAGCGCGGCCAGGCGATGTCGCGGGTGCTGCTGGGCCTGTCGATCGCGATCCTGGTCGGCAACCCGTTGACCACCTGGCTGGGCCAGCAGCTGAGCTGGCGCACCGCCTTTGCCCTGGTCAGCGTGCTGGCCATTGCCACGGTGGCGATGATCGCGCGCTTCCTGCTGCCGGACCCGGACGAAGTGCGTACCTCGCCGATGCGCGAACTGCGCGCCTTCAACACCTCCCAGGTCTGGCTGGCGCTGGCGATCGGTGCGGTCGGCTTCGCCGGCATGTTCTGCGTGTTCACCTACCTCGCCCCCACCCTCGTGCAGGTCACCGGCGTGGCCGAATCGTGGATGCCGCTGGCAGTGGGCGTGTTTGGCATCGGCGCGATCATCGGCAACATCGCCGGTGGCTGGCTGGTGGACAAGTTCCATTTCAGGGCCGCCGCCGTGGTGCTGCTGTGGTCGATCGTGATGCTGCTGCTGTATCCGCTGGCCGCACAGTCGGTGTGGACCATCGGCCCGATGATCATCACGGTCGGCACCATGGGCGCGCTGGCGGCGGTACTGCAGACGCGCCTGATGGACGTGGCCGGCGAAGCGCAGACGCTGGCGGCCGCCTCCAACCACGCCGCCTTCAATACCGCCAACGCACTCGGCCCGTGGCTGGGCGGCATGGCGATCAGCGCCGGCTTCAGCCCGGCCAGTACCGGCTATGTCGGTGCAGCCACCGCAATCGGCGGCCTGCTGCTGTGGTGCGCGGCGGTGGTGCTGGACAGGAAGCGCGAGACCGCCGTCGCCGGCAGCCACTGAACATTGCGCCCGATCCTCAGTCGCTGCCTCTGCGGCGACGGCGATCCGGTCGCAGCAACGCTGTATCGCCGGCCGCCAGGGTCGGCCTCGCCAGCTCACCGCGCTTCACGCGGTCCAGCACCCGCCGTGAATTGGCTGCACAGTCGATGCCGTCCGGCCGCGCCTGGATGTCCTCGATCAGGGCCAGCAGGTGCGCCCGGCTCTCTGCCAACCGCAGCTGCAACGCTTCGATGTCAGCCACCTTCTGCTGCAGCATCGTGATCAACGCCTCATGCTGCCACTGACCCATGTCCGGTGGCAGCAGGGCGCGGATCTCTTCCAGGCTGAAGCCTGCACGCTGCGCGCCCGTGATCAACTCCAGCAACAGCACCGCCTGTTCCGGATAGTCGCGGTAGCCATTGGCCTGGCGCTGCAGCACCAGCAGCCCCGCGTCTTCATAGAAACGAATGCGCGACGCCGCGAGGCCCGTGAGGCGGGCCAGCTCACCGATCTTCATCTGCCTGAATCCTCGCCATGGGACCTGTTGACCTTCAATAAAACTTGAAGGTTAGCGTAGCGCCATTCCCCTGTCGTGGAGCTGTCCGATGTCGCTGTTCTCGCCCCTGGCACTACCCTCCGGTGCCATCATCCGCAACCGCATTGCCAAGGCCGCGACGGAGGAAAACATGGCCGACGCCGACCACGCGCCGTGCGCTGCGCTGCTGCAGCTCTACCAGCGTTGGGCCGATGGCGGCGCAGGACTGATCATCACCGGCAACGTGATGGTCGATGGCCGCGCGATGACCGGCCCCGGCGGCGTGGTACTGGAAGATGATCGCCACCTTGACCGCTTCATCGCCTGGGCCGAAACGGCACGCTCACGGGGCGCGCAGATGTGGATGCAGATCAACCATCCCGGGCGGCAGATGCCGGCCGCACTCGGCCAACCGGCACTCGCGCCGTCAGCCGTCGCCCTGGAAATGGGCGCGCTGTCCAGGCAGTTCGCACCGCCGCGGGCGATGACCGAGGCGGACATCGAAGAGGTGATCGCCCGCTTCATCCGCAGCGCCGAGCTGGCCGAGCGCGCCGGGTTCAGTGGCGTGCAGATCCATGCCGCGCACGGTTACCTGCTCAGCCAGTTCCTGTCGCCGCTGTCCAACCGCCGCGACGACCGCTGGGGCGGCAGCCTGCACCACCGTGCGCGCCTGCTGCTGGAGATCGTGCAGGGGGTGCGCGCCACCGTGTCGCCCACGTTCGCGGTGGCCGTGAAGCTCAATTCCGCCGATTTCCAGCGCGGTGGCTTCTCGCCCGAGGATGCGCGCGCAGTGGTGGAAATGCTGGCGCCGCTCGGCGTGGACCTGGTCGAACTGTCCGGTGGCAGCTACGAAGCACCGGCCATGACCGGTGCCGCGCGCGACCAGCGCAGCCTGGCCCGCGAGGCCTACTTCCTCGAGTTCGCGCGTGAGATCGCCACGGTGGCAACGATGCCGCTGATGGTCACCGGTGGCATCCGCCGTCGCGCCGTGGCCGATCAGGTACTTGACAGCGGTGTGGCCATGGTCGGCATCGCCACCGCGCTGGCGATCGAGCCGGATCTGCCACACCGCTGGCAGCAGGGCCACGACCCGGTACCGACACTGCGCACCATCGACTGGCGCAGCAAACCATTGGCCGCCAGCGCACACATGGCCGCAGTGAAGTACCAGTTGACGCGGCTGAGCAGGCTCCGGCCCACGGCGCCGGGTGTTTCGCCCGTCTGGGCACTGCTGCTGGCACAGGCGGCCGCAAAGTGCCGAACCCGCCGCTACCGGCGCTGGATCGGTGCACGCGCAGGAGGATACTGAGCGGGCAGGCTTCTCATCACCGAATCGATGCTCCACCATCTGCACAATCGGCGGCAGCCCGTCGCCGGTCGCAACACGCAGAAGGAACCCTCGTGGCAGCAGGACCAACCAGGAACTACGAGAAGCTGCTTGATGACCTGCTCTCACTGGGCCGCAACTGGGCGCTGGCCATTGCCATCGCAGGTGCCGGGGCTGCGGTCCATTACAGCGAGTCGGTCTACGAAGCAGGCATCTGGCGCGACCTGCTGCCCACGCTCTGCTTCCTGGTCGCCATCGTCTGGATCGTGCTCAGCATCATCCGCTTCGACCTGACCATCCAGCAGCACTTCGAGCGGAAATTGTCACGCTGGCTCAGCCGTCTGCTGTATGTCGTGCTGCTTGGCACCGGCATCACTGCCGTGTTCTTCGTCACCGAACTGGCGGAGAACAATCACATCGCGCGGATGTGCGACTCGGTGGCCAATGAACCCGGCAGCCGCATCCACAGGTCGGCCGAGTGCCAGCGCCTGTACCAGCACCGCGCGGCGTACCGGCAGCGCCTGGAATCGGCCGAGGGTGAGTTCGACTGAACGGGCTTCATCGCGGTCTTCGCGCGCGATGAACACATTTCGTGGATGTGCATTTGGGCACAGTGCAGCCGACGCCGTTTTCTCGGCCTGCACCGGACCCGCAATGCACCACCCTCGCGCACCTGCCCGCCACGATGCCATCGCCTTGCAGGCCGGCATGCTGGGCAGCGTGTTGGGGGTGGCGTTGTCCAAGGCCATTGCCTTGTCTGCGTTGGCAGCCGATTCGATGATGGGGATCGGGCTGTGGGTGGTGGCCTGCGCACTGCTGGCTGCCTGGGCGCTCGCAGCCTATCTGGCCTGCCTGGCGCTGAGCCGTCGTGTGTTCGTGCTGATGGTGGCGCTGTGCATGGTGCTGATGATCTGCATCGCCTGACCCAGCAGGGGCCGGACCATCGCGCATTTGTTACAGAATAACAAGTGCAATGGGTCCGATTGTGCATGCCCGGCGTCTCGGATTTGAATTCCATGGCCATCCTGGCATTACCCGAGGCCACCCATGACCCTGCAGCCTTCATTCCGTGCCACCCTCACTGCCATCGCCCTGGCGTCGCTCAGCGCCTGCGCCACCTATGACGACAGCGCCATGCATCCGGCCTGCCAGGAGTCACCCCATCTGAAGGATCTGCCGCGAGAGGTCGCTGCCCGCGAGAGCCGTTGCAACAGGGGTCTGGAAGTGTGGTCGAGCGAGCGCGGCGACAGTGACAAGCCGCTGGACCTGAGCGGAAAGAAAAAGGATCCCTGAAAGGGAGCGCTGCCGGTTCCCGTGGCTGTCTTGACCATGCCCATGCACCTGGCTGACTGGCCCATCACAGCCGGCGCGCGACGATGAGGTCTCCCCACCCTGTCGAGATCCAGATGCCGGACACTGCCCTCCCTGTCATTCGCGCGTTCGAGGCCGTGTTCGATCTGTCAGGGGGCGTGCAGCGCATCACCGCGCTCACGGTCACCTGCCGGCATTGCACATCGACCAGCTCGGCCAGTGAGGACAATCTGGTGCACTTGCCAGGTGGCGCATTGTTCCGCTGCGGCGGGTGCGGCTGTCATCAACCGGTCAGCCATGCCCGGCTGTCGGAATGGCAACCGGCGTCGTTGCTGGGTATCTGAGGGCCGCGACGTGGGAATGACTGCGGAACAGCGGAAAATACTCCAGGCAATCGCCGCTGCGGAACCGGTGCGCGGCGATGCCGCAACGTGGGCGGTGACCGCCGGATGGGCGGTACAGGCAGAGGACGGGGATATCGATCTCACCGAGGCTGGCCGGGATGCGCTCGCCGCGCAGTCAGGTCGTGAGGGCTAGACCCGCCGGTCGGGCCAGCTTCGCCTCCCTTCGCGCTGCGTCGCGATAGCGCGAATCTGCGGGACAAAGGGTGCATCCTTGCCACGTCGACGACGAAGTGGCGGGGCCTTTCATGTCGGCGGTGTGCAGAGCGTCATGACATGCGCTCGGCTATGCTGCGCCACCTCCCTGCGCCAATGGCGGCCATGCATCCTTTTCCCCTGCCAGTCTCTGCACCTGATCAGCTCGCCTACCGACTGCTGCAGGACAGTGACTGGGCCCGCTCGGCCACTGCCGCAAGCGCACCCGCCGAACTTCGCATGTTGCTGGCGATGATCCTGGATTCGCCAGAACCCCTGTGGCTTGCCTGGGGCAAGGAAGACAAGGCGTTCTTCTTCAATGATGCCTACCTGCCGATGCTGGGGGAAAAACTGCACGGCGCGATGGGCAATTGCCTGGAGGATGTCTGGGCGGACGTATGGCCGGACGTGGCGAAGGCCGTCAACGATGCCTTCGCCGGCACCAGCCGCAGCTTCAAGAACCTCCCGTTGATGATGGATCGCGACGGCACGCTGCGTGAAACATTCTGGACGTTCTCGTATTCGCCGCTGCGCGTCGGCTGCGGCAGTGTGGCCGGCATCCTGTGCGTGGTCAGCGAGCAGACCGAACGGGTGATCGAGCGCGACCTGCACAGCCGCCAGGTCGCGGCGATCACCGAGCAGGCGCGGGAGGCCCATCTGGAACTGGTTCGCGCCCGCGAGCAGCTGCGCCAGTCGCAGAAGCTGGAGGCGATCGGCCAGCTCACCGGCGGTGTGGCCCACGACTTCAACAACCTGCTGCAGGTCATCACCGGTTCGGTGGACATGCTCCTGCACACGTGGCCGTCAGACGACACCCGGCGCCGCTACATCCAGGCCATTGCCACAGCCTCGGACCGCGCCACCAGGCTGACCGCGCAACTGCTTGCGTTCTCGCGTCGCCAGAGCCTGTCGCCGGAGGTCTTCGATCTCTGCGAAAGCGTGCACGCGCTCGCGGACATCATCACCACCGTACTGGGCGCGCGCATCCAGGTGTCGTTGACGTTGCCCGACACACCGATGCCGGTGCTGCTGGACCGGACCCAGCTGGACACTGCATTGATCAACATCGCGGTCAATGCGCGCGATGCGATCGAGGGACACGGCAGGGTGACCATCGAGGTGGAGCAGGTAACCGCCGTGCCTTCGGTGCGCTTCGCCGCGCCGATGAAGGGCGACTTCGCCGCGATCAGTGTGACCGACACCGGAGCAGGCATCGACCCCGCCGTCGTCGACCGCATCTTCGAGCCCTTCTTCACCACCAAGAGCGTCGGCGCCGGAACCGGCCTCGGCCTCAGCCAGGTGTTCGGCTTCGTCAAGCAGTCAGAAGGCGAGGTGGACGTGCAGAGCCAGGCGGGCGCCGGTACCCGCTTCACCCTGTACCTGCCGCTGGCGCAGGCGAGAGAAATGACGGAACGGCCGGCGACGCTACCGGGGCTGCAGCATGGTCACGGTGTCTGCGTGCTGGTGGTGGAAGACAACGTCGATGTGGCCGAATTTGCCGTCGGCGCCCTGCGCGAGCTCGATTACAACGTGGTACTTGCGCACAATGCGGACGAGGCCCTGGCGGAGCTCGAACGGGATGCCTCCCGCTTCGATGTAGTGTTCAGCGACGTAGTGATGCCTGGCATGAACGGCCTGGATCTGGCCCGTACCATCCGCAGCCGCCTGCCTGGGCTTCCAGTGATCCTTACCAGCGGCTACAGCGAACTGCTGGCCCGGGACCCTGGCCATGGCTTCACCCTGCTGCGCAAGCCTTACTCATTGAAGCAGCTGGCCTCGGTGATGACCGAAGCCGGGCGCTGCGCGCAGGCCGTGATGGCGTCGCCCTAGCAGGCGGTCACCGCAGCGAACCGAACCAGCGTTCCAGCGAAGGCTCCAGCCCCGACGTGTCGCCGCCAGCATCGCAGGCCCAGGCGACGATACCGTCGGGGCGGACCAGCACGGCGCCCAGTCCCAGCGTGTCGCGCGCCGTGGACATCACGCAGGTGACCGACCGCTGCCAGCGCTCAATGATCGGACCGAGCGAATCGCCGGTATCGAGCCCCAGCAGCACGCCCTGCCCTGCACGCAGCAGCTCTCCCATGCGGCGGCCATCGGTCAGATAGACGTCAGGCACGCTTCGGCCAACCCGCGGGTGGCCGCCATCGAACACCGGTGGCTGCGCCACGCCCCACAACCGCTCGGCGAGATAGGTGGCGCCGTCGCGGGTCGCGGCCAGGTCGGCGATGACCGCCGCCAGCGCGCGCGACCCGGGGTCTGGCCGCATCAACGCCACCTGCGCACGTGACCAGTCGAGCACCCGGGCGCCGATCGGATGGCGCTCAGCCTGATAGCTGTCCAGCAGCGTCTCGGCGGCGTCGCCTCGCGCCACCGCGGCCAGCTTCCACCCCAGGTTCATCGCATCGCCGATGCCGAGGTTCAGCCCCTGCCCGCCCAACGGCGAATGCATGTGCGCGGCATCACCGGCCAACAGCACGCGGCCGCTGCGATAGGCCGTGGCCTGGCGCGCGGCATCGGTCCATGTGGTGGCCAGATGCAACGCCGTGATCGTTGCCTCTCGCCCGGACACACGCCGCAGCAGCGCCTGGGCGGTGTGCCGGTCCAGCGGCGTGCGATGGCCGGCGCCACCGTCGAAATCGGCCAGCGCCAGCATGCCCGGCGGATTGAAATTGCACATACCGTGTTCGGTGAACTGACGCCCGGGGACGAGCACCGACGGGTCCGCCAGTTCAACCTGCAGCGTGTACCCGGTGAACTCCGGCGCGGTCCCTGCGAACACGAAGCCCGATTGCTTGCGTACCGTGCTGCGGGCGCCATCGCATCCGACCAGCCAGCGGCCCCGCATCAGCCCGCGACCGGTCTGCACCTCCACCTGTGCTTCGTGAGCGCGCACCGCCTGCACTGTGCAGCCACGCTCGATCTGTACACCCAGTGACGCTGCATGCGCGGCCAGCACCGCCTCGAGCGATTGCAGCTCCACCGCCATCCGGGTGGGTACCGGGGTCGGCAGGCGATCACGCCAGCGCGCGCTGTCCACGTCATCCAGGGCGAAAGGAATGCCGGCGAAGTGGCCTCCCAGCGGCCGCGGTTGCGCCAGCCAATGGGCCGTGCCGGACGGCGGCGCGCCCTTGTCCGGCTTCAGCACCTGGCGGGCCGCTACCGCGTCCAGCAGGCCGCGCCGATCCAGCGCTTCCAGCGTGGGCGCGTTCAAGCCGCGCAGGCCAAAGGGCAGGCGCTTCAGGGGTGAATCGGGTGACTGAGCCTGCTCCAGCAGCATGACCGAACAGCCGGCCCGGGCCAGTTCGCCGGACAGGAACAGACCGACCGGACCGGCCCCGGCGATGACGACGTCGTACAACATGGCAGTTCCCTGTCAGCCCCGGGGCGGCGCTCTGGCGACGCCAATGTTACACTCGGTGTACTTTTCCACAAGTGAGCCGCCCATGACCCCGCCTCCGGGCCGCCGCGAGCAGCGCAAGACCGAGACCCGACAGACCATTTCGGACGTCGCCACCGAACTGATCATCCGCCGCGGCTTCGAAGCCGTGTCCATGTCCGAGATCGCCGAGGCCGCCGGGGTCTCGCGCAAGACAGTCTTCAACTATTTCGCCAGCAAGGAGGACCTGGTATTCGACCGCGACGAGGAAGCGCGGGCGTTGCTGCGCGAGGGCATGACTGCGCGCTGCGGCATGACTCCGCTGGCCGCCTTCCAGTCGCTGGTGAGGGAGCTGCTCGACAGCGGCCATCCCCTGTTGCGGATCAATGCCGGTGCAGCGACCTTCTGGGCCACGGTGGCCGGCAGCCCGGCCTTGGTGGCACATGCACGACGGCTGCAGGCACAGCTGGCCGACGACCTCGCGCAGTTGATGGCCAGCGCCGTCGGGCGGTCGGCGGATGATGCCGAGGCACGCCTGGGTGCGGCGATGCTGCTGGCGTCGATGGTGGCGGCCTATCAGAACGGACTGGCCAGCCAGCAGGAGGGCGAGGATCCGCGCCAGGCGATGCTGCAGCTGATCGTGCGCGGCGGCACCGGCGTGCTGGTGGCCTTGGCCGGCACCCCATATACCGACCCGGGCCTGCGTCCATAGCGCACTCGGGGGATAGGTCACGAAGCACTGCAAATGCTAATCTTTCTCATTTGCAGCCCACCCCGACCCCTCATGCCGCTTCCAACCCCGCTCAAGCACGCCCTCTGCCTGGCGCTGCCCCTTTCCCTGGCTACGCCTGCACTGGCCTCCGGGGCCTCCGCTGACACCCCGAAGGACCTGGACCAGGTCGAGGTCCGCGGCCGCGCGCAGACCCTGTACCGCGCCAATGATGCGGCCGTCGGCACCCGCACCGATACCCCGTTGGAACTGGTGCCGCAGTCGATCCAGGTCGTGCCGCGCGAGCTGATCGACGACCAGGCCGCGCGCCAGGTCACCGATCTGTACCGCAGCATCAGCGGCATCAGCTTCTTCAGCTATGCCGGCGTCACACTGCGCGGTTTCCACCAGGAGAACTTGCTCTACGACGGCCTGCGCGGTGATCCCTATGCCGGCTTCTCGGTGCCGCAGCTGTTCAACATCGAACGCGTGGAAGTGCTGAAGGGTCCGGCCGGTGCGCTGTACGGCGGTGGTGATGCGGGCGGCGTCATCAACTATGTAACGCGCAAGCCCAAGGCGCGCGCCGAACGCCGCATCGAGCTGCAGGCAGGCGACAAGGACTTCCGCGCCGGGTCGATCGAAGGCACCGGCCCCTTGAATGCCAGCGGCAGCATTCGCTATCGCGCCGGCCTCTATGCCGACAGCGAGCAGGGCGTACGCTGGAATGCCGACAGCGAAAGCGTGATCGGCGACGCCTCGCTGGCCTTCGACGTTGGCCAGACCGGCGAGCTGGTGCTGCAGTTCACCGACATCACCCAGAACCTGGGCGGCAACCGCCTGCGCGGCGTGCCGGTGAACGATGCCGGCAGCTTCCTGACCGACCGGCGCTGGAACCACAACGAGGCCAGCGACTTCCTCGACATGCGCGCCAGGGTCGCACTGGCGCAGTACCGCTTCGCACCGCTCGATACGCTGGACGTGGACATTGCTGCGCGCTGGTTCAGCAACAACGAGCACCAGATGTACCACGAGCCGATGGGGCTGATTGATCGTGACCGCGACGGCGTAGCCGAATGGATGACGCGCCAGCTGCGCAACCAGATCCGCGACAACGAGGCCTTCACCGCCAGCGGCAATGCCGTATGGAGGATCAACACCGGCCGTATCGAACACAAGGTGCTGTTCGGCGCCGACGTGTACCAGCTCGACGCCGACTTCACCGCGCAGACCGCCAACAGTGCCGACCTGGCACGCGGCGCCGGCCCGGTGCGCGGCATCGACCTGTTCAACCCGGTCTATGGCGCGAGCACCTGGCATGACTACAACCTGGCCGCCCTGCCGTGCCGCAGCACCGCCACCCGCAGCAAGCGCTACGGCGGCTATCTGCAGGATGAGCTGGCGCTGGGCACGCGCTGGCACGTGCTGGCCGGACTGCGCTGGGATGGCTTCAAGGATGAGGACCGCATGGGCGGCAACAGCGTGGATGGCAACGCGCTCAGCTGGCGTCTGGGCAGCACCTTTACCGTCCGGGACGGCGTTAACCTGTATGCCAACATCGCCAGCGGCTTCGTGCCGCAGAGCGCGGCCAACCAGAACCCGGCAGCGGGTGGCCCGTTCGACGCCGAGCGCAGCAGGCAGTGGGAAGTCGGCATGAAGTCCCTGCTGGCCGACCGCGTGACCCTGAACATGGCGGCCTACCGCATCGACCGCAGCAACATCGTGCAGGCCACCGGCGAAGTGCGGGACGGCGTGAACCAGCTGGCCGCGCTGGGCCTGGTACGCAGCACGGGCATGGAACTGGACCTGCTGGCCGACGTGACCGAGCGCTGGGTGGTGAACCTGACCTACGCCTACAACGACGCACGGGTAAAGGACGCCGGACCGAACGGCATCACCAATGCGTCCGGCGACCGCTTCGCGAATGCACCACGCAACAAGCTCGGCCTGTGGACACGTTACGACCTGCCGTCGATCAATTCGGCCATCGGCTTCGGCGCCGACCATGTGGGCGAGCGTGTCAGCCTGGATGGGCAGACGGTCAAGGCTTACACGGTATTCGACATGAGCTGGAAGACCACGTGGAAGCAGTGGCAGTTCCAGGCCAACGTCAAGAACCTGTTCGACAAGGTGTACGCGGCCAGCGGCTTCATCGAGCGCAACGGGCATTTCCCGGGCGAGCCGCGACGGGTGTACGTGCAGGCGGCTTACAGCTTCTGACGAACCTCTCCTGTGGCGCCGTGCCCACGCTCGGCTCGGCGCCTGGCCTGGTCACCCCATGCGTATCGCGTGACTCTCGCGCGCCTGCAGATCGATATCCTGCTGGCGCTGCATGGCCGCCTGCTGGCGCTCAAGGCTGGCAGCCTCGATCTGCTGCAGGGATTGTGCAACCGGCGTCTGCACCGCAACATCGGTAGGCATGGAGGCACGCAGATGCGCGGGATCGCTCATCTCGCCCTGCACCACGAACACGTTGCGGCCGGCCGGATGCTCGGCAGTCTGCGCGCTCAGCAGCACATGGTCGGCCCGTTCAAGCTGGTTGCGACGGGCCAATGCCATCACGCTCGCCACGAGGCGCTCGCTGTTCTCGTCGTGGGGACGCCCGGCGCGGGCATCGATCGCGGCCACGCCTTCGCGCACCTGCTGCAGCAGTGCGTACTCACGGTGGCCGGGACCAATGTCGGCCAGGCGGGTCGGCGCCTGCGCGGGATCCGGCACGTCGTCCACGGCTGCGGTCAGCGGGCTGCGGGTGATGGCCCGGTACGGGTCGTCCGGGTGGAACTGGGTGCGTTTTTCCTGGCGCTCCAGACGAACCTCGCGCGCGTCGTTGAGCTCGGCGATGCGTGCGGGGTCGGTAATCTCGCGCATCGACACGTGGCCGCCACCCGCGCTGACACTGGCCCACTTCCTATCCGCTTCGAAGTAAATCGCGTAGTAGCTGTTGCCACCGATGACGTTCGGATCGACTGCTGAGCGGCCGTCCAGCGCCTGGGTGGCTTCCAGCACGCTCAACCGGGTCAGGTACTGGCCGCCTTTCGTCCATCCCATCTGGCTGATGGCATCGACACTGGTGTTGCCTACGCGCGGGCCTCCGGCGTAGTCATTGTTGAGCATGTTGGTCCAGATCTGTTCCAGCTTCTCGGGGCCGCTCTTCTGCTCAGCCGCCTGCAGCAACACGCGCGGCGTCCAGCAGTTGGGATCGAGTTCATGCCGTTCAAATGCGCGGTCGTGAGCCAGCATCACGTCTTTGCCGGGAAGATTCAGTGCCAGGTCTGGACGGCGCTCGTTCATCCACTGCTGCCGCAACTCAAGATCTCTTTCGAGCAGGGTCTGCCCAAAGGACTCCCATTGCCGCTCCGTCAACTGTGCATTTGAAAACCGGGATCCGTCTTCCTGCTGGGTCTTTGCGTAGCTTTGTGCATACGCGTTCGCGACGCGTCCCGGCAGGCTGTCATTGCGTACAACACCCAGTGCCAGTGTCCCGTATCCATCGGCTCCCGGCAGTTGCGACAGGTAGTTCCAGTAAAGCTCGCGGTTGCCGTCTCTGGCATAGCTGCCAAGGATGCTTAGATCGCGTTCGGTCAATCCACTCATACCCTGCCCCTTCTCTTCCTTGAATCACCGATCACTTGGACCGGGTGCGCGCGATGATGTCCCTGACGGCCTCTTCCATGCGCTTCCAGTCCTTCAGAAACGCTCTCTTGTAGTCCAGGCTGACGGACAGCTTGTTGTCGATGTCCACGAAGTAATGAACGCAGCCCGCGGCCACTTCCCCTGGCTCACTGATCACCTCGCGCCCCTCCAGCCGCACGCCGTCGCGTCGGAATTCCTCGCCGTCACATTTGATGAATGAGCTGATCCGGCCGTCACCCTGCCGTGCGATGTACCAGTCTCTCTCGTAGGCGGGATTGCGCACAGGCGGCCTCCCGTACCGCGCCTCATACTGCTTCGCGTACACCACCATCTTCGCTTCATCGATTGCATAGGGCGTCAGGCCCAAGATCTGCGGCTTTGCAACGCGTTGATCGAGACGGTCCCTGGGATCCTCCCTTTCCACAGAGCCCTCCTCGGTGATGGCTTCATTTGACGACAGCCTTGAAAGCAGTGTTTCAACGGGAACGCGATCAACATAGTTGATCCGGATTGGAATCTCCTTCCGGAAATCATTCGTACGCGGATTGGCCCGCGCACCCGGCGCCGTCGGCTTCATGTCCGGCCACTCGATGACCAGCGTCACGCCCTCGCCCGGCCATGGTGCGATCTGGCTGTCCAGGTAGTTGGCCGGAATGCGGAAGGTGTTCGGCCCCAGCTTCACGTCCACGGGGGCATCGGTATAGGTGTGACCGTTGATCGTGCGGCCGGTCTGCGTTGCGCCGGACATGGCGGGATTCCTTTCGTGTTCGGTGGATGGCGGCCGCGCACACGCGCCAGCACTCGCCGCGACGGCAAGTGCAAGCGCCAGGCAACGGCTCGGGGACATCACGTGCATGGGCATTCCATTGCAGGGTTCCAGCGCCACTATAGGGAACCGGGCGTCAACGGAACAGGAACCGCATCGCAGCCCTTCATGGAACCAGGCAGCGCTCCACCTGCAGTGACAGCACCTGGCAGGCATTGAACAGGCCCTCGACCACGGCGGCGGAGGGACAGCAGGCGGGATCGTCGCTCTCCCGCGCCACATGCGCAGCGTGCAGCACCGCAGTCAACGCCGTGATGCCCGAAACGCTGCGGGTCGCCAGGGCCATGTCGAACGCGCGGCCAGGGCTCAAGTGCATTTCACTCCAGGCCTCGCCATCAGCGCGCAGGTTCCTGCCGTGGCCTGCCAGGTGTGCAAAGAACGCCGATGGCGTGACGAACTCGGCGGATTCGCGGAGCGCGTCCTCCGGCGTTTCGGCCAAGGCAGCTGGAAGATCGCGCACGGCGGCACCCAGCAGCGCGTGCAGGCGGGGATGGTCGGGAAGACGTTCGGGCATGACGGCAACCTCACGATGTGGCCACCTGCAGATGCAAGGTGGCGGACGGTGCGGGTTGGCGTGCCGGATACGTACCGCTAAAGCCGGCGGATCGGAAGATCCCCACGCACCGTCCACCATGAGCCGGTGGGCGGTGCATTGTCGCGGTTGCAGCTTCGGCTGCAATCGCGACCGGTAGCGGTACGTAAGTTCGGGACGCCAATCCCGGCCAGGGCGAGTGCCTTGGCGCGGCGATGATGGGCGCACTCCATCGCCGATGCAAAGTAGGAAAAGTCCGCGCTGACGCATTCCTACGCTGGTTGCGTCACGGGATGGCGAACCGTCCACCGACTGACGTGCTTCGTTGGTACGTCGCGCCTGCCTGCGCGCGCTGCCCAACGATCACATCGAGCCGAACACGACACACCGGCCATGGCGATCGCGCAGAAAGTCGCAATACGCACGGCCTCCGTCTTCAGCTCGAGCACAGGCGTTCCGCGCTGGATACACACCGGGAACGCTTGCGTAGAGGAGCCCACAGGCACATTCGAGCGCGATCTGATCACAACGGAATGTCTGCGCCACACCGTTTTCGTACGAGATCCGCGAGGTGACGACTATAGTCGCCGACCTCAATGGATCAGGAGCTCATCATGGAATTCACTTCCTGGCGCAACATCCTTGTTGCCGCTGGCGTGGCGGTCGCACTTTCCGTGGCCGCCTACAACGACCATCACCGTCATGCCCTCACTGACGGTGCCGAAGGGCGCGATGCGGTAGGTCTCGTCACCGAGGTGCATTGGGATGAGAAGAGGGGCAGAAGGAGCAACTTCGTCCTGAATGTCGAGTTCGAAACCGAAGACGGCCAATCGCGCGTCGAGAAGATCGCGGTCTCCAACGACCTTGGCAATCGGATGCGTGCCACCGACGAGGCGGAGGAGATTGATATCCGCTACAACGCCAAAGACCCGTCCGTGGCGATGGCCGTTGGCGAAACGGACAACTCCCTGCTGTTGTTGTGGCTGGCAATCGCCTCCGGGCTGCTCACCCTGGCGCTGCTGGTCACCCGGGTGGTGCAGGGCCGGAAAGCGCAGCCCGCCTGACCCACCCAGGCGCGGGCGCATCCAGAATGCGCTCGCGCAGAGCCAAAAGTGTCTTCAACTCTGGCAATCGCCTTCCGTGCTTCCATGGCCGCGATAGGTCTCGCCCCACTCGCGCATGGCCAGCAGCACCGGCACCAGCGTGCGGCCGAACTCGGACAGCTCGTATTCCACCTTCGGCGGCACTTCCGGGTACACGTGGCGGATCACCACGCCATCGGCTTCCAGTTCACGCAGCTGGCTGGTGAGCATGGACTGGGTAGCATTGGGCACCCGCCGCGTCAGTTCCATGAAACGCCGCTTGCCGGTCATCAGGTGAAACAGAATGATCGGCTTCCACACGCCACCGATCACGGACAGCGTGACTTCCACCGCACACCCGCTCTTGCCATCCCAACGCTTGCTACGCATGCATACTCCGGAAAACCATAGTACCTACGGAAAATCATCGTTCTTGTTGCAATAGAGGCACGAGCCTAGCATGGCCCCATCCCATGAATGTGAGGCCATCCATGACGTTCAAAGCCCTGCTGACCGGCAAGACGAACAACCAGCTTTCGACCGAGCTGGTCGATTTCGATGAGGCGAATCTGATGGACGGTGACGTCCTGGTGCAGGTCGAGTACTCCACGCTCAACTACAAGGATGCGCTCGCGCTCACCGGCAAGAGTCCGGTCATCCGGACGTTTCCGCTGATTCCCGGCATCGATCTGGCAGGCGTGGTGCTGGAATCCAGCAGGGCCGACTTCACGCCAGGCGACCGCGTCGTGCTCAATGGCTGGGACCTGAGCATGGGCCATCACGGCGGCCTGGCCCAGCGCGCCCGCGTACGCGGCGAATGGCTCAACCGGATTCCCGGCAACCTGAGCACCCGCGACGCCATGGCCATCGGCACCGCGGGCTACACCGCCATGCTGTGCGTGCTGGCCCTGGAACATGCCGGCGTGACGCCCGACAAGGGCGATGTGCTGGTGACCGGCGCCAATGGCGGCGTCGGCTCGATTGCGGTGGCGATCCTGTCGAAGCTGGGCTATCGCGTGGTGGCCGCCACCGGACGCCCGGAGCATGCTGATTATCTGCACAACCTGGGTGCTGCCGA
Organism: Stenotrophomonas sp. YJH_SMC_122; assembly: GCF_059369535.1. Classification (NCBI taxonomy): domain Bacteria; kingdom Pseudomonadati; phylum Pseudomonadota; class Gammaproteobacteria; order Lysobacterales; family Lysobacteraceae; genus Stenotrophomonas; species Stenotrophomonas sp. YJH_SMC_122. Next base: position 128,447 of record NZ_JCAFST010000011.1, on the reverse strand, counting down.
GATCATCGATCGTGCGCAGCTTTCCGAACCGCGCGAGCGGCCGGTGAGTGCCGAGCGATGGGCCGGCGTGCTGGATGTGGCCGGCGGCCCAACGCTGGTCAATGCCATCGCCGAAACGAAGTACCGCGGTGCCGTGGCCGCCTGTGGCCTGGCCCAGAGCGATGCACTGCACGGCTCGGTGCTGCCCTTCATCCTGCGCAACGTGACCCTGGCCGGCGTGGATTCGGTGAATGCCCCACAAGAGGTTCGCCAGCGCGCCTGGGATCGGCTTGCAACTGACCTGGACCCGCAGAAGCTGGAAAGCACCGTGCAGCAGATCGGCCTCGCCGAGGTACTGGATGTCTATGAGCAGATCATTCCCGGCAAGGTGCGCGGCCGCATCGTTGTGGATGTGAACGCCTGACGCCTGCCGCGCCGGCGAGGGTGCAATGGCATCGCAGGCTCACGCGCGCGACTGACCGGAAAACGCAACGTGCCACGCCAAGCCGCCTTATCATGGGGCGGCAAGGGCGCTTTACGCCCGTTGACGTACGCAAGGCAGTATCTGGATGTCTATGGAATGGCGCCCCTCGGGCTGGGGCCAGCGTGTGACCCGCTCGCCTGACTGGCAGTTGCGGCTGGATGGCGAACAGCTCGCGCTTTTGATCGACGGCAGGCAATACCAGCAGCATGTGGCGAACGAACACAGCGTGCGGGTCGTTCGCGGCGTACTCTGGTCCCGGGTCGAACTGACGACCGAGCGCGGTGAGGCACTGTCCGTGGATGGGCTGCCCAACAGCCAGGGCTCCCGGCTTGCGGCTGCCGTGCAGCACGTGCTTTTCGCGCGCTCCAGGCGGGGGCGCAAGGCACTGTTTGAGCGCGTTCTGGCGCAGATCCAGGCGTGGCTGGCCGAGGCAGATGCGCTTACCGACAGAGGCACCACCGGCCGCCGCTGGATCACGCACGAACAGCAGCAGGCGCTGCTGGCCGACCGCCCCACCCTGCCCCTCCCGCCAGCCGAGCTCGAGCAGCTGTTCCTCGACGAGGAGGTGCATGACGACCTGCACGTGCACCGCCACCGCATGGCGCTGGACGCGCTGAACGACTGGCAGCTGGATTGGCCCGCCGTGTGGGCGAACGCCAATGAGGCAATGGCGACCCGTGAACTGGCTCTGGCCAAGCCTTTCCTGGACCGGGTCGAGAGCAGACCGTTGACCGAGGAACAAGCCCGCGCGGTCATCTGCTTCGACAACCGGGTGCAGGTCGTGGCCGCGGCCGGCTCGGGCAAGACCTCCACGATGGTCGCCAAGGCCGCTTATGCCATCGACCGCGGCTTTGTCGAACCCGAACGGATCGTGATGCTCGCCTTCAACAAGGATGCCGCCCAGGAGCTGGAGGAGCGCGCGCGACGATGCTTCGACCGGCTCGGCATGGGCGACACCGTGGTCGAGGCGCGGACCTTCCACGCCCTGGGCCTGGCCATCATCGCCAAGGCCACGGGACGCAAGCCTGATATCCCGGAATGGGCGATCGACGCGACGCTGGGCTTCAACAAGCTGGCCGAACTGGTGGACGACCTGAAGGACCGCTCGACCCACTTCCGCACCCAGTGGGACATGTTCCGCCTGGTGTTCGGACGCGATCTGCCGCCGTTGGGTGCCGACATGATGGCCGATGGCTACGACCGCGATGGTGCGCCCTACATGCGTACCCTGCAGGGCGAGCGGGTGAAGAGCCTGGAAGAGTGCGTGATCGCTGACTGGCTGTTCTACAACGGCGTGGCGTATGACTACGAGCGGCGCTACGAGTTCGATACCGCGACAGACACCCACCGCCAGTATCGTCCAGACTTTTACTACCCGGACGCCCGGCTGTATCACGAGCACTTCGCGCTGGATGCCGATGGCCAGCCGCCGCAGCACTTTGCCGATTACAGCGAAGGCATGCACTGGAAGCGCCAGCAGCATATGGCGCGCGGCACTGCCCTGGTCGAGACGACCTCGTTTGGCCTGCGCAGTGGACAGGCCCTGCAACACCTTGCCGAGCGGCTGGGTGCGTCTGGCGTCGAACTCGACCCGAACCCGGACCGCGAGCTGCCTGATCAGGGCGCCAAGCCGATGCCGGACGCAGACCTGATTGGCCTGATGCGCACCTTCATTGCGCATGCCAAGAGCAACTGCCTGACGCTGGACGATATGGCGGCGCGCCTGCGGCAGATGCCCGAGGATCAGTTCAAGGAACGCTACCGGCGCTTCCTGGAGATCGCCGGGCCGGTTTTCCATGCTTGGGACGATGCACTGACTGACGAGCGCAGCATCGATTTCGAAGACATGCTCAACATGGCCGCCGGGTTGCTGGAACAGGGCCACTATGAGTCACCCTACGATCTGGTGATGGCCGACGAATTCCAGGATGCCTCGCGCGCCCGTGCGCGCCTCTGCCGTGCGCTGGTCAGCCAACCGGGCCGCTATCTGTTTGCGGTGGGCGATGACTGGCAGTCGATCAATCGCTTCGCTGGCGCCGACGTTTCGGTGATGACCGGTTTCCGCGAATGGATGGGGCATGGCCAGGTGCTGAAACTGGAGCAGACGTTCCGCTGCCCGCAGGCACTGTGTGATGTTTCCAGCCGCTTCATCAGCCGCAACCCCGCGCAGATGGCCAAGAAGGTCCGCTCTGCTGCGCCGGCAGTCGGCCCGGTGCTGCAGGCGTTCCAGATGAACCGGCGTGAGGAGGTGCAGGATGGCGTTCGCCAGTACCTTTCGAAGCTGCACCAGCAACTGTTGTCAGGCGCGGTGGCGCAGGGCCGCAATGGACGCGTGACGGTCTTTGTTCTGGGGCGGTATCGCGCGGATCGCGGTGCAGTGCCTTCGGATTGGAAGAGGGCCTTTGGCAGCACGATGGACGTCGAGTTCCTGACCGCCCATCGATCGAAGGGGCGCGAGGCGGACTACGTGATCCTGCCGGGCATGAGCAACCGCAGCTTCCCGAGCCTGCGCGCGGATGACCCGGTGCTCTCGCTGGCAATGCCGGATGGCGATACCTATCCGCTAAGCGAAGAACGGCGGCTGTTCTATGTGGCCCTGACGCGTGCGCGACGCTCGGTTGCGATGTTCACCCTGCAGGGCAGGCACTCGCCGTTCCTGGATGAGCTGGTGAAGGACGGAGCAGTGGAAGTGACCGCGATTTCAGGCGCGGCCATCCGCGAAGAGCGCTGCCCGGTGTGCAAGGTGGGCGTGTTCGTGGACCGGAATGGGCCGCATGGGGCTTTCCGGTCGTGCTCGAGTTATCCGTTGTGCCATAACAAGCCGAAGGGTGGGCGTCGTGGGTGAGCGTATTCTCTGCGCTTTCCTGGCGATGTGCGCACTGCCCTCACCGTCACCGTGAGCTTCGCCCAGGCGGAGATCGACTACTCACTCCGGCTGCTAGACTTTGCCGACATTCAAATGGACGACCCCATGGAACGGTGGTATCTGGCAACACTGCTGGCGTTGGTCCTGCACCAGATTGATGCAGCGTTCTGGCACGAGTGGGCCCTGTTCGGCGTTCCCGGCGGCATCCAGGGGTTTCTGGCTTTCAACCTGATCGCTGTGGGCGCCCTGCTGCATGGCTATCGCCAGGTTGTGCTGGCCAAGCCCTCCGCGCGGGCGTATGCCAGCCTGTGCGGGACAGTTGGCGCCGGCACCGCCATGATTCATGTGGGCTTCGCCGCGGCCGGTCGTGACGAGTTCCTGCTTCCGCTCTCCATCGCAACGCTGGCGGCCTGCCTCGTGGCCGGCGTCGGGCTCCTCATGCAAGGCCGCCGTGCTACCCCGGCTCGCGTGCAGATCGATGGCGTGGACTGACGAGACGAAAAAGCCCCTGAATCCAGGGGCCCTTTGAATCAACTGGCGGAGAGAGTGGGATCGGATCACCTTCGATCCAACCCCTTCAAACCGTTGCAGAAAGCCTGCCGGGCAGGTTTCCTTTGAATGTTTCCCCAATGATAGCCGGAGAAAACCCTGCCGATCCACCTCTGGGCAACCCGTTAGAGGGGCTCGGAGTGGCATTGCACCACGACCTCCTGATCGAGCGGGAACGCAGTGAGGGGTGCCTGGGACACTCCTCGAGCGGGCAATCGCCTGTCTTCTGAATGCCTGCGACCGGTTCATTCGAATAGGGACGCAAGCGTTCTTCCCAAGCATACGAGGACCGGTCCGACATTGTGTGGACCGTGACAGGGCAATCAACGCGAGCACCCGTCGGACACCAAGCCGCTTCCCAAGCGCAGTCCCAAGTTGGTGGTGGAAACGGTCACGCTCCTGGCTGGAGACACCTCAGAGGGCGAGGTAGGACTGGGGCCGTTGGGCCAATGCCTCAATCGAACAGACCCCTCATTCTCTCCCAATGCCTATGGGCATTCGGGCCTACTCAGCATGCTGAAGACCTACGACCTGCTGACCCTACGCCAGCAAGAAGGAGGCCAGTGGACCGTCAGTGTGGCGCGGCATGAAACGAATGAGCACGCGTAGGGGTATCACCCGCGCTTCCAGAGCGCCCTGACCACCTCGATCTACTATCGACACCTGTGCGTCACGAACTTGATTGGTTCAGCCACGAACTCCAAGCGTAACGAGACCGTCAAACTGCCCGCCTACGGTCGCTGAATACATAGTCTTAGATGGGAAGCGCTGGCCGTGTCCTCGCACCACGCAGTGACCGATGCTATTCAGTCTTCTGATCGGCTCCTTCCGGTTGCCCAGTATGTGCGCATGTCGACCGAGCATCAGCGCTACTCCACGGAGAACCAGGCTGCGGCAATTGCCGAATATGCCAAGGCGCACGGCATGGAGATCGTCCAGACCTACGAAGACTCCGGCAAGAGTGGACTAAACCTCAAAGGTCGAAGCGCTCTTCAAGCCCTTCTCCGGGATGTGAAGCTCCCCTCCCCTGGCTTCAACGCTATTTTGGTCTACGACGTCAGCCGCTGGGGACGGTTCCCTGACCCGGACGAGGCCGCCGCCTACGTTCACGCCTGTAAGAGCCATGGCATCCCGGTCATCTATTGCGCGGAAGCGTTCAAGAACGATGGCTCGTTGCCATCCACCATCATGATTGGCCTCAAGCGCAGCATGGCCGCCGAATACAGCCGCGAGTTATCTGACAAGGTATTCAAAGGGGCATGCAACATTGTGCGGCACGGGTTCCGACAAGGAGGCACCCCGGGGTATGGCTTGCGCCGCCAACTCGTGGATGAGCACCTCCAGCCCAAGGCGCTGCTTGTTCGAGGAGAGCAAAAGAGTATCCAGACCGATCGTGTGATCCTGGTGCCCGGCCCTTCGCATGAAGTCGCCACCGTCTTGCGCATCTATCGGCTGTTTCTGCAGGACGGCATGCCCGAGCGGGTCATCGCCTCCCTTCTGAACCGAGAAAGCATCCCCAATGAAGTGGGTGGCCCTTGGAGCAGAGGGACGATCCATCAAATACTGACGAATGAGAAATACGTCGGCCACAACGTCTACAACCGGACCTCGTTCAAGCTGAAGCTGCAACACGTTCAGAACCCGCCGGAAGCGTGGGTGCGAAAGGAACATGCGTTTGAAGCCATTGTTCCGTTTGATCTGTTCGAGCGCGTTCAAGCAATCATAGCGGCACGTTCGATCCACTTGGACGACCGCCAGATGCTGGAAGCCCTGCGCTCGCTGCTTGATCGGCATGGCGCGCTGTCAGGGATGCTGATCGATGAAGAAGAAGGCGTTCCCTCCAGCAGCGCCTTCCGCCATCGGTTCGGTAGCCTGCTCCGGGCCTATAGCTTGGTTGGCTACTCCCCCAAGCGCGACTACGCCTACTTGGAGATCAACCGCGCCCTTCGGCAGCGGCATCCCGAGATGGTCCAGCTCGTGGTGGACGGTATCGCCCAACACGGCGGGTGGGTCGAGCCATGCCGGGATACCGGCCTGCTGCGGGTGAACGGTGAGCTCCTCACGTCCGTCGTGATCGCACGGTGCAAGCCCACACCCGCCGGCTCTAACCGCTGGCGCATCCGACTAGATGCCAGCCTGACGCCGCATCTGACCGTAGTGGTCCGAATGGATCCCGGTAACCGTCATGCCCATGACTACTACGTGCTTCCCTCCATCGACTTCACCCCCGATGGCATGCCCTCCATGGAGGACAACGGCTTTTCCTTGGATGCCTACCGGATGGACACGCTGGAGGATTTCTTCGCCTTGGCCGGTCGGGCCGCATTGCTGGAGGCCGCATGACGAACAAAAGCACAAGCGTTCAGATGATCCCCATTGCCGACATCCACGTCGCCAATCCGCGTGTCAGAAACCAACGCATCCACCGTGGCATCACTCGTAGCATCGAGACGGTGGGGCTCAAACGCCCCGTTAGCGTTCGTAAGGCATCTCCTGATGAAACGTCACTCCCCTATGCACTGATCTGCGGCCAAGGCCGCCTCGAGGCCTGCAAGCTATTGGGGCACCGCGAAATCCCCGCCCTGATCCTTGACGTGGACGAGCACACAGGCCACGTCATGAGCATCGTGGAGAATGTGGCTCGCCGCACGCCCAGGGCAGCCGAAACCATGGAGCAAGTCCAGGTGCTCAGGGAGCGTGGCTACTCAGACCCAGAGATAGCCACCAAACTTGGCTGCACTCCGTCTTGGGTGAACAGCGTGGCCAACCTCATGGAGCGCGGAGAGCGACGTCTGCTCGCTGCCGCGGAGGCCGGTCACATTTCCTTGGCCCTTGCCGTAAACATCTCCCGGGCAAATGATCGCGATGCGCAACAGTTGCTGATGGACGCCTACGAGGCCGGTGAGCTCAAGGGAAAGAAGGTAACCGTCGTCCGACAGATCCTTGCCCATCGAGCCAGAAGCGGCAAGAAGGGAACCAGCACTTACGCGCACGGCGCGCCACGGAAGAAGCTTACCCCCGAGGACCTTGCCAAGCTCTACAAGCGCGACGTGGAGATGCACCAACGCATCCAGAAGAAGGCCGAGTTCACGCAACAATCGCTTCTCCTGGCCCGGCAGATCTTCAAAGAGCTGTTTGCCTCTAAAGAGTTTTGCGGACTTCTCCAATCGGAGGGGCTGACCAGCGTCCCGCAACCACTGGCTGACCTGCTGCCGCGCAGAGGGTTGGCCCGATGAGCAAGAAGCAATCTTCGGGCGTGCGCCTGGGCTTTGAAAAGGACTGCGTGGACATCCAGTTGGCCCAGTTGCATTACAGCGTGGCCATGCCCACGGGGACCAAGGCCTCCGTCAAGTATCAGCAGATCGTGAGCTCGGTCAGGACGGTGGGATTGGTCGAGCCCATCGTGGTTACCCTAGACCGGAGCACCGCCGGGCGGTTCTTGGTCCTCGATGGGCGAATGCGCTTGGAGGCTCTGAAGGAACTGGGAGCATCCGTGGCCCCGTGCCTCATCTCAACAGACGACGAAGGCTACACTTACAACAAGCAGGTGAACCGCCTTTCGGTTGTCCAAGAGCACCGAATGATCCTCAGGGCAGCAGAGCGCGGGGTTTCCGTGGATCAGTTGTCGCAGGTGCTCAACATCTCGGCCAGCTCCATCCGGGACAAATTCCGGCTCCTTGATGGCGTTTGCGACGAAGCGACCGCCATCCTGGCCGACAAACCCGCCGCCGCAGGCGTCTTTCGGTTGCTGCGGAAAATGAAGCCCTTCCGGCAGATCGATGCTGCTCAAACCATGGTCAACCTGGGGGATTTCTCGATCAAGCTTGCAACGGCGCTTCTCCAAAACACGCCGGCGGAACAATTGATAGAGCCTTCGGCGGCAAAGCATGCAAATGGCGCCCCTATGGAGGCGCTCCAACGCCTGGAGCGGGAGCTGGCAGCGCTACAAGCCGATACAAAACTGCTCGAGGAGAACTACGGGCCCGCCAGTCTCCAGCTCGAGATCGTCAAAACCCACATCGGTTCAACCCTCCTAGACAATGCAGCAGTTGTGCGCTGGCTGGCCAAGAACAAGCCAGACCATCTTCAACAGCTTCAACGCATTGCGGACATCAAGCTTCTCAAAGCGGGGTGACCCCGTGAACTTTCACACCTACTGTCGAAGGCGTTGCCCAGTGTTGAAGCGAGCCATTCGTCGGCCAACCTGACCAAAGCACGCTTCGCATGCCTATGCGCGTTACCAGCTCCGTCGAAGCTGATGGTTCGACGGCAGGACCAACCTTGGCTTCTGTGAAAGAAGACGCAAAATCCTGGGTTGCCAAGCGAGGCGATGGTGCTTTGATGAGCACACCACCTCGGCTCAAAGGAGCTCAACCATGTTCTCTCACCCACAGTTCCAAATCGCCAGCCAACTGCTTATCGGGCTCATGTCCCAAGGATCCTCTCGCCAATTGAGCGATCGCGTCGAAGACGTGAGGCATGCCTTGGACGTATCCGCTGAACTGATCCGACAATGGGAGGAGGACCAGCCACGGGGCGCCAAGGTCACACCCCCAACGCCGGTCCCCCAGACGCGCACACGTGAAGCCGTGGTAGACCGCACGTTCATCCCCACAGAGGAGTGGCGGCGCAATCGCGCCAAGAAGAGCACCTCACCTTCGGTGTCGCGGCACTCGGGGCCTTCTGTTCACTGAAGGATGCCACCTGAAACGAGAGGAGCCCCGCTAAGCGGGGCTCATTGCGTTTAGTGCAACCGGGGGCGCCGCAGGGGCAGGCCCAGCTGGGGCGCGTGGACCGCGACCGTCGCCTCTTGGATAGTCTGCAACGCTTCTGTTGCTGGCTCGGCGGGACCAGAGCAACGCGCCAAGACCGCCCGGCTCGCAGCTTCCAGGCACTCAGCCCGTAACCGCAGCTCTTCGGCCACGATCGCCTCTTGCTCCGGGGTTGCGGCAGCTTGGGCTGCGGCCAACTCAGCAGACCGCTGCTCCAGAGCTGCCAACCGGCGGCCGCGGCGTCTGGCCCACTCACGAGCCGTCCAAGACACACCGGGCTCCGGGTGGTTCGCCACGAAGTCGTCCCACGCCTGCTCGGCCATGTGGCGCAACCGGATTGAACGACGCATAGCCTTAAGGCGCTTCGGGAAACGGACCAACGCTGCGGCGAACCGCTTCAAGCCGATTAGCAGCCCGTTGAGCGCAGAACGATGCTCCTTGCACTCTTCGGGAACCACTTCTCCGCTCGCCAGTGCATTGACCAACCTCAGCGTGGAATGGAGCGCATGGACGACCAATTGATCCCTGAGCAGTTCACCTTGGCGGACCAGCTCAATCCGAATTGCCTCAACAGACGGGCCTTCGCTTGTCACATCCTCGTCGCTGCCGTCTAAGAGCCTCTGGTCAATGGCTTTACCCAATCCCTTTGAGACGACGATCTGGCCATCGGAGAAGGCAAGCGTCTGATTGATGCTCGATCGCTTCGCCTCCTGTTGGGCCCGCGCTTCATCGTGCCCCTCTGGAACCTGCATGGCCCGGCCTTCCTGTTCAAACGTTGCTAGCAGTTCATCCAAGGCATCCCCGTTGGCTTTTTGAATGGACCTGTTCCTCTCCCCTAGCTCTGAGTGCTCCCCTCGGCGTTCGATGGCCGACGCGTCCTTCCCCAAGTGTCGCGTGGGAGCCCTCGATAGCACCGCAGCGGCCACGAGGTCGCCGCGTGCCAGCGCGTCGTCTGCCTGGGCCTTCAGACTGCGGTGATCCACGCGAACGTCCAGGTTCGCAGCTTCCAGATGCGCATTCGTCGTCGCGGCCACCAGTTCCCGGATCCACTCGACCTCGGCCCGGCCCGCAGGTCCCCCGTCGAGCTCTCGGGTTTTGTCCAGGAAGCCGTCAGGGCCAAGCCGGCGGGTTGTTGCGAGGATGTGGACATGCCAATTCATGCCTCCTCTGCTGCCGGGACTGTGGATGCTGGCTTGTGCGGCAAAACCGTAGCGGTCCACCAACGCCCGCGCCACTGCGATCGCAAGAGACGATCGCTGTTCATCGTCAAGCTCGTGCGGCAGGGCGAACTCGAATTCCCTCGCGATAGTAGAGTCCTTGCGACGCTCCGCCGCCTCTGCTTCCGTCCAGAGTGCGGCAGGCACCAAGGCCCAATCGGGCGCATGCTCAGGGATGATGCAGCGTGTTTCGACCACGCCGTCTCGCCGACGGTAGTCGTGGCGCTGCCCAGTGCGCGTGTCTTCGAGAAGAAGCCCAGCGCGGTAAGCGGCAGCGGCAATGGACGAGTGGCCTTTGGCTCGACTGAAAGTTTTGACGTTGGCGTGGTAGATGGCCATGCGGCTCCAAAGCAGTGGATGTGGCTTTGTTTATGCCGTGGTATTGGATTTTCGCAAGCGCTGAAAGCAATTGGGGTTCAAGGGGCGAAGCCCTTTGCGCACGCGTTCCGCAGGAACGCCTAGGTGCGCTCTTGCTCTTCTCTTTAATGTCGGGCGCTTCAACATTGCGACACTCCTACGCCCAGTAAATATCCGAGACCGCCCAGAGCTTGACGATGCCGGTTTGCATGTTTCACTCGATGACCATTCCTGGAGAAGCACATGGCCGCAACAAATCACTACAGAGACCAAATCCACCGAGCCACGGAACGATTGGCTCAGCTGCAGGCGAGAGAGCTCCTAGCCAACCAGCGGCGCGAAGCCAAAGCGCGGGAAACGGCAAAGCGTGAGGAGATGAAGCGACGGCGGCGCGTAGCCGACTTGGTTTTCTTAGCCGGGGCCCAGACTTTGGACGACGCAGAACTTGTTGGCGCACTGCTGGAGCACGCTGTTCGTAGAGCGGACCGAAACACGCGTGAACTCATTCATGCGAACGGCTCCGAACGACTGAAACATCATTGACCAAAGTCCGCCCTCGGCTTCTCTATCCGCTCAGGCGGCGGTGTAGACAAGGCTGCAGACCACAAAAAAATGTGATGCAATTAGCTCTGGAGGCAGGCCGACACCACTGTTTCGACGATAACTTTACTGGCACTGCCTTCAACACTATAGGCCATAGGTCGGCAGGAGGAAGGATAATGTCCAAGGATGCGGCGGTTTCGGCGATTGAGAGCGGGCTTTGCCTTGAGCTTCGCTACGATGGCTTCTCTCGCTTGGTAGAAGTCCATGCTGTGGGAACGAGCAGGACCGGTCAGCTTTGCATGCGCGTCTACCAAGTGGGCGGTGGTTCCGTGAGCGGAGAAAGATCCGGCTGGAAAATGATGCTCATTGATAAGAGCTTTTCCGCGCATCTTGCTACGACCCGGTCAGAGGCACCAAGACCTGGCTATAGGAAAGGCGACCGTGACATGGCGACAATCTATTGCCAGCTCTAGCCGACCACTCGTTAGCGCCTGAAATTAACAATCTCACACGGACTGGGGAGTATTGTTCTATGCAACTTCTAAGAGCACGCATAAAGAACTTTCGCTCTTTGCGAGACGTTTCCATCGAATTCGAGGCTCACACCGCATTGATTGGCGGCAATGGCGCAGGGAAGTCGAGCATCCTTAAGGCTCTTGAGAAGTTTTATTCGACCAGCAAAGCGCTCGACCAAGATGATTACTTCGGCCGCGACAGCACCCTACCAGTGGAGATTGAGCTGACCTTTGGCGCGTTAAGTGCCGTGGAGCAGGAGACCTTCGAAAGCAGGGTTCGTGATGGAACCTTGACGGTCTCGAGAGTTTTCGATGGGACGAGCTCCTCGGGTCGCTATTACGGATCGACACTCCAAAATCCAGAATTCTCCGCCATACGTGCCATTAGTGGCGCAAATGAAAAGCGAACTGCCTACAAAGCACTCAAAGAGGGAAACGCCGCTTACGCCGGGCTTCCCAGCGTCACGACTGCCGGGCAGATTGAAGTGTGTCTACAGGAATGGGAATTAAACAATCCGGATGCACTGGTGCTACTGAGGGATGACGGCCAGTTTTTTGGATTTCAGAATGCGGGACGTGGAGCTCTACAACGGCATACAAGTTTTGTCTTCGTTCCAGCGGTTAGAGAAGCTTCGCTTGATGCCGCCGATGGAAAATCCAGCGCCATTGGCCGACTACTTGAGATCGTTGTTCGCAGCGCAATTCTTCAGCGCAAGGATGTGCAGGCATTTCAGGAAGAGGTAACGGCACGGTATCGCGCCCTGGTTGCGCCTGCAAACATGCCTGAACTTGGAGAACTAGCAAACCGCTTAACCGGTGACCTCAAAAGCCTATACCGGGATGCTGCAGTAGGCCTCACATGGCGAGACGTTGCAGATATCGCAGTCCCCCTGCCTGCCGCAGACGTTTCATTGAGCGACGAAGGATTTGGTGGACCCGTTGACCGTCAAGGCCACGGACTACAGCGTGCATTTGTTTTTACGCTTTTGCAGCACTTGGCGAAGACCAGTCATCAGACTTCGGCTACCGAAGGAGAGGCTACGGAGGTAGCAGCCCAAACAACCCCGCCAGCGGCTCCAAGCCTCATATTGGCCATTGAGGAGCCTGAGCTGTATCAACATCCGACCAAGCAACGCCACTTAGCGAGCGTCTTAAGAGGCTTGAGCACAGGAAGTCTGCCGGGCGCAACTGGGCCAACCCAGATAATTTTCGGCTCGCACTCCCCCATGTTCGTAGCGATGGAACGAGCCAACGAGGTGAGGCTTGCTAGAAGGTCAAAATCGGCTGATAGCAAGTTCAAGCATGCGCGCTTGACCTCTTTGAGCCTCGCCAACGTCGCTGCGCGCCTAGAAAAAGCGAACAACAAGGCGCCAGGGACTTGGACGGCAGCCACCCTCACCCCGAGACTGCATATCCTCGGAACGGAGCTCTCAGAAGGGTTCTTCGCTAACGGCGTTGTCTTGGTCGAGGGCAGAAGCGACCGATCCGCACTTCAAGCATGTGCGCGAGTGCTCGGCCTCGACTTCCATGCCGCAGGCATCGCCATCCTTCCAGTCGAGGGCAAGCTCAACCTTGACCGACCCTACGCAGTGTTCACTGAGCTAGAGATACCGACATTTTTGGTTTGGGACTGTGATCTAAACACAAAAGATCCAGCGGCAAACCCCGCGCTCCTTCACTTGGTGGATGCCCATGCCCAATATGATGCCCCCCTATCGACCCGCATAGGAAAAAACTATGCCTACTTTGAAGACACGCTCGAATCAACGTTGATTTTAGAACTGGGAAAGGAACTTCACGCGCTATGCTTGGCAGAAGCATGCGAGCCATTTGGCTTAACACCGAGCAAAGACACCCATAAAATACCAGAGGTCATGCATCGCGTTCTTTCCTGTGCGAAAGATAAGGGAAAGAGCTCTTCCACGCTGGAAGCCCTTGTAAACGCGATATGGCTACACCTCGCACCTGATGAGGCTCAGTCCTGAAGAAGCTCATTTCTGAAGAAGTCCGACGGCTAGACTGACGGTCCTTCAGGTCATCCTAGCTGGTGAGGGGCCCTCTTCCCACGGTACGAAAAGGCGCAGGGTTCGCGCTAGGACCGTCCATTTCTAATGGTGGAAAGCAGGCAATAATCCAACATTAACTAACAACAAAGAAAGCTCATTTATCATCCATTAATTTTACGATCCGTTATTGCCCGACCTGCTTGTTAACTTATTTGATGCAAACAGTACGGAATTGACTGCGATAAATCGAAGATAATTTAGAGGGAAACCCTTATTTTAAAGGGTTTGGCACGGATAACGGATCCAATCATTTCCCTGAGCCAACCTCGTCAGCAACGCAACGCCTAGGGTGGTTACGCGGCGTGCAAATTTTTGTATCAACCCGGTTGACGAATTTGCGCCCTGTTTTATCCGTACTTCCATCCCAGATGGAAGTGAACCAATGACCGCTCTACCCTCCGCAGCACTCACCGATTACATCGCATCGCCATTCGGCACCCTGCATTTGGAAGGCATCCACATCGGTCGCTTCCGCATCGACCGAGCCACCATCCAGGGTCGCGAGGCGGCTATCAATCTCCAGGAATGCATCCTGGCCGCCTTGGACGAGACCGGCCGCAAGAACACCCTGAAGAGCGGCACCCGGTATCCCCAGCCACTGCCCATGGGGACGCCAGCGCGCCCCTTGGCCAAGGAGATCGATGATCACCTCGCGGACATGCGCCGCCGGCAGCTGGATCCCAAGACCGTGCTCGCCACCGAGCGCACCCTGAAGCTTCTCCTGCTGACCTGCGGCAACATTTCGGCCTGCCGCGTGGATTACAAGCACATCCAAGCGTTGTGGCAGCTGCTGCGTTGGACCCCGAAGAACCTGCTGTCTGATCCCCGATTGAAGCGCCTCAGCTACAAGGACGCGATCGCCTTGGGCCAAGAGCAGGATGTTGCGCCCTTGGCTCGGGCCACCGAAGAGCGCCACCGCCGCTTCTTGGTCGCCTTCTTCAACCACCTGGTCAACGGGCAGGCCATCGCGTCCTCGCCCATGAAGGCCTTCCGCAAGCCCAAGGAGGATCACACCATCGATCCCGACAAAGCCATCCGCCTGTTCGAAGACGGGGACCTGCAGGCCATCTTCGACCCGGCCACCTTCATCCCCTGGGCGAAGAAGCCGCAGTATTGGTGGGCCCCTATGATTGGCCTTTTCACGGGCGCTCGGGTCAACGAGGTCTGCCAGCTGAAGCTGACCGACATCCTCCAGGAGCGCGGCGTCTGGTGCATCGCCTTCCAAAAGACCATCGATGAAGACCTCGCCGCTGATCCGAAGCGCCAACGGCGGAGCCGGCAAAGCATGAAGGGAGCCGGGTGCATGCGCATCGTCCCCATCGCCAAGCCCCTTTTGGACGCCGGTTTCATCGAGTTCGTCGAAGACATGAAGGCCACTGGCCACCCGCGGCTGTTCCCCCTCCTGTCTGCCGGCGTGAACCGGAAGACCGGAGAGACCAACGCCCGTTACAGTCAACAATTCGTGGTGGATTTCGGCCGCTACCTGAAGAGCCTTGGGTTCGCCAAAGGGATCGGGTTCCATGCCTTCCGCCACACCCTAGCGACCGAACTTGATGTCAACGACGTTCCAGAGAGGGAGATTGCGCTGGTCACCGGCCACAGCACCGATCCACGGGATCGGGTCCAGGTGTTGCGCAAGCACTACCTCCACAAGAAACCGCAGGTGACCCGGAGCAAGCAGATCAGCGCCTTGGAGCTGTATCGGCCCAACGTGGAATTGCCGCGATACCAGAGGGGGCAGTTTGCCAATTGCTTGGCAGACTCCGACAGCTTCTACCCATGAAGACTCTTGCCACATCCGATTAGAGCCAGTGACAACCAAGGGCAATCCGGACTAGGCTGGCGCTTTGGATAGCAGGAAATACACAATGCCTATCGATTTGACGGGATTGTCGGTCAAAGAGCTGCGCTCTTTGATCAGCACCGCAGAGAAGCAGCAGACCAAGATCCTGACACGCCCTAAGGCTGCTGCGATGCGAGCCAAGATCAACAAATACGTCAAGGATCATGGCTACACAATCGAGGAGCTCTACGGAGTTCCTAATGCGGCAGCGCCCAGCAAGTCCAAGAAGACAAATGTGCGGAAAAGCCCTTCAGCGCGCAAACTGGGCAAGGTGGCTCCGAAGTATCGCAACCCGGCCAATCCGAACGAGACTTGGACTGGACGTGGCAGACAGCCCAAGTGGATGGCCCAGCTTGTTGCCATGGGCAGATCCCCTAGCGACTTCCTTATCGCCTGACTTACGTCAGGCTGGGCAGGTGGCTCATCGCGGCGCAATGCTTCCAATTCCAGCCTCTGCCTTGGGCGACCGATGGTGCGGGTGAACCCGCGTGAAGTTGTAAGCTAGCCGGGAACCATGCTAGGGTTATTCCATACCAGCGACCAGGAGTAGCTCCGGTCTAACGTCTGGTCCCTAGGGCGTTTTATCAACTTACGTATGCCCGGTCGCAGGCTCACGCCCGACCGGGCATTTCGTTTGTGCATTCCTGGCCGGTAATGGGCTACGCTTTCTTCCATTCCCGGGAGCTATAGGCCGCAATTCATGACCCCGCAGCCGTTGCATAAGCTGTTCGATGCCATGTATCACGGCAAATACCGCTTCGACGAATTCTTGGCCCTTTCCCCTGGAGAGAACTACAGCCCGGTTAGCTGGAAGAGCCGCACCATCTATAAGCCGTCCAAAATCCTGAAGGACTTCCATGCCTTCCTCAACGGCTTTGTTTTAGAGCACCTGCCTGTCGACACTTCGGTCTCTTTTGCATATCGCAAGGGAGCGACCCTCATTCAGGCGGTCGAACCGCATGCGAAGAGCCGAGCCTTCTTCCAGACTGACCTAGAACGGTTTTTCGATAGCATCACGACGCCGTTGGTTCGCAAAGTTCTGATAGAGAGCGCGACACCCGTTGCAGACCTTCATGATCACCTGGAGCATATCCTCGGGTTGCTGACCATCGATGGGAAGCTGCCCATCGGCTACTCCACCTCCCCTATCGTGAGTAACGCCTGCCTACTCTCTTTTGACCGTCGCATGGCCCAAATCAGCCAGGACCGGGGATGGATTTACACGCGCTACGCCGACGACATCATGCTATCCACTCAGGAGCGCGCCAATCTTTCGGACGCAGAGGCCGTCATTGAAGACTGCCTTGCTAGTGAGCTGGGCGATAAATTCAATCTCAATCCGGCAAAGAGCAAGCTGACAACGGTAGGCAGGAAGGTCAAGCTCTTGGGGCTGGTGATCCTGCCCACGGGTGCCATTGCCATTGATCGGGAAGTCAGGAACCGTATTGAGGCCTGGATCCACTTCTACCTCAGCGACCGGGCGCGGCTATTAAAGATATTTGAGGAAACGTATAGCCAAGGAATGGAAGAAGGGTTAGAGCGGCTCAGTGGCCTCATCAGCTATGCCCACGCCGCCGATCCAGCCTATCTTGAGAAACTTAGGAGCAAGTTCGGCACCACCGTCATTGACAGCCTCCTGCATAGGTCTGCCCAATGAGCCGCCTCCAAGTAACGCTTGACGCTATCCAGCACGTGGCGCATCTCCACCTGGACGTGGATCTTTCCAAGAGCGGACTGATGTGCCTTGTCGGCCGAAACGGGGCAGGCAAGACGACCCTGGTGCGAGCTCTTCGGAACCTGTCCAACTCGGACACGTTCATACGGACAGCGACACCCTATGCCTTCTCTCAGAAAAGCCGGATCGTCTACGACTTAAACGGCGACCAAGCAACGTTTACCTATAACAGCGCCCTCCGCTCTTTGGACTGTCGAGACAAGATATCCAGGGAACTGCGCGATCTTATCGCTGCCGAGCTTCCAATGCCTTATGGAGCTCGATTCAACTACTTCAGAAGCGCCAGCGAGGCGGACCAAGACATCCGAACTGCTATTACGCTTGGGACCTGTGATCGCCCAGATGAGCTCATCTCATTCTTGAACGCAGTCTATGAGACTGACCGCTACTCAGCGCTGGTCGAGGTTCGACTAAAAGGCAAGAGCTACTACGCCCTTGTCAGAGAAGATCAGACTTACATCCGAGAGGACTATCTGAGCTCCGGTGAGCATTTTCTCATCAACCTATTCCGCACCATCAAGGGCCCCTCAAGGTTACTGGTGATTGACGAGATTGACCTTTCGTTAGACGCAGCAGCCCAAGCGAATCTTCCAGGTTGGCTGCGTGGGTTTTGCGCAAAATACGATCGCAAGATCCTATTCACAACCCACTCTCTCGCGCTTATGCGGCAGTTAGAGGTTGATGAGCTCTTCTACATGGAGCGGGAGACTACCCAAGTCTCAATAAAGCCTATCTCCTACAGCTACGCGATGGCGAGGCTGTTTGGATTTGAAGGGTATGACAGATACATCTTGACAGAGGACAAGATGCTTACTGCCTTCATTGGTCACATCGTATCTAAGCATTGCGAAAAAACTCTTCTTCGCCACAAGATCATCTTCATCGGCGGCGGCTCTCAGATTGCCGAGCTCATCAGTAAGAATCGAACTGAAGAGTTCTTGGCCCCAAGTGATAAGGTCATCGCGATCCTGGATGCAGACCAGAAGAACGAAAAGTTTGCTGGGGACCCGAGCATTTACACCATCCCGCTGGATAGCGTAGAAAAAGCTCTGCTAAGCGCGAGCCGAGAGGATGCAGACTTCCCCTTCAGGACACACAAGAGCGATTACACCAACGGTCGGAGCTTGAACTACGACATCAGAGACCAGAGAATCGCCACTCAAGAGGATATCTTTGACTACCTTCTTGAAAGGCATAGGGATGATTTCCAGGACATAGTTGGAACCATTTGTGCCTTCTTGCCTCAACCACACACCTAGTGGCTCTAGCGTTTTTCCCACCTGAAGAGTTGCAAGCCCTATTAATTGAGCTAGAGGCCTAATTTAAACACCTTGTGGACTGCCTAGCCCTCGATCACCGACCCGCGCTTTTTGGCGAAGTCACGCATCTGACGCAGCAGCTCCTCCTGCGCCCCTTCTGGCAACTGTGACATCACCAAGATGGCCTCTGCCATGGGTTCACTGACAGCGTGGAAGTAGGCAACGGGCAGCTCCAAGGCCTCCGCCAGCTTTGCCATGCTCTCGTTGTCCGGCATCCGATCGCCTCTCTCATAGCGAGAAATCCTAGGGGCGGCAGTGTTTTCCTCCTCCAACCCCAGCACCGCTCCCAACGCAGCTTGGGTCAGTCCCTTGCTCAGCCTCGCCTCCCGTAAACGGCGACCAAAGGTAGAGGCGGGGGGAAGCGCTGCGGGCATGTAGAAGACCAACGAATGCTGAATTGACCCGTTAGTCTGCCGCTTCCAATCTTGCCCTGCATTTGCCATATTTGCAAATACCGCCAAGCAGGCGGTTTTGCAGGGGATTTGAATGAAGCATCGTGGACAAGGAGCGCTCCTCGCGCTCGTGGCTTTGGGCCTTTGCCCGCACTTCTCTGCCGACGCGCAGAGCCCTTCGAATTCGGATCAAACCGGTGAAAAGCCTAGCTTCTTCCGGCAGTTGGGGAAGAGCCTGAAAGACGCCGGCCAGCAAGCACTGGGGGCCAAGCCGGCAACCGGCTCCGCGTCGGGCACTGGTCCGCTCTACGCCCCGATCAGTGGTGCGGGCCGGATCAATGGGCTGTTCAAGAACGAGGACCACCAGAGCGCCCAGCAGGGCCGACTGGATTGGCCCCGGGTCGCGCTGACTTACAAGGAATGGGGCGCAAGCTTGCCCTGTTGGACTGTCGAAGCCCGGATCTGGACCAGCGCTACCGCCTCTACCACCGAGACCTTCCGGGCATGCGCGGACGCCCCGTTGACCATTACCGACGACCTGGGGAAAGAAGCGGAACTCAACAGCAACGCTCGAGCCAAGGCCACCACTGACCTGATGGTGGGCCTGAGGGGTCGGCCCGGGAAGCCGAACACCGGTGACGATCGAACCACTGGCCCTACCCCGCCCCGCGAACCGTTCAACGTGCGCACGACCCGCGACGGTGTGGCGTGGCAGGCCCGAAAAGTGGCTTTGAGCGCCGCCTGGGTCTCCGGTTTCCTGCGGGCGGACGACCTGTATCCCGGCCCCTCGGGAATGCTCACGCCTTTCCGCGACACACGCATGTGGATCGCCGGCTTCGATCAGGCCGGCAACCGAGACAAGTAAGTCCCCAACCCTCAACCAGGAAGAGACCTTCATGAATACGATCAGGACCATCGCTGTCAGTTTGACCACCGCCTTGGCGCTGACGGCCTGTAGCAGTAAACCCTCCGACGAGCAGGCCAAGAAGGCCATCACCGCTGAGTTTGAACGGGTGCTGGGAAGCCAAGTCTGGGTGAAAGAGTATCGGGACTTCAGCCTGAGCGGCTGCAAGAAATCGGAAACGGCCGACGGGGTGATCTGCGACGTGGGCGGCTCTGTCGTCCTCGACATCGGTGGCGTAGCCCAGGCCCGGCCATTCGTTCAGCCGGTGCGCTTCTCAAAGGCTTCTGGCGAGTGGGCCGCCCACAAGCTCTGAGGCCACCATGACCAACCGTTCTTACGCGCACGTCGGTTGCGCGACGGTCCTACTGGGAGGCGTCGGCCTACTATTCGTTGCTGGCGGCCTTGAGGCCCTGCAGCAGGCGGCCACTCTGGGCTGGCTCGCCATCGCGGGCGGCTTGGCAACGTGGGCCGTGTTGGGGTTTCTCTACTGGATCAACGCCCGGGCTTACAGGCGCCAGGAGGAGGCCCAAGGCCAATCGTACGCCCCCTCCGCACACCAGCGCGGCGGGTTCTGGAAAGGGTTCTTCGTGACCTGGGCCATCGTGGCGGCTGCCCATCTGGCCTCTTTTCTGGGCATGGGCTTCGCTGACCTGCTGCCACATCCTGAGCAAGCCCGGGCGATCTTCAGCCTGCTGGTCTTGGCATTGGTGCCGGCGCACCTGGTGGCGCCTGTCTTGGGCGGGGCCGTCTACGGCCTGGTCCGGTCAACGGCATTGAGGTAGACCCTCCTCAACCTGCTTCGGCCCTTCCCAGGACCTTTCGGATTCGTCGTCGGGCCGTTCATGGCCCGACGCGCAAGCCGGAAGGCGGCTGTGCTCTCCGGTTGCCAGCATGTGGAACGACTATATGACCGCGCCCACTCGAAGGTGGTGTTCCCATCCTGCTTTTGGACGGCGCTTCGAAGCTTCTCTTACAGCAGCCGAGCGGCCCCTTCCAAAGTCACATCAGCCACCCGGGGAGGCGCCGACTTGATTACGGCAGGCGAATTCCATCCAGCAAGTGTGAGTTCCTCACTTGTGGCTACTCATAGCCGGCGCAACCCGAGACACCGCGCCCTTCCAATGACTTGACAAAACACATCATGAAGATATAAGGATTAAAAAACCCCCCATTACGATGCAAATCACCTTAAAGAAATTGATTAAAATTCTCTCTGACTTAGCTGCATTAGGTGCGGCTTACGCCATCCTTGGGTTCTATTTGGCTATTTTGATCCACGTCATGCTTTATCTTTGAATTGAAAACCATCAGTGCCAGAAGGTAATTAAAAATAGAGCCCAGCACCGCAATTAAATCAAACTTCCAAACCATCAGCTGGCGAAAAAATATCACTAAGAATATTGCAGCAAATGTAATAAGGAGGGATATAGCGTCCTCTTTCAGGCAAGAAATCCCCCTTCTGAAAAATACTTTATTACTCCCTCCGAGAAAATCGCCAACAAAGCTGAAGACAAGCCCCGCAAGGCAGGCGCCGGAAATAACAAGGATCCAGAGCTTTTTATCGACGAACTCCCAAAATCTAATCGGCAGCTTGCTTCCATTTGAGTCTACGAGCCCAACCCCCATCACCGGCATCAACTCCGAGACTATGTATGAAACAACGAACCAGAGAATGGTTGAAAAAAATGCCCTAGCCAAGAATGGAAACAACACATATTTGCGAAATTCAAAGCTTTCCATAGCCACCCCCAAATATATTTTTCAACTAAATCATCTAACGAAGATTCCAAGCCACCGGGCACATCCGCGTTTGGCATGGAAATCGCCCCTGTACGCCAGTGGGTTGACGGCCATGTGCCTGCTTTAGGCCAGCGACGATAGAGACACCATCAGGCATTGTCGATGCTTCGCCATTGTGCAGGCAGTGTCATCACAAGTCCCATACAAGGGAAGTTAAGCCTGGCGAATGCGCACCAAGTCCGTTGAGTTTCTCCACCGCTGTGAAATCACGACTGTAGGTCGAATGGTGCTCGTCATCGAGTTCATGCCCAACAATCTGGGCCCTGAGTTCCGACACCACGCCAGCCCCCTGCAACTCTTGGATAAACGTCTTCCTGAGCGAGTGGAACCCACGCTTCGCCGGCTCCCAGCCCTCGCTCACCTCGGCCAGATGCCGACTAAACGCCTTGGTGATCCAGTTGCCCTGCCCGTTCACGGCGGTGGCTTTGGCCGCCGGGAACAGCCTGGTTTCACCGGCTTTACGCTTGCCATGGACCCAATCCATGAAGCCCATCCTGAGAAGCTCAGGATGGAGCGGGACCGTCCGAAGGCTGACCTCGGTTTTCACTTTCTGGTGCTCGCCTTCGTCGGAGATACGGAGGCACGGAATGCCGTCCTCCTCGAACACGTCTCGGACCAGTAACTGGCCAACCTCTGACGCCCTCGCCCCCGTATAGAGCCCAAGGAGGGAGGCCCAGCGGGCCGACTCGGACAGCTTGGCAAGCGCCTCGGGCGCAAACAGGGCCTGGATCTGGGCTCTGTCGTAGGCCTTAAACCCCAGCTTCTTCCGCGCCCGCTTCTCGCGCTGGGAGTAGCTGACGTGGCCGCTGGCCGGATTGTCGCCACGGGGATAGTGTCCCGAGGCCATGGCCCACTCGAAGAAGCCACCTTTGCCACCGATGTAGCTCTGCTTGTTCGTGAGCGTTGGCGTGGAAGCGCCTTTCTCACGCATGTCCTGATACCACCGCGCCAGATCGGACCTGGTGATGGCATGAACCTTTGCCTTCGGGCCCAGGAAGGCCACCAACGCTTCGATGGCCGTCTTCTTGATCGTATAGGTCTTCGGCAGAGTCGAACCCTTGAGCGTCGCCAAGAATGCATCCCGAGCCTTGCCCAGCGTCATCGTCTCAATGGCAGGCGTGGAGGCCAGGCCTTTGTGGCTGCCGGCGTCTGCAGAGACAAACAGGGACGGCACGGCTACTGCGAAGGATTGAGAGATCCCTCCCGCGGTTGCTTCAAGCTCCATCAACTGCCGATACAGCTTGAGGTCCTTGGGACTGTCGATTTGCCACCGCTCCGTCACCGTCCCATCCGGTTGACGCGTGCGGTCCAACGTCAGTTCACGGAGGTTCTCGGCGCTCGTCAGGCGAGCGATGAGCAGATCGGCTTCCTGCTTGCTTAGCTTGTCCACGCGTTGATCCTTCAACTGTGCGAAGAGCCGAGCATAGCCCGCCCCAAGCACGACTGCACGCACGTGTGCCTGGGCGAGGTCTTTGGTCTTGAGAGTCCGCTTGATGAGCCGGCAATCGAGCACGGCTTGAAGATCGATAGGGACACGCTGGACGAACGACCAGCGGCCGGTGGATGACCGGCTCAAATGATGGGGGATGCGCATGCGAGTGTTTCCTCTGCATGCTTCCTGCTTTCCAATCCGACCGCATCGATGATTTCAATTAAAAATCAACGAGTTAGGGTCTTTTGGCGGAGAGAGTGGGATTCGAACCCACGGAAGGTTTGACCCTTCGCCGGTTTTCAAGACCGGTGCCTTAAACCGCTCGGCCATCTCTCCAATCGGGTCCCGGTCGCCCGGGCAGCGCCGTATTCTCGCACGTGACGGGCATTTGCCCAAGACCACCATGCCCCTGCCCTCCGCATCCGGCACGGTGGGGCCTTCGCCGTAGAACAGCAACGCCGGACATCGCCCGGCGCTGCCTTCAAGACCTCTCAGCCGGCATCCACCGCCAGCGCACCCAGTGCACTGGCCTTGATCCGCTCCTTGGCCTTTTCACAGGCGCCACCGCAATCCAGGCGCGAGGCCTCCAGCTGCGGCGGCAGATGCTCGGCCAGGAAGTCGATGAACACGCGCACCGCCGGCAGCAGGCCGCGGCGCGAGGCGAACACGGCGTGGCACACGCCCTGCGGCAGCGACCAGTCCGGCAGCACCACTTCCAGCTCGCCGTTGCGCACGGCGTCAGCGCACACGGTTTCCGGCAGCATGGTGATGCCGAAACCGTCCTTCACCATGCTCTGCAGCAACGGGAAGTCGAAACCGGCCACGCGCGGCTGCAGGTCGACCCGGCGCACTTCGCCTTCCGGGCCATGCAGTTCCCAGCGCTGGCGGGCTTCGTCTTCGCTGATGCTGAGGGTCACGTGCTGGGTCAGCTCTTCCGGGTCCTTGGGGCGACCGGCGCGGTCCAGGTACTTGGGGCTGGCCACCAGCAGTTCCTGCACCTGGCCGAAGCTGCGCATCACCAGGCTGCCGTCGTCATCCAGGCGCGAACGCACGCGCAGGGCCACGTCGTAGCCTTCATTGATGATGTCCACGCGGCGGTTGCTGATGTTCAGCTGCAGCCGCACCTTCGGGTACTGCTCAAGGAACTTGGGCAGCAGCTTGGGCAGCTGCATCTGCGCCAGTGACACCGGCACGCTGGCGCGCACCACGCCGCGCGGCTCCGCGCTGAGGCGGTCCACCACTTCGCGCGCGGCCTGGGCCTCGGCCAACATCGTCTGCGCATGGCGATGCACGCTGGTGCCGACATCGGTGACCGCGAAACGGCGCGTGGAGCGCTGCAGCAGGCGCACGCCCAGGTCGGTTTCCAGCTGGCTGATGCGGCGGCTCAGGCGCGACTTGGGAATACCCAGTGCGCGCTCGGCGGCGGCGAATCCGCCGTGGTCGACCACCATCGCGAAGTAGTACAGGTCATTCAGGTCATGCATACCCGAGTTCCATATCTAGAACAATACGTGGCATTCAACCACCTTTATTCCGCCTTTGCAACAACCTATCGTTCTCTCCGTCGGCGGGGCCACCCCGCCCCTTCCTCCCAGAACATAGGTGACTGCCATGAAGCTTCTGCATCTCGACGCCAGCGTGCTTGGCGACAACTCCGTCTCGCGCCAGCTGTCGGCCGCCGTGGTCGCCCGCTTCGCCAGCCAGATCGATGGCCTGCAGGTCGATTATCGCGATCTTGACGCCAATCCGGTACCGCATCTGCGCAGCAGCTCGCTGGCCAGGACCGACGCCGCCGAGGCGACCGATGCTGAACAGGTGATGCAGCAGTTCCTGGAGGCCGACATCGTGGTGATCGGCGCGCCGATGTACAACTTCAGCATTCCGTCCACGCTGAAGGCCTGGATCGACCGCGTGGCCGTGGCCGGCCGCACCTTCAAGTACACCGAGAACGGCCCGGTGGGCCTGGCCGGTGGCAAGCGCGTGATCATCGCCAGCAGCCGTGGCGGCATCTACACCGACTCGCCGGCCGACTTCCAGGAGCCGTTCCTGCGCCAGGTGTTCGCCTTCATGGGCATCAACGAGGTCGAGTTCGTGCGCGCCGAAGGCATCGCCTACTCGCCGCAGCACCGTGAAGACGCCATCGCCGGTGCTCTGGCGGCACTGCCGTCGCACGAATTGGCCGAAGCCGTCGCGGCGTAAAGCGTTCCAACGTTCGGCGCCCCTCTCTCCTCGTCTGGGCGCTGAGCGCGGGCCGGGATCCCCTCCCCCATCCCGGCCCACCCTGGCGGCCCCGCTTTGCGGGGCCGTTTTTTGTGGGCGCGTTAGGCTGGGGCCATGGACTACATCGTGACGGCTGCGCACCGCAGCGAATTTCCGCACCCGATCACCCTGCGCCGTGGCCAGGCGCTGGTGGTGGGCGAACGTTATGAAGGCCCGGAGGGCTGGGAAGACTGGTTCCTGTGCCAAGCCGAAGGGCAGCAGCCCGGTTTCGTGCCGGCGCCGGTGATCGGTCGCAATGCGCAGGGTGACGCCTATGCCACGGAGGATTACTGCGCGCGGGAGCTGGATGTGGACCCCGGGCAGATCTTGCGCGGGCTGCGCACCCTCAATGGTTGGGCGTGGTGCGTGCCGGAGACCGGCGAACCGGGATGGGTACCGCTGGAGAAGCTGCGGGCAGCATAAACCCGGTAGCGCCCGAGCCTATGCTCGAGGCGGCGCGAAGCGCCGATAATCAATGCGGCCCGCGAGGGGCAGGAGCAGCCGAGCATAGGCTCGGCTCTACATGGATCTGTAGCGCCAGAGCCTATGCTCGGGCGGCAGCGCGAAGCGCCGGCTGTCAGCCAATGCTTTCCAGGCCACCCATGTACGGGCGCAGGGCCTCCGGCACGGTGATGCTGCCGTCGGCGTTCTGGTAGTTCTCCATCACCGCGATCATCGCGCGGCCGACCGCCACGCCCGAGCCATTCAGGGTGTGCACCAGTTCCGGCTTGCCGGTGGCCGGGTTGCGCCAGCGCGCCTGCATGCGGCGAGCCTGGAAATCACCACAATTCGAGCACGAGGAAATCTCGCGGTAGGTTTCCTGCGACGGCAGCCAGACTTCCAGGTCGTAGGTCTTCACCGCCGAGAAGCCCATGTCGCCGGTGCACAGCAGCACCTTGCGGTACGGCAGGCCCAGCTTTTCCAGCACCACTTCGGCGCAGCGGGTCATGCGCTGGTGCTCGGCCTCGCTGTCTTCCGGGCGGCTGATCGAGACCAGCTCGACCTTCTCGAACTGGTGCTGGCGGATCATGCCGCGCACGTCGCGGCCGCCGCTGCCAGCCTCGGCACGGAAGCACATCGAGTGGGCGGTCATGCGCAGCGGCAGGCGCTCGGCGTCGACGATCTCGTCGCGCACGATGTTGGTCAGCGGCACTTCCGAGGTCGGGATCAGGTAACGCGTGGAGTCGCCCACGGCGGTCTTGAACAGGTCGTCCTCGAACTTCGGCAGCTGGCTGGTGCCGCGCAGCGAATCGGCGTTGACCAGCAGCGGCACGTTGGTTTCCTCGTAGCCGTGCTCGCTGGTGTGCAGGTCGACCATGAACTGGGCCAGGGCGCGGTGCAGGCGCGCGATCGGGCCGCGCAGGACGGTGAAGCGCGAACCGGACAGCTTGGCCGCGGTCTCGCCGTCCAGCCAGCCATTGCGGGCGCCCAGTTCGACGTGGTCGAGCACCTTGAAGTCGAACTGGCGCGGGGTACCCCAGCGCGCCTGCTCCACGTTGTCGTTCTCGTCGGCCCCGGCCGGCACGTCATCGGCCGGCAGGTTCGGGATGCCCATCGAGATCGCTTCGATCTTCTCGCGCAGCTCGTCCAGCGCCACTTCCGAGGCCTTCAGCTCGTCGGCGAAGGCAGCGACCTCGGCCATGATGGCCGACACGTCCTCGCCCTTGGCCTTGGCCTGGCCGATGGCCTTGGAACGGCTGTTGCGCAGGCTCTGCAGCTCCTGGGTCCGCACCTGGATGCGCTTGCGATCCGCCTCCAGGGACTCCAGGGCAGACACGTCGAGCTCGAAGCCGCGGCTGGTGCGCAGGCGTTCGGCGAGGTCGGCGGGCTGGTGGCGGAGCAGGGCTGGATCAAGCATGGCAGGTGTCGTGGTGGGTATCAGGGATGGGATTATCGCTTGTTATACGGATTTCTGCCGCCCGGTTCATTCCCGCCGTGGCAGAATCGGGGCATTCCGTACTGGTCCGGTCCATGTCTGCACCCCGCTCGCCGTCCGCCAAGTCGTTTACCGTGCATATCCCGCGCAACGCCCTGAAGATCGCGGGCATCGCCTTCGGCGTGGGCGTGCTGTTGTTCGTGCTGGTCTGGTTCACCGGGCGCGACAAGGAATTCTTCCGCGCCGACCCGGCCGCACAGACCCCGCAGGAGACGGCGCAGGTGGAACCGCTGCCCGAACCGCTGGCGGCGGCCGCCGGTTCCAGCGACATGCCCGATGCCAAGCCGGCCCCGGCCGAGGAGGAAGCCCCGAAGCTGGTCGAAACCCCGCCGCCACCGCCGGCGCCCGTCGCCGAAGCGGCCCCGGCCGCACCGGCTCCCGCGCCGGCTGCCACGGGCAACAGCCAGCCGATGCCGATTGCCGGCCAATCGCCACCGCCGGCCTACCCGGCCGCCGCGCTGCGCGCCGGCGAGACCGGCAGCGTGGTGGTGCGCGTGGATGTGGATGCCACCGGCTATCCGAACAATGCCACGGTGATCCAGCGCAGCGGCTCACGCGAGCTCGACCGTGCCGCGACCGAAGCGGTGCGCCGCTGGCGTTTCACCCCGGCACAGAGCAACGGCCAGGCCGTACCGGGCAGCATTGAAGTGCCGTTCGACTTCAAGACCCAGTAACTGAACGTTTCCCGGCAGGCAAACTGAACCCTGCCGGTCGCGTTGACGCAACGCTGACACTTCACGCCGCTGGCTCGCGCAACACTCTCCCCGTCGTCCAATTGACGGAAGGAGTTCGCGATGACCGCCACCACCCACGAAGACCTTCATTCGCCGCAGCTGCAGCGCGATGCCAGCGAACAGCACAAGCCCACGTCACCCTGGATGTGGATCGCGCTGATCGTGGCGATGTTTGCTGCCGCGCTGCTCTGGCTGCGTCACTCGAACCAGGAAGACGTGGCGCCGGCACCGGTCGGCGAGCGCATGCTGCCCGCCCCCGAGCAGGCGCCGGTCGCCGACGTACAGCAGCCTGCGGCCCGCCAGGCCGCAGCGGCCGGCAACCAGCGCAAGGCCACCCCTGCCGTACGCAATCGCGAGGCGCGCCCGCTGGCAGGCAACAGCAAGCCGACCTACCCCGCTGCCGCGCTGCGCAATGGCGTGCAGGGCAGAGTGATCGCCAGCCTGAATGTCGATGCCCGCGGCCAGGTGACCAATGCTGCGATTGTTTCGCGCAGCGGCGAGCGCAGCCGTGACCTGGATCGCGCGGTGCTGAGCGCCGTGCAGAACTGGAAGTTCCAGCCGGCGATGCACGAAGGCCGTGCGGTGGCCAGTGTGGTGCGGGTCCCGGTGGATTTCCGTACCGGACAGCGTTGATCGCGGACGAGGGGTTCGTGATGTTTAGACGGAGGCTTCGGCCTCCGTCCTTTTATGCGTTATGCGGAGAAGCGTGCCAACCAAGGTTGGCACCTACCGGAAAACCTGATCGGCCGGTCAGGCCAGGTTGAAGCCAGCGCTGCGCGCCAGGCCGTCGAAGTCCGGGAAGGACGTCGCGACGTTGGCGATGTCATTGATACGCACTTCGCCATCGCTGATCTGGCCGGCAATGGCGAATGCCATGGCGATGCGATGGTCGCCGTGGCTTTCGATGGTGCCACTCCCCAGCCGAACCCCGCCGTGCAGGGTGGCGCCATCCTCGGTTTCGTCCACCTGCATGCCCAGCGCACGCAGGCCAGTGGCCATCGCCGCAAGGCGGTCCGATTCCTTCACTCTCAGTTCGGCCGCACCGCTCACCACGGTCTGGCCCTCGGCGGCCGCGGCCGCCACGAACAGCGCTGGGAACTCGTCGATCATGTCCGGCACCAGCGTTTCCGGTATGCGTGCACCCTTCAACGGGGCGTAGCGCACCACCAGGTCCGCCACCGGCTCACCGCCCTGCTCGGCCGGGTTCTCTTCGGTGATGTCCGCTCCCATCAGGCGCAGCGCGTGCAGCAGGCCGGTGCGGCGCGGATTCAGGCCGACCTGCTTCAGGCGCAGCTCGGAGCCGGGAATGATGCTGGCGGCGACCAGGTAGAACGCGGCCGAAGAGAAATCGGCGGGCACCACGATATCGGTGGCGCGCAGGCGCTGGCCACCGCGCAGGCGGGCCTTGCCCGGCGAAAACGCGATGTCCACGCCGAACGCGGACAACATGCGCTCGGTGTAGTCGCGGGTCGGGTGCGGTTCGGTCACGCAGGTTTCGCCCTGCGCATACAGCCCGGCCAGCAGCACCGCCGACTTGACCTGCGCGCTGGCCACCGGCGAGGCGAAATCGATGCCGTGCAGCGTCTGGCCACCATGCACGTGCAGCGGCGGTGTGCCGTCGTCCTGGGTATCGATCCTTGCGCCCATCAGCGACAGCGGGCCGGTGACGCGGCGCATCGGGCGGCCGGACAGCGATTCATCGCCGATCAGCGTGCAGTCGAACGACTGCCCCGCCAGCAGGCCAGCCAGCAGGCGCATGCCGGTACCGGCATTGCCGCAATCCAGCGGTGCATCCGGCGCCTTCAGGCCATCAATGCCGACGCCGTGCACGACGCGCTGCGACGGGCTGGGCGTTTCGATGCGCACACCCAGCTGACTGAAGATGCGCGCCGTGGCACGGGTATCCTCGCCTTCCAGGAAGCCTTCGATATGCGAAGTACCATCGGCCAGCGCGGCGAACATCACCGAGCGGTGCGAGACCGACTTGTCGCCGGGAATGGTCAGGCTGCCCTGCAGCGGCTGGCCCTTGCGGGCAATCCAGTGTTGCGCGTTGCTCATCGTTCGATCTTTCCGTAAACACCGGCAGCGCCGGCGATGCATCAGGGAGCGGCGGCTGTTGCCGCCGCAGCAGCACTCAGGGCACGGCCACCGGATAGGAGCCCAGCACCTTGATCTGCGCCGAGTGCGCTTCCAGTTCGGCCAGCGCCGCCTGCATCGGCGCGTCGTCGATGTGGCCGGCCAGGTCGATGAAGAAACCGTACTCCCACTTGCCGTGATGTGACGGCCGCGATTCGATGCGGTTCATGCTGATGCCGTGGCGGGCGAACGGGCTGAGCACGTCGAACAGCGCACCGGGCTTGTCATGGATGAACACCAGCACCGAGGTGCGGTCGTGGCCGGAGGTCGGGAAAATGTTGCGACCCACCACCAGGAAGCGGGTGGTGTTGTCGGCATCGTTCTGGATCGGCTTGGTGACCACCTTCTTCAGCCCGTACACGTGGCCGGCACTCTCGCCGCCGATGGCCGCCGCGTCGTCGGCGTTGCGCGCACGGCGCGCGCCTTCGGCGTTGCTCGACACCGGAATCTTCTCGGCCTTCGGCAGGTTGGCGCGCAGCCAGGCCGAGGTCTGCATGAACGACTGCGGATGCGCGTAGATGCGCTCGATGTCCTCGATGCGGCCGCTGCGCGACATCAGGAACTGCTGCACGCGCAGTTCCACTTCGCCACAGATCTTCAGGTTGGAGGTCAGGAACATGTCCAGGGTGATCTGGATGGTGCCCTGCCCGGAATTTTCCACCGGCACCACGCCGAAATCGGCGTTGCCCGCTTCGACTTCCTGGAACACTTCCTCGATGCTGGCCATCGGCAGGCCCAGCGCGGAGCGGCCGAAGTGCTTGAGCACGGCCTGCTGGCTGAAGGTGCCTTCCGGGCCGAGGTAGCCGATCTTCAGCGGCTCCTGCTGGGCCAGGCAGGCCGACATGATCTCGCGGTAGACATGCACCAGCAGCTCATCGCTGAGCGGGCCTTCGTTGCGGTCCACCACCATGCGCAGCACCTGCGCTTCGCGCTCGGGGCGGTAGTAGTCGACGGCAGCGGCCAGCTTGCCCTTGGCCTTGCCGACCTGGTGGGCGAAGCGCGCGCGTTCGGCGATCAGGCTCTGGATGTCGCGGTCGATCTGGTCGATCTTGGAGCGCACATCGGCCAGCGCCAGCGGCGCCAACGTGGGCGCCGGGTTGGAGGTGGCCTTGGCCTTGCCCTTCGCCTTGGTGGGCACGCGGTCCTTGGCCGGTTCGGCCTTCTTCGGCGCCTTCTTGCTGGATTTGCTGCTTGCCATCGGAATTCCCTGTTGCGGGGCACGCACCCGACGGTGCGCGCCGTTCATTGCTCAGCCGTGACGCTGCTGGAAATCGGCCATGAAGGCGACCAGCGCCTCGGCCCCGGCCAGCGGCATGGCGTTGTACAGCGAGGCACGGATACCACCGACGACTTTGTGGCCCTTCAGCGCCAGCAGGCCTGCGGCCTTGGCCTCGGCCACGAAACGGGCATCGAGATCGGCGTTGGGCAGGAAGAACGGGATGTTCATCCGCGAACGGGCCGCGTGTGCAACCTCATTGCGGTAGAAGCCGCCGGAGCCGTCGATGGCGCCGTACACCAGCGCGGCCTTGGCGGCATTGCGCCTGGCGAACTCGGTCACGCCACCCTCGGCCAGCATCCACTTGAACACCAGGCCGGCCAGGTACCAGTTCCAGGTCGGCGGAGTGTTGAGCATCGAATCGCGGGCGACATGCGAGCGGTAATCGAAGATGTCCGCGCGCGGCTGGCCACTGCGCTCCAGCAGGTCGCGGCGGATGATCATCACCGCGATGCCGACCGGACCCAGGTTTTTCTGCGCACCGGCATAGATCACGCCGTAGCGGCGCACGTCCAGCGGCTCGCTGGCAATGGACGAGCTGAAGTCGGCCACCAGCGGCACATTGCCGGTATCGGGCACATCACGGAACTCGACGCCGTGGATGGTCTCGTTGGCGGTGATGTGCACGTAGGCGGCATTGGGCGAGAGCTGCCAGTCGGCACGCGCCGGCAGCGTGCGATAGCCATCGGCCTCGCTGCTGGCGGCGATGTTGACGTCCACGTAGACACCGGCCTGCTTGACCGCGGTCTTGCCCCAGTGGCCACTGACCACGTAGTCGGCACGCTGGCCCGGGGCGGCGAAATTGAGCGGGATCAACGCCTGCTGGGTGGTGGCACCACCGGACAGGAACAGCACCGCATAGTCTTCCGGGATATCGAGCAGGCGACGCAGATCGGCCTCGGCCTCGGCGGCCACGGACATGAATTCCGCGCCGCGATGGCTCATTTCCACGATCGAAGCGCCGGACCCGTGCCAGTCCAGCATTTCCGCCTGCGCCTGGCGCAGGACCGATTCCGGCAAGGTCGCAGGGCCGGCACTGAAGTTGAACGCGCGCGTCATGTCACACCTGTGGGGCAAGACCCCTAGTATGCCGCAGTGCACCAGCCTTGCGGCCTTGTGCGGCAAGGGAAATTTGGTTTCATTGGAATCCATCGGCAACGCGACCAGGTAGTGCCGGCCGCTGGCCGGCAACCTAACGGATTCGGGGCGGCGGTTGCCGGCCAGCGGCCGGCACTACCGTCAGCGCGCGCCGAACCAGAGCAGCAGGCTGAGCAGCGCGGCCAGCAGCAGCGCACTGACCAGCAGCCACGGCCAGCGCCGCACCCTGCGCGGCGCAGCCGGCAGCACCGGCGCCTGTTCCACGTCCTCGCCCGACTCGTCCTCGACCGGCAACGACCGCCGGCGCGGATCATGCGGCACTTCCAGCACGAAACGGTGCTGGCCATCAAACACCACCTGGTCGCCGGCCTGCAGCCAGCAATGGCGCACGGCCACGCCATTGACGCGGGTGCCGTCGGCACTGCCGAGGTCGCGCAGCAGCACGCGTTCGCCGTGCACTTCCACGCGGGCATGCTGCTCGGCAAAAGCCGGGTCATCGATGGCGATGTCGGCCTCGTTGCCACGCCCGATCAGGCGGGCCCGCGACAGGGTGAAGCTGCGGCCATGATGGAGGCCGCCGACACCGCGCAGCAGCCGCTGCAGCTCGTCGCTGCCACCTTCGGTCTTCGGCGCAGGCGCCTGCAGCAGGCTTTCGACCTCGCCCTGCAGGAGCATCTCCACGCCATCCACATACACCGCATCGCCTGCACGCAGCAGGGCCATCCGGCGTACCGGGCGACCGTTGACGTGGACGCCGCGGATGCCGTTGCCGACCTGCAGCCAGAGGCCGCGATCATCCATGCAGAACTGGGCCAGCAGCAGTGCGCCGTGGCCGGGATCTCCGAGCCGCACGCTGCCGTTGGCCTGGCGCACGATGCGCTGCACCCCGGGCCGCAAGGGCTGGTCGGGCTGTTGTTGTTGACTGAAGTGAACAAGCAGGTTCTGCACGCGGCGCAGCCTAGCAGGTTGGTCGCCAACGAAGAAGAACCCACGATGAGTGCTTGGCGCGGCGGCCCTCGATGCGCACAATGCTTGCCCTCTTCGATCAACCCCGCCCTGCGCCAGGAGCCTGCATGTCCACCATCGATGTCCGCCACGCCCACGCCCTGCCCGATGCACAGGCGCGCGCCGCGATCGAACAGGTCGCTGCCAAGCTGTCCGAGCGCTTTGGCCTGAAGTCGTCCTGGACCGCCGACGTACTGAACTTCTCCGGCAGCGGCGTGGACGGTGCGATCGAACTGCAGCCGGGCGCCGTGCGCGTAACCGCCAAGCTGGGTTTCCTGCTGTCGGCGATGAAGGGCATGGTCGAGGGCGAGATCCAGCGTGTGCTGAAGGAAAAGCTGGGCTGAACCCCGGCGGCGGCCGTCACGGCCGTGCAACGCCGCTGCGCGCTACTCTCGGGGGCAGGCCCAACTCCCACGGGAAGTGCGATGAACCACTATGAGAACGACGACCGCCGCAACGACGATGCCTCTTTCAGTGACCAGGCCGAGCGCTTCTCGCGCAAGCTGAGCGATTCGGCCCAGCAGGTCTGGCTGGCCGGGTTGGGTGCGCTGGGTCGCGCCCAGGCCGAGGGCAGCCGCTTCTTCGATGGCCTGGTGAAGGAAGGCGAAGCCTGGGAAGCCCGCCGCCGTGAACGCAACGGCGACCAGGGCCCGGGCTGGCGTGACAATGTCGAGACCTCGCTGGACGAGGCCCGCGAGAAGGCCTCCGGCACCTGGAACAAGGTGGAGAAGGCCTTCGATGACCAGGTGCAGGGCGTACTCAAGCGCCTGCATGTACCCACCGCCGATGAAGTGACCGCGCTGGAGGCGCGCATCGATGCCCTGCACGCGCGCCTGGCCAAGCTGGAAAACCGCGCCGCGTCCGGCGCCGACGCCCCTGCTCCGGGCAGCCATCAGTCGCCGGACAGCGTGCCCTGACCACGATTGTTGCAATGCAATAAAATTTGATTGACAATCGCGAGCAACCCGCCAATCGCTTCGGCTGCCGTTTGTTCCCTCCCCTCACGGCTTCAGGATTGGCGGGTTTTTCGTGCCCGCTGTGCGCCGATCTGCGCGCTCCATCACGCTTTCTGTCAGGAACCTCCTGACCCGGCCAGGCACCGCGACCTTTACACTGTCGTTCTCCGCTTTCGCCCCTTCCGCCCTACTCCTGCATGCTCCCCTGGATCCTGGCCCTGCTGTCGGCCCTGCTTAGCTGTTCCCTGGCCGTTGTCTATCTGTGGTGGGTCAAGCGGCGACAGAAGGAGATGCAGCTCGGCCTGCAGGCCCTGGCGGGCATGCATTGGCGCGAATTCTCGGTTCTGGTCAAGCGCATGCTGCGCGAACAGCGCGGCCTGCGTGAGCTGATCGATCCGGCGGAAGAAGCCCGCGAGCCAAGCAGCGATTTCATGCTCAGCGATGGCCCCAACCACTGGCTGGTGTCGTGCAAGCATGGCCTGGCCTACCGCATCGGCACCGCCGCGGTGAACGAGCTGGGTGCGGCCGCGCGTCTGGCCGGGGCCAAGGGCGGCGTGCTGCTGACTGAAGGCCGCATCGAGCGCGACGGCCGCAGCGCCGCCGAGAAGCAGGCGGTTGAAGTGCTCGACGGCCCGCGCCTGTGGCCGTTGCTGCAGCCTTACCTGCCCGGCGACATCGAAGCGCGCGTGCGCGCCAGCGCCCGGCACGAAGCGCTGCGCCGCATCGCCATCGCCGCACTGGGTTCGGCAACGCTGGGGCTGCTGGTTGGCCTGGGCCTGCAGGGCCTGCGTGTGGACGAGGCCGCGCCGGTTGCTGCGGCACCGGTGGTGGCGACGCCTTCGCCCGCGCCCGCGGCGGAACCTGCTGGCATCGCGGCAGTGCTCCCGGCCGCCCCCGCTCCCGCGCCTGCCGTCGCCCCGGCGGCCGACGCGCGCAGCAATCCCAATCCGGATGCCGCCACGCTGGAGCGCTTCCAAGCCGATCTGGCGCGCGCCCTGGCCGGCAAGCCCGGCATCGCCAGCGGTGTCTGGCTGACCCGGCAGACGCTGGCGATCAACCGCACCGGTGAACTGGAAAGGGTCTGGCCGCTGGTCTGCGAGGAAGTGCTGCACTACCCCGCCCTTCGCAACGTGCGCATCCAGCTCAATGCCCGGCCCGGCGTGGATGAGCCGGTACGCTGGCGGCAGTGCGCCACGTATTGATGGGGCAGCATCCACGCATGGCGTGGATCTACTGAATCCCGACACACGAATCTCTGGTAGATCCACGCCATGCGTGGATGCCTTTGCAGAGTCGAGCCACGCTCGACTCATCGCGCAACGCGCGAACAGCAGCCGACCATGGGCTGGGCTCTACAAGGCGCCCGCTCAGCCCAATGCTGCGAGATGGGCGATGTAACTGGAGCGGGATTCGCCGGCCGCCCTGGCCTGCGCATCCAGCCTGGCCAGGATGCGACGCGGCAGGCTGATGTTGACCCGCTCGATGGTGTCGTCCAGCAGAGATGGATCAATGCAGATGTAGGCAAGAATCCAGGCCGTACCACTGGGAGCCTCGGCGACGATCTTCTGTGGCGCAGAAGGACTGGGAATCGAGCGCCCCTCATCCAGGGCCGCATCGATCCAGGCAAGCGCAGACTCCTCGGCCGCGCTGAGTGCATCGTCAAGCGTGTCGGCTGCCGAGAAGCACCCCGGCAGATCGGGAACGATGACACCCCACGCGGTGCGTTCATCGCCCGCCTCAATCAAGACTGGATAGCGCATGGGACCTCCTACGTCAGTCCTGCCAGCTTCCGCAGCGCCAGCACCAGCCCCTTGCCCAGATCCTTTCTGGGGTGAGGCACGGTGATGATGTGAGGCCGCTGCGGGTGCACGAATACATGATGGGATCCACGAATCCTGCAACAGGTCCAACCTGCCGCCTCCAGATCCCGGATGAGGCCCCTGCTCTTCATGCAGGGACGATACACATCGTACACACGCACCAACAGAGTTCAAGACGACAGCCGTTCCGGACCAGTAGATCCACGCCATGCGTGGATGGAACCCCTAGCGTGCCCCTGGCGCAAAGCGCGCGACCAGGTCCCACGCGTCGCCGAGGAATACCTGGCGCACGCGGGTGATCGGCTGATCGCCACGCCAGGTCAGGCGCTCGATCACCAGGCAGGCGGTGCCCGGCTTCACGTCCAGCAGCCTGGCCGTGGCGGTGTCCGCACCCCAGGCACTGATGCGATGCTGCGCGCGCGTCCAGGACACGTTCTGCAGCAGCCAGCTGCCCGGCGCGGTGGTACTGAAATCGACTTCCAGTACCTCGGGCACGCCCACCGGACTGATCAGGCGATGCTCCAGCGCCAGCGGACGGCCATCGGCCAGGTGCAGGCAGCGCATCGCCAGCAGCTTCTCGCTGCCGGCCAGCTCCACTTCACCGGCATTGCCGGCGTCGGCCAGACGCAGCTCGCGCTGCAGCAGGCGGTACGCGTACTGATGGCCGCGCGAGCCGACTTCCATCGCGATATCCGGAATCTCCAGCGCCACCTGCTCCAGGTGCGGCGGCTGACGCGCCACGAATGAACCGGCGCGACGGCGGCGCTCGATCATGCCGCTCTCGGCCAGTGCGGTCAGCACCTTGTTCACCGTCATCCGCGAGCATCCGTACTGCTCCATCAGCTCGTGCTCGTACGGAATACGGAAGCCCGGCGCCCACTCTCCGCTGAGGATGCGGCTTTCCAGATCGCTGCGGATACGCTGGTTGAGCGTGGCGGACTTGCTTGCCTTCACGTAATGAGGTCCCGGTGGCGGAGGCGATCAGCCCAGCACGCCGCGCAGGGCGGCGGCGAAGGCGGTGGTGATCGCCTCGCGCTGCAGGTGGCGGCCCTCGGCCACGCACTGGCGGCCATGGCGCCAGACCGATCGCAGCGCGCCATTACGTGCGGCGAACACCCAGCTGTCAAGCCATGCGTCGTCCTGTCGCGCCTGCAGCGCCGGGTGCGCGGCGTCCAGTTCGACCAGGTCGGCACTGGCACCGACCTGCAGGCCAGCGGCCACGCCCAGGGCTTGTGCGCCACCGTGCAGGGCGCCTTCAAACAGGAAGCGACCGGTGCTGCGGGTGGCATCCGGGGCCAGCACATTGCGCCCGCGCAGGGCCAGGCGTTGGCCGTACTCAAGCAGGCGCAGTTCTTCGGCCGCATCGATCAGCACATTGGAATCGGAACCGACGCCGAAGCGACCGCCCTCGCGCGCGAACGCCTGCATCGGGAACAGGCCGTCGCCCAGGTTGGCCTCGGTGATCGGGCACAGACCGGCCACGGCCTGGCTGGCGGCGATGGCCGCGCGCTCGTCATCGGTGATGTGGGTGGCATGCACCAGGCACCAGCGCGCATCCACCGGCGCGTGGTCGTACAGCCACTGCACCGGGCGCTGGCCGCTCCAGGCCAGGCAGGCCTCGACTTCGCGCACCTGCTCGGCGATATGGATGTGCACCGGGCCATCGGTGAGCGGCAGCAACGCACTCAGTTCTGCGCCGGTGACCGCGCGCAGGCTGTGCGGGGCGATGCCGAGCACCGCGTCAGGCAGCGTGGCCAATACCGGCTTTGCGGCATCCAGCAGCTGCGCGAAGCCGTCCACGTCGTGGATCAGGCGTCGCTGCGCGGGGTTCGGCGGCGCCCCGCCGAAATCGGCATGGGCATAGAACACCGGCAGCAGGGTCAGGCCGATACCGGTCTGGTCGGCGGCGGCGGCAATCCGTGCACTCATCTCGGCACGATTGGCATAGGCGCGGCCGTCGGCATCGTGGTGCAGGTAATGGAACTCGCCGACGCGAGTGAAGCCGCCTTCCAGCATTTCCATATAGGCCTGGGCGGCGATGGCCTGCACCGCGTCCGGGCGCAGATGGGCCAGGAAGCGGTACATCAGCTCGCGCCAGCTCCAGAAGCTGTCACCGTCACCGCCGCCGATCTCGGTCAGGCCGGCCATGCCACGCTGAAACGCGTGGCTGTGCAGGTTGGGCAGGCCCGGCACCAAGATGCCGACGCGGGTGTCGCCGTGCTGGGCGCCCTGCCCCGTACCGATCGCCGCAATACGACCGTCCTGCACCTGCAGGCGGACATCACGGGCCCAGCCGTCGGCCAGCAGGGCATGGGCGGCATGGAAGCAGTGCGGGGAACGCGAATCGGACATGGCTGGACAACCCGAAATGGACGCCTATATTGTATAGACATATAAGCACAGCCGCGTTGTGGATGCCATGCACGTCGATACCCTCTGGTCCAACGTCCACCTGATCACCCTCGACGGCGAGGGCCTGGGTGTCATCCGCGATGGCGTACTGGCCTGCGCCGACGGCCGCATCATCCACGTCGGCCGGGCCGGCAGCGATGCCCACCTGCAGCCGACCACCCGCATCGATGGCGAAGGCCGCTGGATCTCGCCCGGCCTGATCGACTGCCACACCCACCTGGTCTACGCCGGCAACCGCGCCAACGAATTCGAGCAGCGCCTGCAGGGCGTCAGCTATGCCGAGATCGCCCGAGCCGGCGGCGGCATCGTCTCCACCGTGCGCGCCACCCGCGCCGCCACGCCGGAACAGCTGGCCCGCGAAAGCCGGCCACGGTTGCTGGCGATGCGCGCCGAGGGCGTAACCACCCTCGAGATCAAGTCCGGCTACGGCCTGACCCTGGCCGACGAACGCAAGCAACTGCAGGTTGCGCGCGCGCTGGGCGAGCAATGCCGGGTCAACGTGGTCACCACCTTCCTTGGCGCGCACGCGACTCCGCCGGGCCGCGAGGCACAGGAATACATCGACGAGGTGTGCGAGGTGATGATTCCGGCCATCGCCGCCGAAGGCCTGGCCGAAGCGGTGGACGTGTTCTGCGAGAACATCGCGTTCTCGCCCGCGCAGGCGCGGCAGGTGTTCGAGACCGCCCGCGCGAACGGACTGGCGGTGAAGATCCACGCCGAACAGCTGAGCAACCAGCACGGTGCCGAACTGGCGGCCAGCTTCGGTGCACTGTCGGCCGACCATATCGAACATCTGGACGATACCGGGATCGCCGCGATGGCCGCTGCCGGAACCGTCGCCGTGCTGCTGCCCGGTGCTTTCTATTTCACCCGCGATACCACCCTGCCGCCGATCGCGGCGTTGCGTGCGGCCGGCGTGCCGCTGGCGCTGGCCACCGACAGCAACCCGGGCACTTCGCCGCTGACCAGCCCGCTGCTGGCGATGAACATGGGCGCCACCCTGTTCCGCCTGACCGTGGACGAGTGCATCGCCGGCTTCACCCGTGAAGCGGCGCGTGCGCTCGGACGCAGCGATCGCATCGGCCGCCTGGCCGTGGGCCTGGACTGCGACCTGGCGATCTGGGACATCGATGCGCCCGCCGACCTGGTCTATCGCATTGGATTCAACCCGCTGCACGCGCGCGTGGTGCGCGGGCAGCCCGACCTGCCTGCCTCCTGGAGCAACGCATGAGCAACACCCTGGTTCTTCGCCCCGGCCATGTCACTCTCGCCCAGTGGCGGCAGGTCTATCGCGGTGCGCCGCTTGCACTGGACCCGGCCGCGCTGCCGGTGGTGCGCGCCAGCGCTGCGGCGGTGGCCGCCATCGTGGCCAAGGGCGCACCGGTGTATGGCATCAACACCGGCTTCGGCAAGCTGGCCAGCGTGCGCATCGAGCGCGAAGACCTGGCCACCCTGCAGCGGAACATCGTGCTCTCCCATGCCGCCGGCGTGGGCGAGCCGATGCCGGCCAGCGTGGTGCGGTTGATGATGGCGCTGAAGCTGGTCAGCCTGGCGCAGGGCGCATCGGGCGTTCGCGAGGAAACCCTGCTGCTGCTCGAAGCGATGCTGGTCAAGGGCGTATTGCCCGTAGTGCCGGCACAAGGCTCGGTGGGTGCCTCGGGCGATCTGGCGCCGCTCTCGCACCTGGCCAGCGTGATGCTGGGCGTGGGCGAAGCCTTCATCGGTGACGAGCGCGTGCCGGCGGTCGATGCGCTGGCACGTGCCGGCCTGCAGCCGATCGAACTGGGCGCGAAGGAAGGCCTTGCGCTGCTCAATGGCACGCAGTTCTCCACCGCCTACGCGCTGGCCGGCCTGTTCGAGATCGAGACCGTGTTCCAGGCCGCACTGGTCACCGGCGCGCTGTCGGTGGAAGCGGCCAAGGGCTCGGACACGCCGTTCGACCCGCGCATCCACGCCATCCGCGGCCAGCGCGGGCAGATCGCCACCGCCGCGACGCTGCGCGCGCTGATGCAGGGCTCGGAGATCCGCGAATCGCACCGTGACAACGACGTGCGCGTGCAGGATCCGTACTGCCTGCGCTGCCAGCCGCAGGTCATGGGCGCGGCGCTGGACATCCTGCGCCAGGCCGCGACCACGCTGGAAATCGAAGCCAACGGCGTCTCTGACAATCCGCTGGTGTTCACCGATACCGGCGACGCGTTGTCCGGTGGCAACTTCCACGCAGAGCCGGTGGCCTTCGCGGCCGACATGCTGGCGATGGCGGTGTGCGAGATCGGTTCGATCAGCGAGCGCCGCCTGGCGATGCTGGTGGACCCGGCGCTGTCCGGCCTGCCGGCGTTCCTGACCCCGCGCCCCGGCCTGAATTCCGGCTTCATGATTCCGCAGGTGACTGCCGCGGCGCTGGTCTCGGAAAACAAGCAGCGGGCCTACCCGGCCAGCGTTGATTCAATCCCGACCTCGGCCAACCAGGAAGACCATGTGTCGATGGCCGCGCACGGCGCACGCCGCCTGATGCAGATGGCCGGGAACGCCGCCAACGTGATCGGCATCGAACTGCTGGCCGCCGCACAGGGCTGCGACTTCCACGCCCCGCTGCGCTCCAGTGCCGCGCTGGAAAGCGTGCGCGCCACCCTGCGTGCGCAGGTGCCGACACTGGAAGAAGACCGCTACTTCCATCCGGACATGGTGACCGCCACGAATCTGGTGCGCAGCGGCGCGCTGGCGCAGGGCCTTGCCGATCTGTTGCCGACTGTGGAACCACGGGCATGAGTGCCCATCCCGACTGGCTGACGGTGCACGAGGGCGATGCCCCCCTCATCGTCAGCTTCCCGCATACCGGCAGCGAGCTGCCGCACGACCTGATCGGCGACTACCACTCGCCGTGGCTGGCCCGTCGCGATGCCGACTGGTGGGTGCACGAGCTGTACGACTTCGTGCGCGGCATGGGCGCGACCACGGTGCGCTCGGCGATCTCGCGTTCGGTGATCGACCTCAACCGTGATCCCAGTGGCGTGTCGCTGTACCCGGGCCAGAACACCACCGGCCTGTGCCCGCTGACCA
Organism: Stenotrophomonas sp. YJH_SMC_122; assembly: GCF_059369535.1. Classification (NCBI taxonomy): domain Bacteria; kingdom Pseudomonadati; phylum Pseudomonadota; class Gammaproteobacteria; order Lysobacterales; family Lysobacteraceae; genus Stenotrophomonas; species Stenotrophomonas sp. YJH_SMC_122. The sequence continues at coordinate 86,982 of NZ_JCAFST010000011.1, read as the reverse complement.
CCTTCGACAACCAGCCGCTGTACCACGCCGGGCGCGAACCGGACGACGCGGAGATCGCGCGTCGCCGCGACACCTATTTCCTGCCCTACCACGATGCCTTGGCTGCGCAGATCGCGCGCCTGCGTGCGCGCCACGGCACCGTGGTGGTGTACGACGCGCACTCGATCCGCTCGCACATCCCGCACCTGTTCGACGGCGAGCTGCCGCAGTTCAATTTGGGCACCGCTGGCCCCTCCGGTGCACCGGACACGTCCTGCGACAACGCCTTGAGCGACGTGGTGGAGAACCTGCTGAAGATCAGTGGCATGAGCCAGGTGCGCAACGGCCGTTTCAAGGGCGGCTGGATCACCCGCCACTACAGCAACATCGCCGGCGGTGTGCACAGCCTGCAGATGGAGCTGGCCTGCCGTGGCTACATGCACGAGCCCCTGCCGGACCAGGTGGACGAACACAGCTGGCCCACCCCGCTCGACCCCGACCACGCCGCACCGCTGCGCCATACCCTGGCGCAGGTGCTCAACGCCTGCCTTGAATTCGCTACGAACCGGAGCGCCGCATGACCCGCAACGACCCGTCCCGCACCCTCGCCGCGCCGACCGGCACCACGCTCAACGCCAAGAGCTGGCTGACTGAAGCGCCGCTGCGCATGCTGATGAACAACCTGCACCCGGACGTGGCCGAACGACCGCAGGAACTGGTGGTGTACGGCGGCATCGGCCGCGCCGCACGCGACTGGGAAAGCTTCGATGCCATTGTCGAAACGCTCAAGCGCCTGGACGATGACCAGACCCTGCTGGTGCAGTCGGGCAAGCCGGTGGGCGTGTTCCGCACCCACGCCGATGCGCCGCGCGTGCTGATCGCCAATTCCAACCTGGTGCCGCGCTGGGCCAACTGGGACCACTTCAACGAGCTGGATAAGAAGGGCCTGGCCATGTACGGCCAGATGACCGCCGGCAGCTGGATCTACATCGGCGCCCAGGGCATCGTGCAGGGCACCTACGAGACTTTCGTGGAAATGGGCCGCCAGCACTTCGGTGGCGACCTGACCGGCAAGTGGCTGTTCACCGGCGGCCTCGGCGGCATGGGCGGCGCACAGCCGCTGGCTGCCGTGATGGCCGGCGCCTCCTGCCTGGCCGTCGAGTGCCGCAAGAGCAGCATCGACATGCGCCTGCGCACCGGCTACCTCGACACCTGGACCGACAATCTGGACGAAGCGCTGCGCCTGATCGACGAGTCGTGCAAGGCCGGCACGCCGAAATCGGTGGGCTTGCTGGGCAATGTGGCCGACGTGCTGGCCGAACTGCTCAAGCGCGGCGTGAAGCCGGACCTGCTGACCGACCAGACCTCCGCGCACGACCCGGTGAACGGCTACCTGCCGCAGGGCTGGACGGTCGAACAGTGGGACGAGAAGCGTGTGAGTGCTCCGAAGGAAGTGGAAAAGGCCGCGCGTGCCTCGATGGCCAACCACATCCGCGCCATGCTCGGCTTCCACGCGCTGGGCGTACCAACCGTGGACTACGGCAACAACCTGCGGCAGATGGCGCTGGAAGAAGGCGTGGCCAATGCCTTCGATTTCCCCGGCTTCGTGCCGGCCTACATCCGTCCGCTGTTCTGCCGCGGCATCGGTCCCTTCCGCTGGGCGGCACTGAGCGGCGACCCGGAAGACATCGCCAGGACCGATGCCAAGGTAAAGGAACTGATTCCGGACAACCCGCACCTGCACCGCTGGCTGGACATGGCGGCCGAGAAGATCAAGTTCCAGGGCCTGCCGGCGCGCATCTGCTGGGTCGGCCTGGGTGATCGTGATCGACTTGGCCTGGCGTTCAACGAGATGGTGGCCAACGGCGAACTGAAGGCGCCGGTGGTGATCGGGCGCGACCACCTGGACAGTGGCAGCGTCGCCTCGCCGAACCGCGAAACCGAAGCGATGGCCGACGGCTCCGACGCGGTCTCCGACTGGCCGCTGCTGAACGCCCTGCTCAACACCGCCAGCGGCGCGACCTGGGTATCGCTGCACCACGGTGGCGGCGTCGGCATGGGCTTCTCGCAGCACGCCGGCATGGTGATCGTCTGCGATGGCACCGAGGCGGCCGCCAAGCGGATTGGCCGCGTGCTGTGGAACGACCCGGCCACCGGCGTGATGCGCCATGCGGATGCGGGGTATGAAATCGCGATCGACTGCGCGAAGGAAAAGGGACTGGATCTGCCGGGGATCCTGGGCTGATCGCAGGGGTGCCGGCCAGCGGCCGGCACTACCGGAACGTGTGGTAGTGCCGGCCGCTGGCCGGCTCTCCCTGATGCGGGAATCGGTGCCCTTGACCCGCTCTTCCGTCGTCACCAACATGCGCCATCACCGCTGATGGATCACCGCGATGTACCGCACGCTCGCTGCCGCATTGCTCTGCACGCTATGGGTGATTCCGCCTGCTTCGGCGCGTGACGTGCCCACCGCTCTCTCTACCCGGCTCGACGCCCAGCTGCAGGCCAACCGCGAACGCTACGGCATCGCCGGCCAAGCCGTACTGGTCGCCCGCAACGGTCAGGTGCTGTACCAGGGCGCCAGCGGCGAACGTGACCCCGCCACCCATGCGCCTGCCACTGTCGATACGATCTTCGCCGCGCAGTCGATGGCCAAGCTGCTGACCAGCACGCTGGTGATGCAATTGGTCGATCAGGGCAAGGTGGATCCTGATGCGCCGGCCAGCCGCTATGTGCCGGACCTGCCGACCGCGTGGCAGGCGATCCACGTACGCGACTTTCTCAACCACAGCTCCGGAATCGCCGAGTACTACGACCGCGTGGACAACCGCTGGGTCAGCAAGGGCTATGCCGAAGTAGCCCCCGATCTTGCGGCTGCGTTGAAGGTGGCCGCCGCCGCACCGATGCAGTTCGCCACCGGCAGCCGCGTGCAGTACACGCAGGCCAACTACCTGGTGCTGACGGCGCTGCTTGAAGCGCATTACCGCAGGCCCTACCCTGCCATCGCACGCGAACGCATCCTGCAGCCGCTGAAGATGACCAGCACCTCGTGGGGCGTTGCCAGCGTGCCGGCCCGTCGCGCGGCGGTGCCGTACATCGGCAAGGATGGCGCGTTGCAACCGGCCAATGAAGATCCCTGGCCCAACTACGGCTGGGGCCATGCCGACCTGCAGACCACCGTGGGAGACATGAACCGTTTCCTGCAGGCGCTGGCGACCGGCAAGCTGGTCCGCACGGCGACCCTGGAAAAGCTCTGGCAGCCGCAGAAACTGAGCGGTGGCGGCAGCAATTTCTTCTCCACTGGCTGGGATACCACCCGCAGCGACGGCTACACCCAGGTCGGCCATGATGGCGGCACCCGTGTACGTGCGCGGCTGGCCTACAAGGGCACGCTGGCCGACGGCTACTGGGTGTTCGTGTACCTGACCAACGGCAGCGCCCGCAATGTCTGGTCCAGCACCTTGGTGGAGAGCACGATGGCGGTCGCGGCGCCGCAGGAGTTTCCGCACGCGGTGCTGTCCGAGCGGCTGGTCGCGTATGCGCTGGATGATGATGCAGGCGCTGCGCGGGCGATACGCAGCTGGTTGCGCGATAACAATCGGGTGACCGGCAGCGAGCTGGAACGTGCGATCAACGCCAGCGGCTATGCCATCCGCCAGAGCCTGGGTGCACGCAGGGCGTTGAAGGTATTCGCCCTCAACAGCGAGCTGTATCCGGATTCGGCCAATGTGTGGGACAGCCTGGCCGAGTGTCATGCGGCATTGGGCGAGAAGGAAGCAGCTGATCAGTTCTACGCAAAGTCGAAGACGCTGGCGAAACCCTCGCCATGAACCCTGCTGTAGAGGCGAGCCCATGCTCGGCTGCTCTTCGCCGCGATGGCAGACAACCCGCGCTGCGCAGGATGGCCGAGCGTGGGCTCGGCTCTACAGGACACGGCGGGCAGCCCATACGCCGCCGGCTGGTGACGCGGGGTCGCCGACCTGTTAACTTGCGCGCCACTTTCGTAGTTTACAGCATTCCCGCATGTCGCTTCCGTCGTACCGCCCTCACCCGTCGCTGCTGTTCCTGGCTGTTTCCCTCGCCCTAGCTTCCACCGCCGCCGCCGCCCCGCAGGCCACCACCCTCGATGCCGTGCAGGTCACCGCTGCCGCCGATGCCAGCGCGCAGGCGCGCGAGACGCTGAAGCGCGTAGCCGGCGCCAGCAACGTCATCGACGTGGCCAAGGCCGACAGCCGACTGTCCACCAGTGCGGATGTGCTGGCCTTCCAGCCGGGCATCAGCGCGCAGTCGCCGGGCAACGAAGGCACCAAGATCTCGGTCCGTGGCTCGGGCATCAACCGGGGCCCGGGCGCGCATGCCTCGGGCATTGCGGTGTCGATCGACGGTCTGCCACTGACCGGCCCGGGCGGCACGCCCTACGAGCTGCTGGAACCGCTGTGGTTGTCGCGCGTGGAAGTCCTGCGCGGCGCCAACGGCTTCGAGCGCGGCGCGCTCGCGCTGGGTGGTGCCATCGACTACGTCAGCCGCAGCGGTCGCGATTCGGCCGGCGTGCAGCTGCATTACGAAGCCGGCAGCCGTGGCTATCAGAAGCGTGGCCTCAGCTGGGGTGGCGTCAGCGGCGATGTCGACTACTTCCTGACCTACACCGATACCGAGTTCGACGGTTACCAGCGCCATGCGCGCGGCGACGGCAAGGGCGCGATGGCCAACATCGGCTGGCAGATCACGCCCGCCCTGCAGACGCGCTTCTTCGTGCGCTATCGCGAAACCAATCATGAAACGCCCGGTCGCTTGACCCGCGACCAGATCCGCAACGATCCACACGCCGCGAATGCGGCCAACCTGGCCATCAATGCGCGTCGCCCGCAGCCGGGCAGCACCTGGGTGGGAAACGTCACCACGCTGCAGCTCGATGAGGATTCCTCGCTGCAGGCCGGGCTGGTCTACCACACCTACCCGATGGACTTGAACGAGAGCCTGTACCGGCAGCAGCTGGACTACGCCAACCTCAACGCCACGCTGGACTACCGCCGCCGCCACAGGCTGTTCGGCCTGGACAGCGAGACAATGGTCGGCCTGCGCGTCACCCACGACCTGGATGCCGACGTGCGCGAGTCGCTGCGCTTTGCCAGCAACGGCTATGCCGCCGGCACGCGCACGCGTGACTTCCGCCACCACGGCACCGACAGCACACTGCACGTCAGCAACACCCTCGCCTTCAATAACCGCCTGCGCATGCAGGCTGGGCTGGCACTGATCAACACCCGCCGCGATGTTCAGGTGACCTGGCCGAGCAGCGGCGGCCGCCTGCGCGACCGCGACTGGGACTACGCGCCGCGGCTGGGCTTCACCTGGCAGCACAGCGCGCAGACGCAGTGGTTCGGCAACCTCAGCCGCTCGGTGGAGGCGCCACATCCGTGGTCGATGATCTGGGGTTCGAACCAGTACTTCGGGCCGGGCAATGGCCCGTCTACCGGCCGTCAGCGCGCGCCGGTGCCGATGCAGAACCAGACCGCCACCACGCTGGAACTGGGTGCGCGCGGTGATGCGGCGTTGGGTCGCTGGGAACTGACCGGCTACTACGCGCATGTGAATCACGAGCTGCTTAGCGTGGAACTGCAGCCGGTGCCGAACCTGTTCATCGCAGAAAACAACGCCAGCCCCACCGTTCACCGCGGCATCGAAGCCGGATTGGACAGCACGCTGTGGCAGGCTGCACCGGGCCGCCTGTCGCTTCGCCAGGCCTATACCTTCAGCGATTTCCGCTACCGCCACGACGCGCGTTTCGGCAGCAACCGCCTGCCCGGCCTGCCGCGCCACACCTACCAGGCCGAGCTGCGCTTCGATCATGCGTCCGGCCTGTACGCTGCGCTCAATACCGAATACGCCTCGCGCATTGCCGTGGACTATGCCAACAGCTACTGGGCCGACAGCCATGTGATCTTCGGCAGCCGCATCGGCTACGACGCACCCGGTGGCCGCTGGCAGGCCTGGGCCGAGATGCGCAACATCGGCAACCGCCACTACGCGGCCACAGTCACGCCGGGCTACGACGATGCTGGCAGGGATGTCGCCCGCTCGACCCCGGGTGAAGGCCGTGGCGTCTATGCGGGCGTGCGCTGGCGCTTTGACTGATCGCAGCAGGCGGCGCCGGGCGTGATCCGGCGCCATCGTTCCAGGGTCAGCCGATACGCCACGCCGGCAAGCGTTCGCTGCGCTTCCAGATGGAAGGCGCGAAACCAATCAACACCAGCGCCGCCAGCCACTTCGGTGAGGTGTTGAGCAGTGTCGAGGCAAGGGAACCATCGCCGGGGGCGGCCATTTCCTGCCACGGGTTGTAGCCCAGGTAGACGACGCTGCCAGCCCACCACAACAACGCCAGGCCGATGCCCACCAGCAACAAAGCCAGCGTGCGGCAGGTCCAGCGCTGCGACGTGGTGCCCCATTCCCGCGACGCTGCGATCAGCAGACCCACCACCAGCAGCGACACCAGTGCAACCAGCCCGATATCGACTTTGGGCCCGATGCGCTCATAAGTGCAGGCGCGACATTGCGCCTCATCCGCGGCAGTGGCGACGTCGGCGCCATCGGCCTGCCCGGCTGCGGGCTGTGCCAGCGCTGCAAACGGCATCAGTACCGCCAGCAGTGCCGCCATGATCCAACGAAACAACGTCCTGTTCCTGCGTGCAGCGACATCCATGCGCTTGTCCTTGTCAGGGTGGTTGATGCCGGGCCACGTTCCGAGGCCCCCGGCGGATCATAGCGCAGAGCCGGGCAGGATCGAAAACTGCGCGTGCCTCTACGGCTTGGGGAGTACCAGGGCCGGACGGGCGCTGGCCGATCGCCAGCCCGGTATGGGCCATGCCGCGCTACGGCATGCGATTGGCAGCTTCAGCGGGCTGGCGCCGGAATGCCCGGCTGCTTCACGCCGGCCGCGCCTTGGTCACCGCCTCGATGCGATGGCCCTCGGGGTCGACCACGAACGCGGCGTAGTAGAAGTCACCGTAATCGGGGCGCAGTCCGGGCGCACCATTGTCAGCGCCCCCGTTGGCCATGGCTGCTGCGTGGAAGGCATCCACCGCCGCTGCGGACGCTGCAGCGAACGCGAGGTGGAAGCCGGGGCCCGGCGCTGCGGCGTCATCACGCAGCTTCAGGCACAACGCGTCTTCATCATCGACCACCCCATAGCCGATCGCGGTCTCGTCCTCGAACACCCGGCGGTACCCGAGTGCGGCGAGCGCGGCGTCATAAAAGCGGCCTGCGATATCAAGGTCACGAACGCCGAGGGATAGGTGGTGCAACATGCGGACATCCTTGCCGGGCACGCAGTAGCGCGTTCGGTTGCATTCTAGCGCGCAGGTGGCGCGGCGGCCTTCAGCAACTGCGCTGCGACCTGGTCAAACGGGGCAATGTCCTGCAGTGCGCGGCACATTGCCACGGCGCCTTCCACGCTGGCGATCACCAGGCTGGCCAGCCCATCCGCCACAGCAGGTTGGTGGCCGTCGGCAATGAAGGCTGCGGCCAGATGCCCCTGCCAGCGCATGAACACCGCTGCGGCGGCCGCGCGCGGTTGGCTGGGAACCGCCTCGACCGGTTCCTCCACGGCAGCGGCCAGCACCGGGCAGCCGGCGCGGAATTCTGAGCGCAGCAGACGCTCGCGCCAGATCGCCAGGAACTGCTGCAGGCCCTGCACCGCCCCACCCTCCAGCAGCTCCATCAGCAGCACCTCCACCTTGTCGCCGGCCATGTGGGTGGCGCGCGCCAGCAGCTCCTGCTTGCCGCCGGGAAAGTGATGGTAGGTGGAACCCAACGGCGCCTCGGCCAGCTTGGTCACTTCACGGATACTGGTGGCATTGAGGCCCACCCGCGCCAGCATCTGTGCTGCGGCATCCATCACCCGTTGTGGCGCATCAGAGGGTCGCGGGCTCACGGCGGGCTCCTTGCTAAGACAATCGTCATAGATTAGCGTACCGGCGATTCTATAACAGTCGTCATAGCCATGAATCTCTGGTTCCGCCTGCTCCACCTGCTGCTGTGCAGCCTGTTCCGGCCGAAGCTGGAGGCGCCGTTCGGGGTCTCGCGGCTGCAGTTCCGGGTACTGCCCAACGACCTGGACAGCAACCTGCACATGACCAACGGCCGCTACTGGAACATCTTCGACCTGGGCCGGCTGGACCTGATCCTGCGCATGGGTCTGGGCCGGGTGGCACTGCGCGAGAAGTGGGCACCGATCGTCGGTGCCGGCACCATCCAGTTCCGTCGCGAGCTGAAGCCGTTCCAGCGCTTCACCCTGGAAACGCGCCTGGTGGGCTGGGTCGGCTCGCGCGGCATCATGGAGCAGCGCGTGCTGATCGGACCCGAGCAGAAGATCGCCACCCGTGCGCTGCTGGTCACCGGCATCTACGACCGTCGCGCGCGCCAGTTCCTGGGCATGCCGAAGATGATGGAGGCGATCGGCGTGGTTGCCCCGCCCTCGCCGCCGCTCAGTGCAGCCGCCGAGGCGCTGCTGGCGGCCGATGCGGCGTTGAAGCAGGACGATGCCTGAGCTTCAGGGGGCGGCCAGCGGCACCGCGTGCAGTTCGCGCGATACGACCTGGGTGCGCCCTCCCACGTGCAGCACGTACTCGAACGACTGCCGCATGCGGCTGTACGCGCCACCCTCCGGCACGCCGTAGTTGGCGCCCACGCTGAGGGTATGCCGGCCCGGCGGCAACGGCTTGAGCATCACCCAGTATCCGTCGGCGGCGGCCAGCCGTGAGTCTGCGTCATCGGCATCCATACGGAAGCAGCCTTCGCTGCGGACCCGATGCATGCGCATGTCGCCCAGGGGTTGGCCATCCAGCAGCACCACCGCACTGATCAGGTAATCGTTGTTGACCGCCGCTCCTGCCTGGAGCTCTTTGCAGGGCACCTGCTCGTCTGTCTGGAACTGCGCCATGTTGATGATCGGCAGCAACAGGTACTTGCCCGCTGGCACCACGCATTCGCGATGTGGCCGGAAACGGCCATTGGTGCCGGCCAGGTTCCAGACCGGGCCCTCCTGGCCCAGATCGCAGACTCGTCCATCCGGGTCGAGATAGGGCGCGCCGCCCAGGCTGTCGGTCCAGCGCCACCAGCGGGCGGTCCATTCGGCCAGTGAAACTCCGGCCACCGGCTCACGCGTCAGCGGCGAAGGCGCTGCCGTGTCTGCACTGAACGCCGGCACGGCCGCCAGCAGCAGTGCCATCGTTGCGCCGCTGCGGCGCAGCCATCCCTGGATTCCCTTCCGCATCACCCACCCCATCGTCCCTGGAGGCCACGCTGCGTGGCCGGCTTCGGGCCACTTTACCTCGACGGGCTGAATGCTGTGCATTGCGGCGCTGTGCCTACTCCGGCGCCATTGCGCGCCTGATTGCGTCCTCCGCCAACGGTGCCATCACCGAATAGCCCTTTGCGGTGGGATGCACGCCATCCTCGGCCAGCTGCGGATCCAATCCGCCAGCGGCATTGGCCATCGGCGTGTAGTAGTCCAGATAGACCAGCTGCTGCGCCTCGGCATAGCGCTTCAGTGCATGATTCAACGCGCGCACCTTCGGCGCAGGCGTGATGCCCCGCATCCACGGGTACTCGCTGACCGGCAGCACCGATGCCAGCACCACGGCGATGCCATGCGCGCGTGCCAGGTCCACCATCGCGTGCAGGTTGTCTTCAATCATCGCCTGCGTGGACGGGCCGGTGTTGCCGGCAATGTCGTTGGTGCCGGCCAGGATCACCACCACCTGCGGCTTCAGTGCCAGCACGTCCTGCGGGAACCGCACCAGCATCTGCGCCGTGGTCTGGCCACTGATGCCGCGGTTGAGCCAGCCCTTGCCGGGAAAGAACGCCGCGCTGCCTTCCCTGCCCCAGCCTTCGGTGATCGAGTCACCGAAGAACACCACGCGTGGTTGCCCCGGTACGGCGGCAGGCAGTCGTGCGTTGGCTTCACGATAGTGCTGCAGCTGCGGCCAATCGGCCAGGCGCTGCTGCATGAAACGAATCTCATCAGGGCGCAGCTGCTCTACAGGTTTGAGCAGCAACGGATTGACCGCGCCCGATTCGGCGGCCACGGCCGGAACGGTCACGCCGATGCCGAAGGCGATGGCCAACGTTCCGGCAAGCACAACAGGAATACGCATGGAGACTCTCCCGGTTCAGGGTGGCAGTCTAGCGCCCCGGCCTGCGTTCAACGTGCCGCCGACGGCGCGGCCACGCCGGTCACGTTGGCCGGCATCCACATGCCGGGCGTCCAGCCACTGGCAGCCAGGATTGCCTTCGGGTTGTCCTGCTGGATCAGCGCACGCACCGCATCGCGCTTGTCCTTGGCCTGCAGGTAATAGGCCTTGGCGATGCGGTAGCCCACCCAGTACCCAAGGTCATAGGGCTCCTGCGAACCGGGCTTGTAGTTGTACAGCCACGGCGACAGATCGGTACTGTCCACATCCAGCGCAAAGGCGCTTTCAATATGGACCTCGCGGCCGCGCGTCCACGCCGCATGGCGACTGTTGCCGACGTTGCCGGAAATCAACTCGGCGATGAATTCGGCGATGCCTTCGCCCAGCGAAACACGCAGCACCGTCGCATGCGGGTCGCCGGGCTCGAAATCGATCAGGCCGGTCTGCTGGATGTGCACGTACTCGTGCGCGATCACGTGCACGAAACGGTCCTGCACGTTGGGATTCATGAAATCGGCTGCACACAGCGCTTCCAGGCCGATGATCACCCCACTCTTCGAGGTCAACCCGACCGGCCGGCCACGGCCGACCGCGAGGGTCACCGGCGGGAACGCGGCCTGCGGATAGATCGCCTGCAGGTTGCCAAACACCTGCACCAGGCGCTGCTTGACCGCCGGCAGCTCCGCCAGGCAGCTGCGGCCCTGCGCATACACCCCGGGCTGGCTGGCAATGGCTTCGGCCATGCGTTCGGGCGTGACCCGGCGCGCCTTCGCCAGTTCACCCAGGCCCGGACTGCCTTCGGCCAGGTAAGCGGCCAGCTGGGCAACGCTGGGCTTGCCACCGGCGCTGTCGTAGAGCGCGTAGAAGCGGCTGGCATCTGTGGTGAGGATCTGCGGCCGCGGCGGGGTAGCCGCCGACGCCGCGCCGACCGCCCCGGCACAGGCCAGGGCAAGCAGGCAACGCGGGAAACTGGACATCGCTCCGTCCCTGGTGGAGTGCATGCGAAGCGCGCAATCTATCACTCCGGCCCGGCCACCGCAGCGGGCACATGCAGGCCCTTCGGGGCTGTGCCAGACTCACTCAGGCACCTGCCATGGATGATGGAGCACCGCACGATGATGATCGTTCCCGCGTACTGGGCCGAAGCCCGCCTGCAGGCCCGTTTTCGTGGCCGGCCGGTGGTCGTGCGCCGCTTCGGCTGGTCCGACGAGGGCCCTGCAGAGGCGCAGGCGCATGCCGACCGCCGCGCCAACGAGGCACTCAACGCGATCCTCGCCGGCCAGGCGCTGCCGCGTCGAGAAATCCGCAGCAACTATGGCGTGGAGGGTGTGCCAATCCGCGAGCAGATCGTGCAGCGCGATGGCGATGTCATCATCACCCGCAACAGCTACGGCGCGTTGTGCCTCAACAGCCCCGACGTGCTGTTTGCCGACATCGATCATGCGCAGCCACCAGCCGGTTGCGTGATACCGGCGATCGTCGCTGCGGTCGTGCTGCTTGCCGGTGCAGTCATCGGCACCCTGCTCTGGCACTGGCTGCTGGGCCTGGTCCTGGGCGTGGCGGCAGTGCTGCTGGTCAACGCGGCAGTGCTGATGCGGCGGAAGCAACGCCTGGCCGCCGCCGGCGGCGTTGAAGGACTTGCGTTGAAGCGCGTGGAGGCCTTCAGCGCACAGCACCCCGATTGGCACCTGCGTGCCTACCGTACGCCGGCCGGGCTGCGCGTGCTGGCGATGCATGCCACGTTCTCACCCGAAGACACGCTGCCGCAGGATTTCTTCAAGGCGCTGGGTACCGATCCGCTATACGCGCGCATGTGCCGGTTGCAGCATTGCTTCCGTGCACGGCTGACACCGAAGCCGTGGCGCGTCGGTCTGCGTTATCGCATCCGGCCGCCGGTGGCCGCGTGGTCAGCCGAACAAGCCAACAACCCGGACCGGTTGGCCTGGATTGCCGACTATGAAAAGAAGAGTGCCGGCTTTGCTGCGTGCACCTACCTGCGCAGCTTCGGCGACACCGCCCGGGTGCATGCCAAGGCCGAGCATGTGCGTGACCTGCATGACCGGCTGTCACGCGCGCAGGACCGGTTACCGCTTGCCTGAGCGCAACGGGCGCGCTCAGTCCGCGCCCTGCACGAACGGCTGCCCTGCCAGGGTGGTGCCCAGGCGCACCGCGATCTGTTGACCGTCCTTTCTGAAGGTGGTCGCACACTGCTTTCCGCCCTTCTGGCATCCGACTTCCGGAAAGCCCTCGAGTGACTCAAGCGCGCCCTGAACCGGACTCGCCTGCCACCCTGCCGCATCCATCAGGCGCTTGGCCTTGGCGTAGGGCATGCCGGCGACGATGCCCAGCTGCGTCAGCTCTGTGGGCAACGCTTGAGAATAGGCCGTTGGGATCGAGGCCAACGACAGCACTGCAGCGAGGAAGATGGCTTTCATTGCACCGATCTGGAACGAGCACACAGCCTGAGCCTAGCCTATTGGCATGACGCAGGAATGTGCCGGTAACACGTCGTTACCGAGTCTCCACAGTTGAATGCAGAGCACCTCAATCCGTTTACAGGCGAACGGCAGCCGAGCACGGGCTCGGCTCTACAGGATGCAGGAAGGCCGCCCTGAGGCGGCCTTCCTGTTCCCTTACTTGGCGTTCTTCACGTAGGTATCGAACCAGTTCAGCATTTCCGCCACCAGCTGCTCGTTCGATTCCAGCGCGGTGTACCAGTGCGGTTCGTTCGGCAGCATCACCAGCCGCGTGATGCCGCCGTTGCCTCGGATTGCCTGGTAGAGCTTGCGCGACTGGAACGGCTCGGTGCCCGGGTTGGCGTCGTCCTCGCCGTGGACCAGCAGCAGCGGCAGCTTGATCTTGTCGGCGTAGAAGAACGGCGACGCCTTCAGGTAGACATCCTGGGCCTGCCAGACCGATCGACGCTCGTTCTGGAAGCCGAACGGGGTGAAGGTCTTGTTGTACGAACCGCTGGTCGCCACGCCAGCCTTGAACAGGTTGGTATGGGCGATCAGGTTGGCGGTCATCAGGCCGCCATGGCTGTGGCCGGTGACGCCGATGCGGTTGCGATCGACCACGCCCATGTCCACGGCCTTGTCCACCGCCGCCTTGGCGTCGGCTTCCAGCTGCTCCAGATAGGTGTCGTAGGCGTTCTTCGGGTCACCCACGATCGGGAACGAGGCATTGTCGATGATCGCGTAGCCGGCCAGCAGCATCAGGCGGTACGGCTGCAGGCGGGTGAAGGTCTGCTGCGAACCGGATACCTGCCCCGCCTGCGCGGCGTTGGCGAAGTCGGCAGGATAGGCGTACAGGATCGCCGGCACGCGCTGGCCTTGCTTGTAGCCCGGCGGCGTGTACAGGGTGAACGACAGGTCCACGCCATCGGCACGCTTGTAGGTCACCAGCTGCTTCTTGATCTGGCGCACTTCCGGGGTCGGGTCGACCAGTTTGGTCAGCACCGTCGCGGTGGACGCGAACTGTGCCTCACCGGCCTTCGCATCGGCCACCGCCTCACCCTGCTGGCGGATGAAGGCGTTCGGCGGATCGATCACCGACTGGTGCCAGGTCAGATAACGGCCCGGCGTGCTGCTGAAACCGAGGAACTGTTCGTAGGCATCGGCACTGCTGCGGAACAGGCGCTCGCTCTTCAGCGTACCCAGGTCGAGGCGGTCCAGGAACGGACGGTCGCCCTGCGGCGACGCGCCACGGCCACTCAGGAACACGTGGTTGCCGTCCTGACGCACGACCTGCGCGCCATTCGGCAGGCGGGTGAATACCAGGTTGCCGGGGTTGCCGTACAGCTCATCGCTGGACATGTCCCACAGCAGGCGGCCTTCCGTCTTCGGCTGGTCCACATCGACGATGCGGGTCTGCATCCAGTGGCGGTTCTCGTCGTTCTCGAACTGGAACGCCACGGCCGGATCGGCGGTCCACGCGTAGCCTTCGAAGCGCTGTGCGGTGCGGGTGATCTCGACCGGCTTGCCGTTGAACGGCGCCTTCAGCATCAGCACCCGATCGCGATGCGGCACGTTGACCTTCCAGTCGCCCTTGTCCAGCGCTTCGGCATAGACCAGGGTGGCCGGATCGGTGGCACGCCAGTCGAAACCGCGCGGGCCTTCCGGTACACCGTGCACCGGCACGCGGTCGGCCAGCGGCAGGCTGGCGATCAGCGTGCTGCGGCCATTGCTGATGTCCAGCACGGCCACATCGTTGGCGAAGCGCTGGTAGGTCACCGCATGAGAGTACGGCGCCTTGATCGATTCGGTCAGCACGTGCACGCCATCGGGCGCGGCGCTGACTTCGTTGAACAGCGCCGGCTGCCCGACCGGGCGCACGTTGTTGGCGGCGGTATCGACCACGGCCAGCTGCGAAGCACCGTAATACGCGAACAGCTTCTCGTCATGCACGCTGGTCAGCGTGTCGCGGGCTTCATAGGTGCTGCTCTCGCCACTGCTGCCGAGCGACTCCTGAGCATCCGGGCCGGTCGGCACACCGCCATTGGACGGCGCCGGGCCCTGGTTGGCCGGCACCAGCTTCACCAGCAGGTTCTGACTGCCGCCCAGCCACTGCACGGTGTAGCCGAAGATCGGGTTCAGCTGCACGTTCGGCACCTGCTTCACCTGGCCGGTGGCGGCGTCGCCCACCCACAACTGCACGCTGCTATCGACCGCATTCTGGAAGGCGAAACGGCTGCCGTCGGCCGACCACAGCGCGCCGGTGGCGCAACCCTGCGGCAGGTTCACCTTGGTCTCCCTGCCACTGCCGATATCGACCAGGGTGAAGTCGGCTACGCAGGCCGGAATGCCGTAGCCACCGGGGGTGTCATGGCGGCTGCGGTTCTTCGGCTCCAGGCGCACGCCGGCCAGCTTCAGGTAGGGCTGGGCGACACGGCTGATCGACGGGTAGGTCTGCGCGGTGGTCAGCAACAGGCGCTGGCCGCCGGGGGCCACGTTCGGCGTCGGCGGCGGCGGCGCCTTCAGCACCTTGAGCAGGTGCTCCGGCGGTTTCGCGTAGTCGGCAAGCGCCGGGCCAGCGGCCAGCAGGCCGACGGTGGCAACGGCAACGGCCGCCGCCAGAGAGGTTCGACGGATGAGCATCCTTATCCCCTGGGTGTGAATGGGTACCCGGAATCGGGCATGGACCCGAATCTAGCACCGCAGGGGATGGGGTGAATGGGCCGGAAGGGCTAGAGGCCGGATGGGGCAAAGTGACAGTCCGGCAGCCGTTCCAGCATTGCCAGGCCCAGCCTGGCACTACTGTTGCGCGTGCAGGTCCCAGGTCGCCAGGTAGTCCGGGTCGACCACGATCATGCCGCTGCTGCGCATGCAGTACTCCCCCGGTTCGGCGGGGAGGTACTGGTCGAGCATCGGCGGCAGATAGCGCTCATGGCCGTCATTCTCGTCAGCCAGCACCACGCCTTCGTCGGCACTGATACGCAGCACAGTGCCGGCGTACTGCTCCAGCCCCTGCACCTGGCCGTCGCCGCCATAGCGGGTGACGCCGACCAGCACGACCTTGCCGATCATTTCTTCCACCTTGGCGTCGTCCAAGGGCGGCAGCATGGGAATGAATTCGTCGCTCATCGGTGCACCTCCGTAGCCTGCAGGACATCGTGGATGAGGTTTCCGCTTCGCAGTGCGCGCATCGCCAGCACCGGGGCACATGCCCGGCTGAAGCACCCGCATGGGAGCGCCAGCACGCCCGGAACCCGAGGGTTCGTGACACCGATGCTGCCACCGCAGACGGAACGGACAGGTGAAGGCCGAGTCCGCCCGATCGGGCCACCGGGTTCTGCCTGCACCCACGCTAGAATGCGTCCATGCGCACCGTACATGCCCTCCGCTACATCACCCCGCTACGCGAAGGCGGCTCACTGCCCGCCGTCGTCGAGACCGACGATGACGGCATGGTCGTACTGAAATTCCGTGGTGCCGGCCAGGGCCCGAAGGCGTTGATCGCCGAGCTGATCGCCGGTGAGATGGCACGCACGCTGGGCCTGCCGATTCCGGAAATCCTGTTCGTCGGGCTGGATCGCGAGTTCGCCCGCACCGAACCCGACCCGGAGATCCAGGAGCTGATCCGTGCCAGCGAGGGCCTGAACCTGGGCCTGGACTACCTGCCGGGTGCAATCAACTACGACCCTGCAGCGATGCCAGTGGACGCCGGCCTGGCCTCGCGCATCGTCTGGTTCGATGCGTTCACCAGCAATGTCGATCGCACCACCCGCAACCCCAACCTGATGGTATGGCACCGCAAGCTGTACCTGATCGACCACGGCGCGGCGATGTATTTCCACCACGACTGGGCCAGCGCCGGCGATGCCTGCGAGAAACCGTTCGTGCTGATCCGCGACCACGTGCTGCTGTCGTTCGCCAGCCGCATCGCCGATGTGGATGCAGAACTGGCTGCGCGCCTGACCGATGCCGAGATCGAGCGCATCGTCGGCCTGGTGCCGGACAGCTGGCTGGTGGATGAACCGGCGTTCGACAGCCCACAGGCCTATCGCCAGGGCTACATCAGCTATCTCAAGCACCGCCTGAAAGTGCGTGCGGTGTTCGTGCAGGAGGCCATCCGTGCCCACGCTGCACACGTATGACTATGCGGTCATCCGCGTGGTACCGCGGGTGGAACGCGAGGAATTCATCAACGTCGGGGTGATCGTCTCCTGCCCTGGCGCGCGCCATCTGGAAGCGGCCATCGAGATTGATCCTGCGCGCCTGCGGGCGTTCGCGCCGGCGCTTGATCAGGATGCACTGCAACCATGGCTGGACGCGATCGTGGCCATCTGCCGTGGCGACGCCAGCGCCGGGCCCATCGCGCAGTTGCCGGCGCGTGCCCGCTTTCATTTCCTCACCGCCAAGCGCAGTTCGGTTGTGCAGATGTCGAGCACGCATGTCGGCCGCACTGCCGATCCGGCGGGTGTGGTGGAACACTTGATGACGAAGATGGTACGGGTACCGGAATGAACGGCACCTGCCGCGTTCACAGTGGCAACCTTCGCGCGACGTAGTTGACCACATTACCGATCGCATCCGGATCGACATTGGCCAGGCCAACGATCACATAGCCCTGCGCCGGCAGCACTACGATGGCACTGTTCGATCCGGGCGCACCGCCTTCGTGGCCGTACTGATGCTCCCTGCCCTCGCCCTGCACCACGAAACCAAAGCCATACCAGCCCTTGTGGTTCTGCGCCGTTGTGGCCTGCTGCAGCAATGCAGGTGAAACCAGCTTCCCGCCTTGCAGTGCCTCGGCGAATTTCACCATATCGGCCACCGTGCTGTAGCCACCACCGGCCGACATGCCGCGCCAGGGCAGCGACTTCGTTTCACGGACCCATTGCCCATCGTGCTTCGTGTAAGCGACGGCACGCTGTGGAACGCTCACTGTTTCCGGCTCGAAGCCGGTGCCGGTCATGCCCACCGGGTGCAGGATGTGCTCCTCCACATATGCGTAGTACGACTGCCCCGATACCGCCTCGACGATGCGTCCCAATACGATGAAGCCATAGTTGGAGTAGCTGTCCTGGCTGCCTGGCGTGAACTGCGGCGCATCCCTGGCGAAGCGCTGCACGTAGTCATCCAGCGTCTTCAGGGACGCGGAATACTGTTCGAAATCATCGCCAAAGAAGTCCCCCAGGCCACTGGTGTGTGACAGCAACTCGCGCACGGTCACGCTGTTGGCGACAGCCTTGTTCGGATAGTCCGGCAAGTGCTTGCCGATCGTGTCATCGAGACTGAGCCTGCCATCCTGCACCAGCTGCAGGATGGCCACGGCGGTGAACATCTTGTTGGAGGACGCAAGGCGGAACTGCGTCTCCACGCCCACTGCAATTCCAGTGCTGCGATCGGCATCACCACCGCGCCAGTCCAGCAGCACCTTCCCATTCTGTGCCACCTGCAACGCGCCCGACAGCGCATCCTGTGCCCGCAGCGCCTCCAGCTTTGCTGTGACGTCGGCGATCAGGGCAGGCAATGCAACCCGTGCCGGCTTGTGCTTGTCCGGCGTTTCAGTGCCCTCGATCTGGAACTGCATCAGGTGCGACGGATTGGCCGGGTCCATGACGGCGGTCACCCACATCGCGCGTTCGTTCATCTGGCCCATCACCAGCAGCTTCGCTTGGCCGGGTGCACTCTCGGTTGATTCGAGTACGCGCAAGGGGCCTGTGCTTTCGCGGAATTCGAGATAGTCCTTGGGACCGCTGCCTTGCTTCTTCGCGTATCTATCGGCGAATGCCTGCAACCCCTCGAGGCTGCCCGCATTGAAGGCCGCAAGCCAGTCACCGATGGCGTCCTGCGCACGCGGATGTGCACGCACGCTGGAGGGGGCGCCCACTGCCGGAACAGCCCAAAGCGTCATCAGCACCGAACAGGCCAGTACTTTGCAGAGCAGCAGGCATCCAACGGCCTTCATGGCAGTTCCTTTGCGGGTATCCCTGGGCGCATCCTAGATCATGGAACCGCCCGCTGCATCCACGCCAGGGACTCTGCCGCAGCACCTCAACCGTGACGATGAACGCCTCGATGCGATGCCAATCGCCCCGCTCATGCGGCAGCGATTCCACGCCCATGCCGATCTGCCACCTCACCGCATCCGGGCCGTCGCGCCAGTAGTACGGCGCGCCATTGCTCCAGCCGCAACGTAGCGCAATACAGGCATGACAAAGGTCTCGCGCAGATAGGCTTCCACCTTCACTGCCTGGGCACCTGGAACGCGGTAGTGGGCCTGCATGGGTTTGATGCAGGACGCGTCGTCCTGGCTGCAGCCGCTGTATTCCAGGCCCGCAGGCTTCCGGCCCATCGCCTGCAGGAAATCCTGGCATTCGATATCCGGTCGCGCCAGGCCGTCCGCTCGCCCCTGCACTTCCCACGCGGCCAGCGCCTGCGCAGGCGTCTGCTGCGCAATCACGTTGGCGGCGAACAGCAATGCCGCCAGCCCCAGCAGCAAGCGCGCGCTACGCAGCGGCAACCGGCCAATCGTCTCAGGGCGATCCTTCGCAGGCAGTCGCAGGAATGCCAACCGATGCCGTGCTATCGCCGTGCCATCGTCTGCTCGCTGAAGCGTGCCACGCAGAAGTCCAGGAAACTGCGCAGCTTGGGCGTCAGCTGGCGGTCGCGCGGGTACACCAGGTTGATCCACGTCGACACCGGCACGTAGTCCGGGAGCACTTCCACCAGCTCACCACGCGCCAGCGCGGCGGCAAGCATTTCGTAGGGCTGCAGGATCAATCCCAGACCACCCACGGCCGCTGTCAGCAGCGGCTCGGCCTGATTGACCATGAAGCGGCTGGACACCGGCACGGTCAGCACGCTGCCACCGGCATCGCGGAAACTCCAGCGCGTGCGGATGATCGAATGCGCAAAGCCCAGGCACTCGTGCCGGCTCAGGTCATTGGGATGGGTGATGGCCGGGCGCGAAGCCAGATAGTCCGGCGAGGCGCACAGGACCAGTGGATACGGCCCCAACCGCCGCGCCACCAGCCCGCTGTCGGCCAGATCGCCAGTGCGGAATACCAGGTCGTAGCCGTCCTCGACGATGTCCACCAGGCTGTTGGACAGATTCAGATCGACCTGCACGTCCGGGTACTGCTGCATGTAGACCACCACCGCCGGGCCCAGTGCGTGCACGCCGAAGGTGACCGGTGCGCTGATGCGAAGGCGTCCCATCGGCCGCCCACGCGCCACTTCCGCCAATTGCTCGGCGCCCTCCACTTCCTCCAGGATCACCCGTGCCCGCGCCAGATAGGCCTGACCGAAGTCGGTCAGGCTCTGCTTGCGCGTGGTGCGGTTGAGCAGGCGCACGCCCAGGTGATGCTCCAGCGCCTGGATGTGCTTGCCGACCAGCTGCGGCGACAGGTCCAATGCCTCGGCAGCGGCGGCGAAGGAGCCGACCTCGGCCACCTTGGCGAAGGTCCGCAGCGGAACGATCAGGTCCATTGCAAACAATTGTTTTTCAATGAAACGCCAGATTACCCCTTATTGTGGTTGCAGACTACGCGCACAGTAGCGCTCACCCTTTCGCCGGCGCCCTCGTCGGCCCTTCCTCGGAGTCCCCCATGAGCCAGGTTGTCCGCATCCACGAATATGGCAGCGCCGATGTGCTGCGCATCGACGATATCGACGTTCCCGCCCCCGCTGCCGACGAGGTCCAGATCCGGGTCAAGGCCATCGGCCTGAACCGTGCCGAGGTGATGTTCCGCAACGGCGCCTACCTGCAGGAGGCGCCGTTCCCCAGCCGGCTGGGCTATGAAGCGGCCGGCATGATCGAGGCGGTCGGCAGTGCCGTGAGCGGATTCGCTGCTGGCGATGCGGTGAGCGTGGTGCCGCCGCTGGATATCGCCCGCTGGGGCACCTACGGCGAGCTGGCCAACGTGCCGGCACGACTGGCGGTCAAGCACCCGCAGGCGCTGGGCTTCGAAACGGCGGCTGCGGTGTGGATGCAGTACGTCACCGCGTGGGGCGCACTACTGGAGCAGGCGCAGCTGGCCGCCGGGGATTTCGTCATCATCACGGCTGCCAGCAGCAGCGTCGGCCTGGCCGCGATCCAGATCGCCAATGCAGTAGGTGCCACGCCGATTGCGGTGACCCGTGGCTCGCGCAAGCGCCAGGCGTTGCTCGATGCCGGTGCCGCCCATGTCATCGCCACCCAGGAGCAGGACCTGGCAGCCGAAGTGGCGCGCATCACCGGCGGTGCCGGCGCCCGCGTGGTGTTCGACCCGATCGGTGGCCCGCAGTTCGTGCCGCTGACCGAGGCAATGGCCCGTGGCGGCATCCTGCTGGAATACGGCGCGCTGAGCAGCGAACCCACCCCGTTCCCGTTGTTCAACGTGCTGGGCAAGTCGCTGACGCTGAAGGGCTACCTGTACTCTGAAATCGTCTCCGACGATGCCGCGCTGGCGCGTGCCAAGGCGTTCATCGTCGATGGCCTGGACAAGGGCACGCTGGCGCCGAAGATCGCGAAGGTGTTCCCCTTCGCACAGATCCAGGACGCCCACCGCTACCTGGAATCGAACGAACAGATCGGTAAAGTGGTGGTGACGCTGTAAACACCCTGCCGGTAGCGACGGGCCCACAGCGGGCACGTCGCTGCCGCAGGCTCAGGCCATTGAAGGCCCGCGGTTCTCATGCTGGCGGCTTTCGAGGGCGAGCTGGTGCTCGCGCTGCCGGTTGTCACCGGCCAGATCATTCACCGTTTCCTCCATGGAGCGCGCGGGTTGTGCCGTATCCACACTGGCGCGCTCACCGGGAATCAACCCGGCAACCCACAGGCGATCTCCAGCCATCATCACCCGGTCGACGCGCGCGGCATCATCGATGCCGTTGCGCTTGGACTCCAGCACTGCCTGCATGACGTGCTCGTCGCCGATGGTGCCAGGTACCCCCTGGCGGATGCGCTCGAACAGCGCTGCGTCCTTGGGCGAAATCGATCCCACGCCATTGGGCTGCGGTGCGGGCTCCGGCGCGGCCGGACCAGCGACCGGTGCATTCGCCGCTGCCTGCTGCCGCGCCTGCACCTGCTCCGGCTGGAACTCCGCCCGCGTATAGGGCGGACGCTGCGGCGGCCAGTTCTCCGCGCGGTCGAACTCGGTGGTCGGCGCATGCTCGCGAGCGACGGCGGCATCGTTCAACTGCCGGCGCGCATCCGCGTCGATGACGCCGCCGGGGCGCAGCGGCAGGCCATAGTCCTGCTGGAAGTTGCGCATGGCCGCCTGCATGCCGGCATCAAACGTGCGCGCATCGCGTTCGGCACGTGGGTTCGGTTCGGTCAGGTACCCCAACGCCTCCAGCTGCCGGCGCATTTCGAACACCGGCTCGCCCTTCTCACCGGGGCCCAGGTTGCCGTCGGCCAGCGGGCCGGTCAGGTCGGTCACCGTCCGGCGCTTGAAGTCCGGATCGACCGCCAGCGTGTCGCTGCGCATGCGTTCCAGCAGCGCATCGTCGATGCGGCCATTGGCCGGGCTGATACCCCGCTCGGTCTGGAAGCGGCGCACGGCCTGCTCGGTGGAGGCGCCGAAATCACCGTCGGGCTTGATCGCGGCATTGGCGTTGTTGCGGATGTCCATGCGCTGCAGGTACTGCTGCGCTTCCAGCACGTGCTGGTTGGCGTCACCCCGGTGCAGGTCCATCGCCCCGGTGGGCGCCTGGGGGGTCGGCACCGGCATCTGGAAGCCTGGTTGCTGCACACGCTGGACCAGGCCGGCAACCTGGGATTCCCATTCAGTGGCCCGTGCGGCGATGGCGTCTGGATAGGGACTGCCGTTGTTCAGCTCACCGCCATTGACCGAGGCCCGCGCCTGCCGGTAGTCGGCATGGTTGGCGTTGACGTTGTCGGACAGCCGCGCACCGAACAGGCCGTCGCGCATCCCCACCACCAGCACCTTGGTGGCGATGTCTGCCTGGGCAGCCCGTTCCGGATGCTCGACCAGCTCGCGGCCCATTCCCAGCGCCTCGCCCAGCCGCTCGTAGTTGTTGACGTGGGTGAGGTGGGCAAAGCCCCGGCCGAAGTACTCCTCGCCGCCGAAGTAGCGCAGATCCACCGCCTGCTTCCTGCCCCAGTCTTCCTCGGGCGCGGCGAAATCACGCGACTCGTGCTGCGCCGTGGCCAGCACATAGGCAATCTGCCGATGGTCGGTAATGCCGTTGTCGATGCAGGTACGCACGATCATCTCGACCGACTGGTCCCGGGTCAGGCCGAAGCCCACCCCGCCTTTTCCATAGCCTTCGCTCATCCTTCAGCTCTCCAGTTCCGGAACGCATCCGTTCGTCGGGGAAGACCTACTTCAGCAGGTCCGATTCGGTAGGGGCTTCGCCCCTGCAGGTGTCATAGCGGCGCTGCAGCAGCGTGCGCGGCTCGGTTCCGCGCAGCTCGATGACCTTGTCCTCGCGCTCGCACGGGCTGACCTTCGCGCGAAGCACGAACCGCCCATTGTCGATATGGTCGATGTCGCGCCCACCGATGGCCGCTTCCAACGCCTTGGCACGCACATAGCGGTTGCGCTTGGGATCGAACAGGTAGAACGCATGCACCGGAACGTTGTAGACACCGCTGTTGTCCTGCCACACCTGCAGGTCCGGCACGCCATCACCATTGAAATCCGAAACGGTCAGCAGCACGGCGGTCGCGCCCTGGGCACCGGTGCCGGCGCGGGTCAGGCGCGGCTGCACGTCCGTGACCACCACGTTGCGCCCACCACGGGTCACGCCCATGCTCCGCACCTGGCAGGTCGTCACGTTGTCGGTGCGGCTGCAATCGGTCACCTGGAAGACCACCTGCAGTGCCGGTGTGAGCCTGCCCTCGCCGGGCCGCAGGACGATCCTGCCCTGCTTGTCGGGCGCGGCATCGGCGGTATGCACAGCGGCCTGCGCCGGCGCCGGGGCCGCCTTGGCTTCCGCCACCAGCGCCGCCGCACCGCCGCCCTGCAACTGGCGGGCACGCAGCAGGGTCATGTGCGTGCGGCATTGCTGTGAATCCAGCTGGGCAACGGCCGTGCCGCCTTCCGGGCAACGGCTGTCGCGCTGGCGCAGCCATTGCCGCTGCAGATCGCGCAGCACCTGCTGATCACTGGCGGTCAGTGTGGCGCGCGCCGCGCTGTAGGCGGCATTGAGTGCATCGTCGTGCACCTTGAATTCAGCGTCGGCACAACGGCGACGGGCGTCCAGCGCGGTGCCTGCGGCCGCCATGCAGGGCGCATGGGCGGGGCTCAGATAGCGCGCATCGCCTGCGATCAGTTCGGCACCGCTGGGCACCTTGCGTGCGGCGGGCTGGGGCGACGCCTGCGCGCTTGCCCACAGGCAGGGGCCAAG
The DNA here is from genome assembly GCF_059369535.1 of Stenotrophomonas sp. YJH_SMC_122. NCBI lineage: Bacteria > Pseudomonadati > Pseudomonadota > Gammaproteobacteria > Lysobacterales > Lysobacteraceae > Stenotrophomonas > Stenotrophomonas sp. YJH_SMC_122. Next base: position 63,011 of record NZ_JCAFST010000011.1, on the reverse strand, counting down.
CAGAAGCAGTCCTGCCAGCAACCGGGTGGCACGCCCCGGCAGGCGTTCAGAGTTCAGCATGCGTTTCCTTCCCTGGGGGCGTTGGCCGGCCCCGTCCTGTTCCGATGATGGATGCTGCCCGGTCGCCAGCGCAACTTCAGCGACAGCGGTCACAGCCCCGCGTGCGTGTTCAGGCTGGCGATCGCTAGTTCGGCAGGGCGAAGGCCATCACGTAATCGCCGTTCGGGGTTTCCATGAAATGATGGCCGCCGGCCATGATCACCACGAACTGGCGTCCGTCCTGTTCATACACCATCGGCGTGGCCTGCCCGCCTGCGGGCAGCTTGGCATGCCACAGCTCCTTGCCGGTCTTCAGGTCGATGGCGCGCAGCAGGTCATCGGTGGCCGCAGCGATGAAGATCAGTCCGCTCGCGGTCACCACCGAACCACCGTTGTTCGGCGTGCCGATCTCGATCGGCAGGCCGGAACGGATGCCGAACGGACCATTGCCGCGCGCACTGCCAAATGGCCGATCCCACAGCAGCTTGCCGGTGCGCAGGTCGATGGCACGGATGCCGCCATAGGGCGGCTGCTTGCACAGCAGGCCGGTGAACGGCAGGCGCCAGCCTGCGTTGACGTCGATAGCGTACGGCGTGCCGACCTGCGGGTCGCCGGCCCCCTCGCCCCTCCCCTTGTCGGCGCGCACCTGTTCACGGGGCACCCAGCCCTTGCGGTCCGCCTCCGCACGTGGCACCAGCCGGTTGTAGTTGGGCATATCGTTGTAGTTGGCCACGATCACGCCGCGTCGCGTGTCGATGGACACGCTGCCCCAGTCCGAGCCGCCGTTGTAGCCGGGATATTCGATGGAATGGCGCTCGCTGCTGGGCGGCGTATAGAAACCTTCGTAATACGCCTTGCGGAACTGGATGCGGCAGACCAGCTGGTCAATCGGGGTGATGCCCCACATGTCGAGCTCGGTCAGGTCATGCTCGCGACGCAGGGTGTGGTACAGCGAGAACAGCTGGGTGGGTGAACGCTGCTCGGGCTCGACCCCACCCACCGGTACCTTGCGCTCTTCGGCAGCGGTCAGCAGCTGGCCGGTGCGGCGGTCGAGGATATAGAGGTCCCCCTGCTTGGTCGGCAACAGGATCGCCGGCACCTTGCCCGCCGCCGTCGGGTAATCGATCAGGCTGGCCTGCGAACCCAGGTCGTAGTCCCACACGTCCTTGCGCACGGCCTGGAAATGCCAGGCCGGCTTGCCGGTGGCCACATCAAGGGCCACCAGCGAGGTCGAATAGCGGTTCTGGCTTTCGGTACGCGAGCCGCTCCAGTAGTCGCCTGCGGAATTGCCCAGCGGCAGATAGACCAACCCCAGCGCCTCATCACCGGTGGCCGTGGTCCACATGTTCGGCGTGCCGCGCGTGTAGGTCTGCCCATGCGGCGGCAGGCCGCTGCGTTCAGGCTGGTCCATGTCCCATGCCCAGCGCAGCTTGCCGGTGATCGCATCGTAGGCCTGGATCACGCCCGACGGTGCATCGCGGCGCTGCCCATCCAGCACCTGGTGACCAGTGACGATCACCCCACGCACGATCGCCGGTGGCGAGGTGATCGAAACATAGCCCGGCGGGACCTCGCCCATGCCCAGGGTGATGTCGACCTGGCCGTTGTTGCCGAAGTTGGCGCAGGGACGGCCGCTGTCTGCATCCACTGCAATGATGCGCCCGTCCAGCGTGCCTTCGATGATGCGTGCCCAGCAGGCCGGACGGCTGCCCGGCGCGGCGCGGCGGCTCACGCTGGGCGGCGGCTCGGGCAACGCGAGATCGGCCGCGGCATCGGCCAGCGTGGCATCGGCCAGGATCGGCGTCGCCGGTTGCTCGTAGTAGCTCACGCCGCGGCAGGCGGCGGTGTACGGGATCGAAGCGTCCTTCACCTTCGGATCGAAGCGCCATACTTCCTTGCCACTGGCGGCGTCGAGCGCGATCAGGCGGTTACGGGCAGTGCACAGGTACAGGCGGTCGCCGATCTTCAGCGGCGTGGTTTCCGCACCCCAGCGCTTCTTCGGCAGGTCACCGGTGCGGAACTGCCAGGCCAGCTGCAACGTGGCCACGTTGGCCGGGGTGATCTGCTGCAGCGGCGAATAACGGGTGGCGGCATTGCTGCGGCCCCACGCCGGCCAGTCTCCCTCGGCAGGCTGGTCGGCCGGTTGCAGGCCGGTGGTATCCCGCGTGGGTTCCAGTCCGGCACTGGCCGCGCCTTCCGGGAACGGCTGGTGACCGTCCACTTCACCATGCGGTGCGAACGCCAACCCGAAGGCAGCGACGAACACCAGCATCAGGACGCCCGCCACGCTGCGCGACAGGCGCTTTGAAACCGGTTCGCGAAGGGTCGGCGCGAGCAGCGCCAGCACGATGCCGAGCGCGGTCACCAGGCCCAGCCGCGGCACCCAGCGCCAGTAGTCGCTGCCCGATTCCCACCAGGTCCACAGCAGCGTGCCGACGAACACCAGCGCATACAGCAGCGCGCCGCTGCGGCGATTGCCGAACAACAACAGGCCACTGGCCAGAAGGCCGGCCCCGGCGATGGCGTAGTACCCCGACCCGCCCAGGCTGAGCAGCCACGCGCCGAGCCCGCCGATGACCAGGCCGAGCACGACCAGCAGCAGCGACAGCACGGTAACGAGAGGATGCCGGGAGGCGCGGACGGGAGCAGGAGCGGACTGCGGCGTGGCGGACATCGTCGATCTCCGGGGGCAGCATGCGCCGTTATCCCACCGCCTGCGTGAAGCGCGCGCGTATGCGTGGCATCCGGATACGACAACGCCGGCACAGGGCCGGCGTCGTCGGGTGCCTCAGGTTCGCGGCAGGATCACTCCTGTGCGGCGTCCTCGCTGCTGGCCGCAGCCGGGGCGCTGTCGGTCGTGGCCGGGGCGGCGACTGCCACCTCGTCCTCGTCCTCGTCGATCGAGGCATCCATGCGCTCCACCGCCTGCAGCTTCTCGTCCTTGGACAGGCGGATCAGGGTCACGCCCTGGGTGTTGCGGCCGACGCGGCTGATTTCCGAGCCACGCGTACGCACCAGCGTACCGCCGTCGGAGATCAGCAGGACTTCGTCGCGGGAGCCCATCAGTACTGCGGCGACCAGCTTGCCGTTGCGCTCGGTGGTCTGGATGCCGATCACACCTTGCGTGCCACGGCCCTTGCGCGGGTAGTCCGGCAGCGGAGTTCGCTTGCCGTAGCCGTTCTCGGTGGCGGTCAGGATGTACTGCACGCTGCTGTCATCGGCACCGTCAATCACCGCATCGCCCGTGGCGGCGGCTTCCTCGACACCGTTGTCGTCCTCGTTCTCGTCCTCGATGCCACCGGCACTTTCGGCCACGATCAGGCTGACCACTTCCTCGCCGGCCGGCATCTTGATGCCACGCACGCCAGTTGCGGTACGGCCCATCGAGCGGACTTTGTCCTCGCCGAAGCGCACGGTCTTGCCGTTGGAGGCGAACAGCAGGATGTCGCGCTGGCCATCGGTCAGGCCGACGCCGACCAGGGCATCGCCCTCATCGAGGTTGATCGCGATCTTGCCGCGGGCCAGACGGAAGGCGAACTCGCCCAGCGGGGTCTTCTTGACCGTACCGTTCTTCGTAGCGAAGAACACGAACTGGCCATCGGCGTACTCGCGCACCGGCAGCACGGCCTGCACGCGTTCGCCCGGTTCCAGCGGAATCCAGTTGATGATCGGACGGCCACGGGCGTTGGAACCCGCTTCCGGCAGCTGGTAGACCGGCAGCCAGAACACCTTGCCCGAACTGGTGAAGGTCAGCAGCGTATCGTGCGTGTTGACCAGCCACAGCTGTTCGATGAAATCCTCTTCCTTGGTCGCCGCCGCACTGCGGCCACGGCCGCCGCGGCGCTGCGCGCGGTACACGCTGACCGGCTGGCGCTTCACGTAGCCGGCGTGGGACACGGTGACCACCACGTCTTCCGGCGCGATCAGGTCCAGGATGTCCAGGTCTTCTTCGCTGTGGCGGATTTCGGTGCGACGTTCGTCGCCGAACTCGGCCTTGACGTTGACCAGCTCCTCGCGGATCACCTGCAGCAGGCGGTCGGGATCTTCCAGGATGTGGATCAGCCCGGCGATCACTTCCAGCAGCTGCTTGTACTCGTCGGTCAGGCGGTCCTGCTCCAGCCCGGTCAGGCGGTGCAGGCGCATTTCCAGGATCTGGGTGGCCTGGATCTCGGTCAGCTGGTAGCCGCCCTCGACCAGGCCGACGCCCTTGGGCAGGTCTTCCGGGCGCGAGGCTTCGGCACCGGCGGCACCCAGCATCGCACCGACCAGGCCCGGCTCCCACACGCGCGCCAGCATGCGCTCGCGGGCTTCGTTCGGGTTCGGCGAGGTCTTGATCAGTTCGATCATCTCGTCGATGTTGGCCAGCGCGACGGTCAGGCCTTCCAGCACGTGGGCACGGGCGCGCGCCTTGCGCAGCTCGAACACGGTGCGGCGGGTGACCACTTCGCGACGGTGGCGGACGAACGCCTCCAGCATCTGCTTCAGATTCATCAACTGCGGGCGGCCGTCGACCAGCGCCACCATGTTGATGCCGAACACCGATTCCATCTGGGTCTGCTGGTACAGGTTGTTCAGCACAACCTCGGCAGATTCGCCGCGCTTGATCTCGATGTAGATGCGCATGCCGTCCTTGTCGGACTCATCGCGCAGCTCGCTGATGCCTTCAATCTTCTTTTCCTTGACCAGCTCGGCGATCTTTTCGATCAGACGCGCCTTGTTCACCTGGTAAGGAATTTCAGTGACGATGATCGATTCGCGGCCGTTGTCGGCCACTTCGATATCGGCCTTGGCACGGATGCGCACGCGGCCACGGCCGGTGCGGTAGCCGGCGACGATGCCGGCGGTGCCGTTGATGATGCCGGCGGTCGGGAAATCCGGGCCCGGGATGTACTCCATCAGGCCGTCGACGTCGATCTCCGGGTTGTCGATCAGCGCAATGCAGGCGTTGATCGATTCGCTCAGGTTATGCGGCGGGATGTTGGTCGCCATGCCCACCGCGATACCGGCCGAGCCGTTGACCAGCAGGTTCGGGAACCGGGTCGGCATGACCGTCGGCTCCAGTTCCTTTTCGTCGTAGTTGGGCTGGAAGTCGACGGTTTCCTTGTCGATGTCCGCCATCAGCTCGTGCGCGAGGCGCGACATGCGCGCTTCGGTGTATCGCATGGCCGCGGCGGAGTCGCCGTCGATGGAGCCGAAGTTACCCTGGCCATCGACCAGCATGTAGCGCAGCGAGAACGGCTGTGCCAGGCGCACCAGCGTGTCATACACCGACTGATCGCCATGCGGGTGGTACTTACCGATGACGTCACCGACGATACGCGCCGACTTGAAGTAGGGCTTGTTGCTGTGCGCGTTGAGCTCGTTCATCGCGTACAGCACGCGGCGATGCACCGGCTTGAGGCCGTCGCGCGCATCCGGCAGCGCGCGGCCCACGATCACGCTCATGGCGTAATCGAGGTAGCTCTTGCGCATCTCGTCTTCCAGGTTGACCTGGATGATTTCCTTGGCGGTTTCTGCCATTCGGGTTCCGTTGTCTGGTAGCGGTCCAGTCCGGCGCATTCGCCCGTGGGCGGTCGCGCCGGAACCTCGATTCAACCTGTGGATACTACCACAACAGGCCGTTTTCCGCCTCCCTTTACGGGGATTTTACCGGCACAAATCAGGAACTTAGGGAGTTACCGGCCAGCGGCCGGCACTACCGGGGCGGCGGTCGCGCCGCCCTCCCCTGCGCCTCAGCCGCCGAAGGCGGCGCGCATGTTCTCGGCGGTCGGGTTCAGGATCACCCCGCGCTCGGTCACGATGGCGTCGATCAGCTCGCCCGGGGTGACGTCGAACACCGGGTTCCAGGCGGCGATCCCTTCGGCCACGGTGCGGGTACCGCCCACGCCATACAGCTCACCCGGGTCGCGCTGCTCGATCTCGATCTGGCTGCCGTCCACGGTTTCCATGTCCACGGTCGAGGACGGCGCCACCACCATGAACTTCACGCCGTGGTGGCGCGCGGCAATGGCCAGTTGGTAGGTGCCGATCTTGTTGGCGGTATCACCATTGGCGCAGATGCGGTCTGCGCCCACGATCACCCACTGCACGGCACCGGTCTTCATCAGGTGCGAGGCCGCCGAGTCGGCGATCAGGGTGGCATCGATACCGTCCTGCTGCAGCTCCCACACGGTCAGGCGTGCCCCCTGCAGCCACGGCCGGGTCTCGCCGGCGAACACGCGGGCGATGCGGTGCTGGGCCATGCCGGCGCGAATGACGCCCAGCGCGGTACCGAAGCCGGCGGTGGCCAGCGAGCCGGTATTGCAGTGGGTCAGCACACCGCTGCCGGCCTCGATCAGGCCAGCGCCCAGTGCGCCCATGTGGCGGTTGGCCGCCAGGTCTTCCTCGGCGATGGCCTGCGCTTCGGACTCCAGCAACGCCTTCCAGTCGGCGCCGGCAGCGTTCAGGCAACGGCGCATGCGTGCCAGCGCCCAGGCCAGATTGACCGCAGTGGGGCGCGATGCGTTCAGGCGCTGCAGTGCCGGTTCCAGCTGCTGCAGCGCGTGCGCACCGTCTGCGGCCTGCACCTCTCGCGCGGCCAGCACCACGCCCCAGGCGGCGGCAATGCCGATCGCCGGCGCGCCACGCACAGTCAGCGCGTGGATGGCGCTGGCAACCTCGTCACTGTCATGGCAGACCACGTGCTCGACCACGAACGGCAGCTTGCGCTGGTCCAGCAGTTGCAAGGCATCGCCGGTCCACAGGATCGGGCGGATGTGGTCGTAACGGGCGTAGTCGATGTCGGAGGCAGTGTTCATGGGCCCATTGTAGGGCCACGCCCCGCGTGGTTGGAGCCTGCCCCGGCTCAATTCACCGAGAATTCGGCGCGGCAGCCGCCGTCCACCCAGATCCCGTTGCGGTTCCAACCCCAGGTGCTGCCTTCCTCGCAGGGCGTGCTGGACAGCTGCTCGGAGACCACAGCACCCACCGAGATGCTCGCGCCGCAGAAGCGGCGCTTCTTCGACTTCGATTCGCAGGTCAGGCGGCGCGGCACATCGACGAAGCGGCCGTCCTCGTCGGCCACCTCGAAATCGCCCTGGCAGCCACGGCTGGTCCAGACTTCATTGCGCTTGTAGCCCCATCCCTGGCCTTCCCGGCACGGCAGCACCGACAACTGGCGAAGCAGGCGCACCGGCGCGCCATCCAGGCGTACCGGGCAACTCTGCGGACGGCCATTGGATTCGCAGCGCACCACGCGGCGCACCAGGCGCTTGCCTTCCGTTGCCGCAGGTGCCGCACCCTGCGCACGGCGCGCACGGAACTCGGCGCGGCAGCCCAGGGTGACCCACACGCCGCTGCGGTCGGTGCCCCACTCGCTGCCGCGGATGCAGCTGTTGCTGGACAGCTGGCGCACCAGATCGACGCCGTTGGCCACATCGATATCGCAGTGCACCCAGCCCATGTCGCGGGACTCGCAGGTCACCACTTCATCGTCGTAGCCCACCTGCTGGGCCGACGCCGGCGACGGCAGCCAGGCACCCCAGAGCGCAATGGAGTACATCGGTGCAGCGACAACCGCAAACCACTTGACCAAAGCCTTCCCCAGCAGGAATGGATGAACTGCATGCCAGTGTCCGGCATTGGCCGTGATAAAAGCATCATCCCGCTTACCGACGCAAGCGCGCAGAACCCGCGTTTCGTTCAGCCTGGGATGTTCAGCAACGCGTGATGGTCACGCGTGGGCGAAGTCGTAGGCCAACACATCTGCAATGCGCGGTGTGCGGTTCATCGCCATCAGCAGGCGGTCGACCCCCAGCGCCACGCCGGCACAGGCCGGCAACGCTGGCAACGCCGCCAGCAGCGCTTCATCCAGTGGCGGCTGCACCTGCCCACGTTCGTGGCGGCGCTGCTGGTCGCGCTGGAAGCGGGCACGCTGCTCGTCGGCGTCGTTCAGTTCGTGATAGCCGTTGGCCAGTTCCACTACACCCAGGTACAGCTCGAAACGCTCGGCCAGCGGCGGCGTGCCGGCGCGGATGCGTGCCAGCGCGGCCTGGCTGGCTGGCCAGTCATGCACCACGGTCATGACTGCGTCATCGAAATGCGGCTGGATACGATGGGTCATCAGCAGGTCGAGCCAGTCATCACGGGTCAATCCGACCGGGTCGATGTGCACCTCGCCCAACGCGGCACGCAGCGCGGACTCATCCGCCTCGAACGGATCCACGCCAAGGTGCTGCTGGAACAGCTCGCGGTAACTCAGCACGCGCAGGGTCGCACGGCGTCCCACCAGGGCCAGCGCCTGTCCGATCAGCTCGGCGGTTTCCTGTACCAGCCGATGGTGGTCCCAACCGACCCGATACCATTCCAGCATGGTGAATTCCGGGTTGTGGCGACCACCGGCCTCGCCATTGCGGAACACCCGGCCCAATTCGTAACAGTCGCCCACGCCGGCAGCGAGCAGGCGCTTGAGCGGATACTCCGGCGAGGTGCGCAGCCAGCGGCGGCGTCCGCCGGCATCGACATGCCCGGTGAAGTCGGTATGGAAGCTGTCGATGTTCGGCTCGGTGTTGCCCGCGACCGACAGGATCGGCGTCTCCACCTCGAGCACATCGCGCTCTGCAAAGAAGCGGCGCACCAGCGCATTGAGCGCGGCGCGCTGCTGCAGCGCGCGCAGCAGGGCCTCGCTCACAGGATGCCCTCCGGGCGCGGATGGTCGAGCGGCAGGGTCAGCAGATCGCGCGTATCGTCGATGTAGCCGCTGGCCAGGTACAGGCGGCGTGCCAGTTCGTTGTGGTGGTTCACTTCCAGGCGCAGGCGGCTGACGCCACGACCGCGAGCGCGCTGTTCGCAGATGGCCAGCGCCTGCTTGCCGCGGCCACGACCGCGCGCGCGATGGCTCAGGTACAGCTCGTCCAGCAGCATGAAGTGGCCGCCCTGCTCCAGGCTGAAGCCCATCGCGATCACCGCGTAGCCGACCACCTCGCCCGCCTCGTCCAGCCACAACAGCACTTCGCCATTGCGCGGATCGGCCAGCAGCGCGTCCACGCCGCGACGCACGCGCGCGTCATCGAAGTCGAGCCTGTCTTCGGCGTAGAACTCGCGCATCAGCGCGATCAACAACTCCTCGTCGGCACGGGTGGCCAAGCGGAAATCCAGCGGGGCGGTCTGCATCGGTGTTCCTTTGTGTTTCATGCCGGGCGCGGGGACACCCGGCGGGATCGTCACTCGTGTTCGGCCAGATAAGCCAGCAGGCGGTCTTCGTCCCATACCGGCACGCCCAGCGATTGCGCCTTGTCCAGCTTGGAGCCGGCCTCGGTACCGGCCACCACGAAGCTGGTCTTCTTCGAGACGCTGCCGGAGACCTTGGCACCCAGCGCTTCCAGGCGCTCCTTGGCGGCATCGCGGGTGAGCTGGGCCAGGGTGCCGGTCAGCACCACGGTCTGCCCATCCAGCGGGCCGGCCACGATCTCGGCCAGCGCCGGTGCCTTGGCCAGGATCTGCTGCATCGCCTTCTCGGCTGCCAGCAGCATCGCGCCATGGCCATCGGCATCGAGCCAGTCGGCCAGACCGCGCGCAGTGTCGTCCGGCAGGCCGGCGTTGACGAACTGCCCATGCTCGGCGTCGAGCACCGCCTGGGCACCGGGCAACGCGGCCACCAGTTTTTCCGCGCGCAGGCGGGTGATGCCGGGAATCTCTGATTCGACCAACAGCTGCGCCAGATCCAGCCCCTCGCGCAGCCTGGCGCTGGGCGCGTGCACATCGCTGATGCGGACCTGGCCGACCTGCAGCAGGTCATCGATGGCCTGCTGGTTGCCCTGCTGTTCGAAGAAGTGGCCGAGCGACCGCGCCACTTCGCCACCGATGTCCGGCACGCGCTTGAACAAGGGCCACGGCAGGTGGCGGATCAGTTCCAGGTCACCGAACCACTGCGCCAGTGCCTTGGCCGTGCTCTCGCCCACGTGCTCGATGCCCAGCGCGAACAGCAGCCGTTCCAGCGTGGCGGCACGACTGGCGTCGATGGCCGCGATCAGGTTGTCGGCCCACTTGGTGGCGATCTTCTTCGTGTTCCATTCGAACCGGGCCGGCTGCGCCAGCGCCTGCGCGCGCCAGCCCGGATCGTTGCCGTCCAGCCTGAGCACCGCATTGAGCACCGCGCCACTGCCTTCGGCCGGCAGGTGCAGCTTCAGTGCGGCGGCCAGCGCCGAGGGATCTTCAGCGTCCAGCACCAGCTTCAGGTGCAGCAGCTGGTCACGACTGAGCCGGTACAGGTCGGCCACGCTCTTGACGATGCCGGCGTCGACCAGGGTTTCAATGTACTTGTCGCCCAGGCCGTCGATGTCCATCGCGCGGCGCGAAGCGAAATGGGCAATGGCTTCCTTGCGCTGCGCCGGACAGGACAGCTCACCCGAGCAGCGCCATGCGGCCGCTCCTTCCTCGCGCACGATCTCCGAGCCGCACACCGGGCAGCGCGTCGGCATCTGCCAGGGCGTGGTGCCCTGCGGGCGCCGGTCGAGGATGACGCTGACCACTTCCGGGATCACGTCGCCGGCGCGGCGCACGATCACGCTGTCGCCGATGCGCACGTCGAGACGTGCGATCTGGTCGGCGTTGTGCAGCGTGGCGTTGGACACGATCACGCCGGCCACGGCCACCGGTGCCAGCCGCGCGACCGGTGTGGCCGCACCGGTGCGGCCGATCTGGATCTCGATCGCCTCCACCGTCGTGCTCTGCTCCTGCGCCGGGAACTTGTGCGCGATGGCCCAGCGCGGTGCGCGCGAGACGAAGCCCATCGCCTGCTGGCCGGCACGGTCATCGAGCTTGTAGACCACGCCGTCGATATCGAACGGCAGGCCGTCGCGACGCTCGCCGATATCGCGGTAGTAGCCGAGCAGACCATCCGTGCCTTCCACCACCTTGCACAGCGCACTGACCGGGAAACCCCAGGCGCCGAGCTGGGCCAGCGTGCCCGAATGGGTATCGGGCAGCTCGCCGCCCTGCACTTCACCGGTACCGTAGGCAAAGAAGCTCAACCTGCGCTGCGCACTGATCTTCGGGTCGAGCTGGCGCAGCGAACCGGCCGCCGCGTTGCGCGGATTGGCCAGCACCTTGCCGCCGTGCAGGCGCGCCCGTTCGTTGTAGGCCTCGAAATCGGCGCGGGCCATGTACACCTCGCCGCGCACCTCCAGCACGTCCGGCCAGTCCTTGCCGTGCAGGCGCTTGGGAATGTCGCTGATCTCGCGCAGATTGGCGGTCACGTCCTCGCCGGTGCTGCCATCACCGCGGGTCGCGCCGAGCACGAAATGACCATCCTCGTAACGCAGGCTGATCGCCAGGCCGTCCATCTTCGGCTCGGCCGAGAACTGCAGGCTGCGACGGCCCAGGCGTTCGTCAATGCGGCGCACGAAGTCAGCCACTTCCTCGTCGCTGAACGCATTGGACAGCGACAGCATCGGCACCGCATGGCGCACCTCGGCGAAGCGGCCGGAAGGACGCGCACCGACCTGCTGGGTCGGGCTGTCGGCCCGGGCCAGTTCCGGATGTTCGCGCTCCAGTGCTTCCAGCTCGCGCACCATCCGGTCGTAGTCGACGTCGGCGATCTCCGGCGCGTCCAGCTCGTGGTAGGCGCGGTTGGCCTGGGCGATCTGCCGGCGGAGATCTTCGGCGCGTTCGGCGGGGCTGGGGCTCATCGGAATCCGGTGGTTCTGGGATGGCCGGGGATTCTACCGCGCCCGGCCGTCAGGCCCTGTAACGCCCCGCCTTCGCAGCGCCAAGCCATGCTCGACGGGCGCTCCCCTGCCCTGGTGGATGCAAACCTTCTCCCCGCCCCGGTAGGTGCCAACCTTGGTTGGCACAGCTGTAGTCGAGCATGGCTCGACGCTACAAAAGGCAGCTTGCCGCGCGCCGCCACCAGCGCTAGCGTGCGACGGTCTGCCCTTCGGAATCCTGCCCGTGACCCTGCCCGCTTCCCGTCGACGCTTCCTGCAACTGGCCGGTGCTGGCCTCGCCGTCGCTGGCAGCGGGCTGCCGCAGCTTGGCCATACCCAACCCGCGACGGCCGCCGCTCCTGCCCCCGCCGAAGGTGCGGTGCTGCTGAATTTCAACGAATGCCCCTACGGCCCCTCGCCCGCAGCCCAGCAGGCGGCACGCGACAGCATCGCCGGTTGCGGCCGCTACCGTTTCGCACTGGCCGGACAGGTGCGCGACGCCTTCATCGAACAGGCACGCATTCCGGCTGATCACGTGCGGTTGTATCCGGGTTCCAGCGAACCGCTGAACCGTGCCGCCGTGCTATGGACCGGCCCGCAGGCGGGACTGGTAGTCGCCGACCCGACCTTCGAGACGCTGGGCGAGGTCGCCGCCGCACACGGTGCGCACGTGCAGAAAGTGCCGCTGCGCGACAACGGCGCACATGACCTGCGTGCAATGGTCGCCGCCGCGCACGCGCGCCCGACCGGGCTGCTGTACGTGTGCAATCCGAACAACCCGACCGGCTCGATCAGCCCACCGGATGAGCTCGCCTGGCTGCTGGCCCACAAGCCCGCCTCCACCCGCGTGCTGGTCGACGAGGCCTACCTGCAGTACAGCGAGCAGCCCAGCCTGATCACCCAGGTGACGCAGCGCGATGACCTGATCGTGCTGCGCACGTTTTCCAAACTGTACGGCATGGCCGGCCTGCGCCTGGGCGTGGCAGCCGCACATCCCGACCGCCTGCGCGAACTGGCCAGCCTGGGTGACAACCCCCTGCCCGTGCCGGCACTGGCCGCCGCACTGGCCAGCCTGCACGATACCCAGTTGATCGCGCAGCGCCGCCTGCAGAATGCCAGGGTGCGGCAGGCCACCATCGCGTGGCTGGGCAAGCGTGGTTTCAGCTGCGTGCCGTCGGAAGCGAACTGCTTCGTGGTGGATGTGCAGCGCGACGGTGCCGCCTTTGCCAGGGCGATGGCGGACAACGGCGTGATCATTGGCCGCAGCTGGCCGATCTGGCCACAGCGCGTGCGCGTGACCGTCGGCACCGAAGACGAGATGGCCGCATTCCGCCGTGCGTTCGCCAAGGTGGCCGGCGTACCGGCGTAGACCCGATCCACGCATGGCGTGGATCTACCGGGGTGGGTGCCGACCGTTGGCCGGCACAACAGGCTTTACCAGCGCGGGGTCTTGGTCAGCGGCGGTGCCTGGTGCTGGCGGTCGTAGGCACGCAGCTCGTCGCGGATGTGCGCGATGCGCTGGCGGCCCAGGGCATTGCGGCTGTCATCCAGCACCACGCCATCGAGCAGCTCGGCCATGCGCTGCACGGTCGGCAGCATCTTCTCCCAGGCATCAAGCGCGGTCAGCGGCGCCGGCAGGGTCAGGAAGAAGGCGATGGCCGGGGTTTCCATGGCACGGATGTTGGCCATGTCGAAGCTGCCTGGCTTCATGATGCTGGCCATCGAGAAGATCGGGCCGCGCTCGGGGTGGCCTTCCACCAGGCGGTGGAACACGTTCATGTGGCCGAATACCAGGCCGGTCTTCTCGGCCGCCACCACGATGTCTTCGCCGCGCAGCTGCTCGCCGGCACGGGCGGCCACGAACAGCGAGACGATCTTGTCGAAATCCTGGGTAGTGCGCTTGCCGAGGTCATTGGCCGCGCCCGGATCGGTGTCGGCCAGGCCAAGTTCGGCCTGCTCGCCTTCGCCACGCATGCCCGGTTCGACGCGGCCCTCAGCCACCACGACGCCGTCCTCGCCCAGGACCGGTTCGCGGCGCTCGCCACTGGTCGGTTCCGCGTTCTCCACGCGACGGCCCTGGGGCTTCTTCTTCGGACGGCCAAACAGGAAGATCGCGGCGATCAACAGCAGGCCGGCGGCCAGGATGCCGATGCGCAACAGTGCCGTGTCGGACATTCGATAGGTTCTCCGGCTAATTCATTCAGGTAACTAGGATGGCACGTCAGGCCGCGCCCGCCAATCGCGCCGCTTCTTCCAGGTCCACGCTGACCAGGCGGCTGACGCCCGGCTCACGCATGGTCACGCCCGACAGCTGGTGCGCGGCCTCCATCGTCGCCTTGTTATGGCTGACGAACAGGAACTGCACCTTCTCGCTCATTTCCTTGACCATGTTGGCCAGGCGGCCGACGTTGGCTTCGTCCAGCGGCGCGTCCACCTCGTCCAGCAGGCAGAACGGGGCGGGATTCAACTGGAAGATGGCGAACACCAGCGCCACCGCGGTCATCGCCTTCTCGCCGCCGGACAGCAGCGAGATGCTGGACACGCGCTTGCCCGGCGGGCGCGCCATGATGGTCACACCCGTGTCGAGCAGGTCTTCTCCGGTCAGTTCCAGGTAGGCGTGGCCACCACCGAACAGGCGCGGGTACAGGGACTGGACGCCGGCATTGACGCGGTCGAAGGTGTCCTTGAACCGGCCGCGGGTCTCGCGATCGATCTTGCGGATGGCATCCTCAAGCGTTTCCAGCGCCGTGGTCAGGTCGGCGTGCTGCGAATCCAGGTAGTCCGAACGCTGCGAAGCCTCGCCGTACTCGTGGATGGCGGCCAGGTTGACCGGCTCCAGCCGGCGCATGCGCGCGTCGATCTGGTGCACGGCCTGCTCCCAGTCGCCCAGGCGCGCGTCTTCGGGTAGTGCGTTGAGCACGTCCTGCAGCACGAATCCGGCCTTTTCCACCGCCGCCTGCAGGGTGTCGGCGCTGAGCACCAGGGCCTGCTGGTCGAGCTTGCGCTGCGAAATGCGCTCGCGCTGGGCCAACGCCTGCTCATCGCGCTGGTGGCGGGTCTGCTCGTAGTTGCGCAGCTCGGCGTCGATGCCGTCCAGCAGCGTGCGCGCCTCGGTCAGCACGCGATCGGCCCGCACGCGCTCTTCCAGCGCGTTCTGGTGTTCGGCCTGCAGCGATTCGACCGGCGAATCCCCTTCGTCCAGCTGCGAATGCAGCTCGCCCAGCCGCGCATCCAGCTGCCCGCGCTGGGTGCCCATGCGCTCCAGCGCCTGGCTCAACGAGGCCAGCTGCGCACGCTGCGATTCCAGGGTCAGGGCCAGCGAATGCGCGCGCTCGCGTACCGCACGGGCGGCATCGCGGGCCAGGTCGCGGGCCTCGGTCAACTGCCGACGTTCGCCCTCCAGCCGCTGCCGGGTCGATTCCAGGTCGCCCATGCTGCTGACCGCACTCTCCAGCCGCGAGCGCGCTTCACGCGCCTGCTCGTTGTTGGCTTCCAGCGTTTCCTGCAACTGCTTCAGCTCGCCCTCGATGCGGTCGATGCGGGTGCGTGCCGCTTCCACCTTGCCCTGCTGGCCCTGCAGCTGGCCGGCCAGTTCGGACACCGCGCGATGGGCCTGGTAGAGCGCGCGCTGCGCGTCCTCGCGCTGCTGTTCGGCCGCCTGCAGCTGCTCACGGAAACCGCTCAGCTGCTCTTCCAGCTCGGCCTCGCGGTCCTGCAGCTGCTCGATCTGCTCACGCAGTTCGTTGATCTCACGCTCGCGCAGCAGCGCGCCCTGCTCGGCGGCACCGGAGCGCGACACCCGCACCCAGCCCTGGCCCAGGCGCTCGCCGCCCTGGGTGATGATCGAATCGCCTTCCGGCAGGCTGGCCTGCAGGGCCTTCGCCTCGGACAGGTCCCTGGCACCGTGCAGGTGTGCCAGCAGGCGCCGGATCGCTGCCGGGCCGCGCACGCGTGCCGCCAGCGAGGTCGGCGCCACCTTCAGTTCAGCAGCATCGTCGGCGACCAGCGCAATGTGGCCTTCGCCAAGTTCGCCCAGCGCGCCGACCAGGCTGGCCGGGTCATCGACTAGCACGCCTTCGATCAGCTGGCCGAGCGCACTTTCCACCGCGTTTTCCCAGCCGGCATCCACGTCCAGGCGTTCGCCGACGCGCGCCGCCGAATCCAGGCCGCGCGCCTTCAGCCAGGCCACGGCTGCCCCCTGCTCCTGGCCCAGCGCGGCCTGCTGCAGGGTTTCCAGCGAGGCCAGGCGACCGCGCAGGCCGTTGGCCTGCTTGCGCAGTTCAGCCAGTTCGTTCTGGCCATTGCGCTGCTGTTCCTGCACCGCCGCCACCCCCTGCTTGCGCAGCTCGACGTCTTCACTCAATTCATCCAGCGCGGCCTTCTGCGTGTCGTGCTGCAGGTGCAGCTGCTCGAAGGCTTCTTCCAGCGCGTCCACGTCCAGGCCTGCGCGTTCGGCGGCCAGGGCCTCGCGACGCCGGTCGGCGTCGAGGATCTGCTTGTCCAGGTAGTCCACGCGCGTGCGCTCGACATCGCCGGCGCGCGAGGCTTCCGAACTCTGCGAGGTGTGCTGTTCCCAGCGCTGCTGCCAGCTGGCCAGCCGCTCTTCAGCCTCGCGCAGGCTTTCCTGCTTGATCTCGTTTTCTTCCTGCAGTTCTTCCAGCTGCGGAGTGGCGGCCTCCACCGCCTCGCGCAGCACCCTCAGTTTGGCCTCGTCGCCGCTGATGTGCTGGCCCAGTTCGGCCAGCGCCTGCTGGGTTTCATCGCGCGCCTTGTGCAGGCGCTGCGACAGCTCGCGCTGGTGCTGGATCTGCTGTTCCAGGCGCGCCAGCGTGCTGCCGACCTGGTAGACCGCAGCCTGCGCGGTGTTCAGAGCGTCGGCGGCCTCTTCGCGCCGCGCGCGCGCGGTCTCGATGCGGGCCTCGGCGTCGCGCTGGTCGGCGATCAGCTGCTGCAGCTTGGTCTCTTCCTGCGACAGGCCTTCGCGCAGCTTCGACAGGCGACCGTCCAGCCCGCGGAATTCCAGGGCCTTCCACTCGGCATCCTTGACCCGGCGCTCTTCCTGCAGGGCCTGGTACTGCTCGGCCTGCCTGGCCTGGCGCTTGAGGTGCTCCAGCTGCTTGCTGATCTCATCGCGCAGGTCGCCCAGCCGGTCCAGGTTCTCGCGGGTGTGGCGGATGCGGGTCTCGGTCTCCTTGCGGCGCTCCTTGTACTTGGAGATGCCGGCCGCCTCTTCCAGGTAGACGCGCAGGTCTTCCGGGCGCGCCTCGATGATCTGGCTGATCATGCCCTGCTCGATGATCGAGTAGCTGCGCGGCCCCAGGCCGGTGCCGAGGAACAGGTCGGTGATGTCGCGGCGACGGCACTTGGTGCCGTTGAGGTAGTAGTTGCTGGTGCCGTCGCGGCTGACCGTGCGCTTGACCGAGATTTCGTTGAACGAGGCGTACTCGCCGGAGATCGTGTGGTCGGAGTTGTCGAAGATCAGCTCGACCGTGGCCTGCGAGACCGGCTTGCGGGCATTGGACCCGGAGAAGATCACGTCGGTCAGCGAGTCGCCGCGCAGGCGGCTGGCCGAACTCTCGCCCATGACCCAGCGCACGGCGTCGATGATGTTCGACTTGCCGCAGCCATTGGGCCCCACCACGCCGGTCATGTTGGTCGGCAGGTGCAGGGTGGTCGGATCGACGAACGACTTGAAGCCGGACAGCTTGATCGTGGAAAGACGCATAGGGGTTCCGGACTGGGGCCGGCAAGCGGCCTGCGTTTACCCTCCAAGTCATTGATCCTGTTGGGATCGATGCCCGTGGAACGGGTGTGACGCCCTGAGTATACCGATGTGGCCGTGTTCTACGAATGGGCGTGGAACATTGTCCAGCCCTGCCCCGCCGGCCGGACGTGGCCCGACGCCACGAAACGGAGCCATAAAACAAAACGGGCACCCTTGCGGGCGCCCGTTCTGCGGTGATGCCAGGCCTTGCGGCGTGGGATCAGGCTTCGGCGACGACGACGACCTTGACGGTGGTCTCGACGTCGGCGTGCAGGTGGATCAGCACGTCGTACTCGCCGATGTTGCGGAAGGCGCCTTCGCCCAGGATGACTTCGCTCTTGCTGACCGGCAGGCCGGCAGCGGTGAAGGCATCGGCGATTTCGCGGGCGCCGACCGAGCCGTACAGCTTGCCTTCGGTCGAAGCGTTGGCCGGGATGGTCACGCTCGCACCGTCCAGCTTGGCCTTGCGGGCGTCAGCTTCGGCGTGGATGGCCTGGGCCTTGGCTTCGTATTCGGCGCGCTTGGCTTCGAACTCGGCCTTGTTGCTCTCGGTGGCCGGAACGGCCTTGCCCTGCGGCACGAGGAAGTTACGGCCGTAGCCCGGCTTCACGTCGACCAGGTCGCCCAGGTTGCCGAGGTTGGTGACTTTCTGCAGGAGGATCAGCTGCATGGTATTGCTCCAGATAAGTTATTCGTTAGCGAGGCGATGCCCCGCAACAAAGGCTGTCCGAATAGCTGGCACAGCGGGGGCGGCACCGGGCCGCCCCGCCGGGCATCAGACGTCGTGGTTGTCGGTGTACGGAATCAGGGCCAGGAAGCGGGCGCGCTTGACGGCGGTCGCCAGCTGGCGCTGGTACTTCGACTTGGTACCGGTGACGCGGCTCGGCACGATCTTGCCGTTCTCGGTCAGGTACTGGCGCAGGGTGTTGAGATCCTTGTAGTCGATCTCCTTCACACCTTCAGCCGTGAACTTGCAGAACTTGCGGCGACGGAAGAACTTGGACATGGGAAGGCTCCTTAGGCGGCGGAAGCGGCGTCGTCGCCGGCTTCGTTGTCAGCGGTGGTGGTGGACTCGCCTTCTTCGTCGTCACGACGACGGCGCTCACCGCGCTCCGGCTTGTCACCCTTCTCGTCCTTGCTCTTCATGATCAGCGACTGCTCGGTGTCAGCCTCGTCACGCTTGATGACCAGGTTGCGCAGCACGGCGTCGTTGAAGCGGAAGCTTTCGGTCAGTTCGTTCAGAACGGCCTGGTCGGCTTCGATGTTCATCAGCACGTAGTGGGCCTTCACCAGGTTCTGGATCGGGTACGCCAGCTGGCGGCGGCCCCAGTCTTCCAGACGGTGGATGGTACCGTTGCCGTTCTCGACCAGCGACTTGTAGCGCTCGATCATGGCCGGGACCTGCTCGCTCTGGTCCGGGTGGACCATGAACACGATTTCGTAATGACGACTCATGTTTTTTTCTACCTTTCGGATGTGGCCTTGCGGCCGGACAGCCCCCCGCCGTTGAGACCGCGGTGGGGCAAGGATTCCCGCCGGGGAGGCAGGAAGCCGCGCATTATGGCGCAGATGGGGTGGCCGGGCAACCGGTGGGCCACCTGGCGCCCTGAGCCGGGGCGAGCGCCCAGCCAACCCGGGTTGGGCGCCACCAGAACGATCAGGCCCCGGCCGGCCGTCAGGCCTTGTCGGCGTCGGTGGTGAAGCTCTCGCCGCAGCCGCACTCGGCGGTGGCATTCGGGTTGCTGAACGTGAAGGTCTCGCTCAGGCCGTGCTTGCCGAAGTCGATCACGGTGCCGTCCACCAGCGCCAGGCTCTTGGCATCGACGTAGATCTTCACGCCGTCCTGCTCGAACACGGTATCGCCCTCGCGCTCGTCGCGTGCCAGGTCGGTGATGTGGCCCCAGCCGGAGCAGCCGGTCCTGGTCACGCCGAAACGCAGGCCCAGCGCGCCGGGGGTCTGGGCGACAAAGCGCTGCACGCGCTCGAAGGCAATGGGGGTCAGGCTGACGGCCATGGGGCTACTCCAGAGGTACGGGAACATTATAAGGAGCCGTTGCCGCGAAAAATGCCTCGCAAGCAGAACGCTGCAAACGGTAAACTCCCGTGTTCACAGATCGAGTCGATCAGCAGAGGATTCAAGTCATGACGGTGGTCAGCGTTGAACATGCGCTTGCCGGGAAGATCCCGGAAGGCGGCGAAGTCACGGTACGCGGATGGGTGCGCACGGTGCGCGGTTCAGCGAATCTGGCCTTCGTGAATGTGAGCGACGGCTCCTGCTTCGCCCCGATCCAGGTCGTCGCCAACGACACCCTGGCCAACTTCGACGAGATCAAGCGCCTGACCAGCGGCTGCTCGGTCATCGGCACCGGCACCCTGGTGAAGTCGCAGGGCAAGGGCCAGTCGTTCGAGATCCAGGCCAGCGCCCTGGAAGTGGTCGGCTGGGTCGAAGACCCGCTCACCTACCCGATCCAGCCCAAGCCGATGTCGCCGGAGTTCCTGCGCGAAGTGGCGCACCTGCGCCCACGCACCAACCTGTTCGGCGCAGTCACCCGCATCCGCAACTGCCTGGCCCAGGCCGTGCACCGCTTCTTCCACGAGAACGGCTTCAACTGGATCAGCACCCCGATCATCACCACCTCCGACGCCGAAGGCGCCGGCCAGATGTTCCGCGTGTCCACCCTGGACATGGTGAACCTGCCCCGTGACGAGAAGGGCGCGATCGACTTCAGCCGCGACTTCTTCGGCAAGGAAACCTTCCTGACCGTGTCCGGCCAGCTGAACGTCGAGGCCTACTGCCTGGCGCTGAGCAAGGTCTACACCTTCGGCCCGACCTTCCGCGCCGAGAACAGCCACACCACCCGCCATCTGGCGGAGTTCTGGATGATCGAGCCGGAAATCGCCTTCGCCGACCTGGCCGAAGACGCACGCCTGGCCGAAGAGTTCCTGAAGTACCTGTTCCGCGCCGTGCTGAACGAGCGCAGCGACGACCTGGCCTTCATCGCCGAGCGCGTGGACAAGAACGCGATCACCAAGCTGGAAGACTTCATCAACGCACCGTTCGAGCGCATCGACTACACCGACGCGGTCAGCCTGCTGCAGAAGTCCGGCAGGAAGTTCGACTTCCCGGTGGAATGGGGCCTGGACCTGCAGACCGAGCACGAGCGCTGGCTGACCGAGGAACACGTCGGCCGCCCAGTGGTGGTGACCAACTATCCGGAGCACATCAAGGCCTTCTACATGCGCCTGAACGACGACGGCAAGACCGTTGCCGCGATGGACGTGCTGGCCCCGGGCATCGGCGAGATCATCGGTGGCAGCCAGCGCGAAGAGCGCCTGGACGTGCTGGACGCGCGCATGGCCCAGTTCGGCCTGGATCGCGAGCACTACAGCTGGTACCGCGACTTCCGCCGCTATGGCTCGGTGCCGCACGCCGGCTTCGGCCTGGGCTTCGAACGCCTGGTGGTGTACGTCTGCGGGCTGTCCAACATCCGCGACGCGATCCCCTACCCGCGCGCCCCGGGCAGCGCGGACTTCTAAGCCCCACACGACCACGGAGGTACGACTCCCATGACCCTGTTCTTCGCCCTGTGTTTCGTCGGCGTTGCAGTGGCCGGGTTCAGTGCCTTCGTGATCTTCTGGCCGCTGACCCTGGTGCACGTGCGCGACCGCCATCCGGCGCTCGCCGAGCGCTTCGGCAGCGGCGCCTTCCTCAAGCCCGATGCCCTGGCCTGGCTGCTGCGCCGCGACTATCGCCAGCAGCCGGACCGCTCGCTGTCCGGGTTGGCGACGCCGGCCTGGGTTTCGCTGCTGACCCTGCTGGCCGGACTGGGCATGGCCGCCCTGCTCTGGCTGGCCTCGCTCTGGTAACCCCCATGAATGACATTTCCGCCTCGCGCGACAGCTGGTGGCTGGCCAGCCTCGGCAACACCCTGATCTGGGCGCGCCTGCGCGTTCGCCCGGCCGGCACCGCTGAGGTGCTCGACAGCGATGGCAACACGCTGAGCTATGACAGCGAAGACACCGCCCGTTCGCAGCTGTTCGACGCCGAATTCGTCGAGTATGACGGCCTGGACGAGGAAGACGCGCTGGTGCGCGGCTTCAGCCTGCACGAAGTGCAGCCGCCACAGGCCGACAACGACGAGGGCCTGCGCGGCCGCATGATCCAGTCACTGGGCGCGCGCGCCTGATCCAGGCATGTTCACTCCACGCGCCTTCGCCGAAACCGACCTGCTCTGGCTGGACCGCCTGCTGGCGCGCGATCCATTCGTCACCGTGCTCACCGCCGGCAGCGATGGCCTGCCGGAGCTGACGCGGATGCCGGTGCTGTACCGGCGCGAGGGCGAGCGTATCGAACTGCGCGGCCACTGGGCCCGCGCCAACCCGCAGTCGCGCCACAGCGGTGCGGCCAAGGTGCTGGTCGACGGGCCACACGGTTACGTCTCGGCCAGCTGGTACCCGGACAAGGAGCCTGCGGCACGTGTTCCGACCTGGAACTATGCGGCCGCCGAGCTGCGCGGGCAGCTGCACACGTTCGACGATGCCGATGCGCTGGCCGGGCTGGTCGGTGCGATCAGCGACCACTTCGAAGCCAGCGTTGGCCAGGCCTGGCGGTTCGATGCCACGCGTGCCGAGCATGGCCCGGAACTGCGTGCCATCGTCGGCTTCCGTTTCCAGGTCGAACACGTGCAGCTGAAGCTGAAGCTGAGCCAGAACCATCCCGACGCCAACCAGCGCGCCGTGATTGCCGAACTGGAACAGCTGGGCACCCCTTCCTCCACCGAGTTGGCGCAGTGGATGCGCTGGCACCGCGAACAGGCCGCCCGCAGCGGCTGAACACCCCAGATTCCCGCGACGTCGCAGCCGGATGGCTGCGGTGCGCCCCCACCCGACGCCAGGGACCCGAACATGAAAGACATCCACAAGCTGCTGCAGAACAACCGCGACTGGGCCGACCGCATCGAGAAGGAGGACCCCGACTTCTTCCACCAGCTGGCCAAGCAGCAGCATCCCGAGTACCTGTGGATCGGCTGCTCCGATTCGCGTGTGCCGGCCAACCAGATCATCGGCATGGCGCCGGGCGAAGTGTTCGTGCACCGCAACGTCGCCAACGTGGTCGCCCACACCGACCTCAACTGCCTGAGCGTGGTGCAGTACGCAGTGGACCAGCTGAAGGTCAAGCACATCCTGATCGTCGGCCACTACGGCTGCGGCGGCGTGCATGCCTGCCTGCACAACACCCGCGTCGGCCTGGCCGACAACTGGCTGCGCCATGTCGGTGACGTGGTGCAGAAGCACCAGGGCATCCTCGACGCGATCGAAGACGACGAACTCAAGCACGCCCGGCTGTGCGAGCTGAACGTGATCGAGCAGGTCGCCAACCTCTGCCGCTCGACCATCGTGCTGGATGCCTGGGCCCGCGGCCAGAAGCTGATGGTGCACGGCTGGGTCTACAGCCTGAAGGACGGCCGCGTGCGTGAAATGGGCATCGACGTCGGTTCGCTGGAAGAGCTGCAGCCAGCGTATGAAAAAGCGCTGTCCTTCGTGCCGCGCAAGGGCCGTCGCGACTGATACCCACACGGATGACCACCATGCTCGCTCCGCCGATCAACCTGCACGCCTGGATCGAAGAGAACCGCCACCTGCTGAAGCCGCCGGTGGGCAACAAGATGATCGACAACGGCGATTTCATCGTGATGGTGGTCGGCGGGCCGAACTCGCGTACCGACTACCACTACGACGAAGGCCCCGAGTGGTTCTACCAGCTCGAAGGCGAGATGGTGCTGAAGGTGCAGGAGGACGGCGCGGTACGCGACATCCCGATCCGCGCCGGCGAGATCTTCCTGTTGCCGGGCAAGGTGCCGCACTCGCCGCGCCGCCCGCCCGGGGGCATCGGCCTGGTGGTCGAGCGCAAGCGGCTGCCGCATGAGATGGACGGCGTGATCTGGCACTGCGAGCGCTGCAACCACAAGCTGCACGAAGAGTATTTCCCGCTGCAGAACATCGAAACCGACCTGCCCAAGGTGTTTGCGCGCTACCACGCCAGCCTGGAACTGCGCACCTGCAGCCAGTGCGGGCACGTGGATCCGCTGCCGGTGCCGGCGGCGGGCTGACCACCCGCCCCTAGAGCCGAGCCCATGCTCGGCTGCCGGGCCACGAAGCCGAGCACGGGCTCGGCTCTACAGCTATAGCGGTACGCAGGCATTCCGGGCGTCGGTCCTGCCGTGCCAGGCGCTACACTGGCGGTCCCGTTGCAGCCTGTTGCCCGACCATGTCCGACCTGCTCAGCCGCACCCACGCCATCGCCCTGGACGCCGCCGATCCGCTGCGCCCGCTGCGCACTGAATTCCTGATTCCGCGCCATGGTGGCGGCGAGCAGACCTACTTCGTCGGCAACTCCCTGGGCCTGCAGCCGCGCGGCGCACAGGCCGCCGTGCAGGAAGTGATGAAGCAGTGGGGCGAGCTGGCGGTGGAAGGCCACTTCACCGGCCCGACGCAGTGGCTGTCGTACCACCGCCTGGTGAGCGCGCAGCTGGCCCGTGTGGTTGGCGCACTGCCCAGCGAGGTGGTGGCGATGAACACGCTGAGCGTGAACCTGCACCTGATGATGGTCAGCTTCTACCGGCCAACCACGCAGCGCCCGGTGATCCTGATGGAAGCCGGCGCATTCCCGACCGACCGCCACGCGGTGGAAGCACAGATCCGCTTCCATGGCTTCGACCCGGCCGAGTGCCTGGTGGAAGTGCAGCCGGACGAAGCCAACGGCACGATCTCGCTGACCGCGATCGAACGCGCCATCGCCGAGCACGGACCGCGCCTGGCGCTGGTGCTGTGGCCCGGCGTGCAGTACCGCACCGGCCAGGCCTTCGACCTCGATGCGATCACCCGCGCCGCACGCCTGCAGGGCGCACGCATCGGCTTCGACCTGGCGCACTCGGTCGGCAACTTGCCGCTGCGCCTGCATGACGTGGCGCCCGATTTCGCCGTGTGGTGCCACTACAAATACCTCAACAGCGGCCCGGGCGCGGTGGCCGGCGCGTTCGTGCACGAGCGTCATCACCGCGACACCACCCTGCCGCGCTTTGCCGGCTGGTGGGGCCATGAGGAATCGACCCGCTTCCAGATGGCGCCCCAGTTCACCCCCGCCATCGGTGCCGAGGGCTGGCAGCTCAGCAATCCACCGATCCTTGGCCTGGCACCACTGCGTGCCTCGTTGGACCTGTTCGAGCGTGCCGGCATGGAGGCGCTGCGCAGCAAATCGCTGGCGCTGACCGGCCTGCTCGAAGCACTGGTCCGCGCACGCCTGCCGCAGGTGCTGGACATCATTACCCCGGCCGATCCGCAGCGCCGCGGCTGCCAGTTGTCGCTGCGCGTGATCGGTGGCCGCGAGCGCGGCCGTGCACTGTTCGAGCACCTGCGCGGCATCGGCGTGCTCGGCGACTGGCGCGAGCCTGACGTGATCCGCATCTCGCCCACCCCGCTCTACAACCGCTACCTGGACGTGCACCATTTCGTCGAGGAAGTGGAAGCCTGGGCCGGCCTGTAAGCCAGCCCCTCCCCTGCTGCTGGACAGTTCGTTGATCGCACACGCCTCCCGCTCGTTGAGCATTATCGGTGCCGGCCTTGCCGGGTCTCTGCTCGCCATCCTGCTGTCACGGCAAGGCTGGCGCATCACCCTGTACGAACGCCGTGGCGATCCCCGCATTGCCGACTACGAGAGCGGTCGTTCGATCAACCTGGCGTTGGCCGAGCGCGGGCGCAATGCACTGCGCCAGGCCGGCGTGGAAGACGAGGTGATGGCGCGCGCGGTGATGATGCGCGGACGCATGGTGCATCCACGCGACGGCGAACCGCAGCTGCAGCGCTATGGCCGCGACGACAGCGAGGTGATCTGGTCGATCCACCGCCGTGACCTGAACATCACGCTGCTGGAGCTGGCCGAACGGGCCGGCGCCACCGTGCACTTCCACCGCCGCCTGCACACGGTCGATTTCGATGCCGGCCATGCGCGCTTCATCGATGACCGTGACGACAGCCCGCACGACATCCACTTCGATACCCTGATCGGTGCCGACGGCGCAGGGTCGGCGCTGCGCGCGGCGATGAACCGGCGCGCGCCGCTGGGCGAGGACATCGCCTTCCTCGACCACTCTTACAAGGAGCTGGAGATCCCGCCGGCCGCCGACGGCGGCTTCCGCATCGAGCGCAACGCACTGCATATCTGGCCCCGTGGCCACTACATGTGCATCGCCCTGCCCAACCACGAAGGCACCTTCACCGTCACCCTGTTCCTGCCCAACCAGGGCGATCCCAGCTTCGCGACGGTCAATACCGGTGCGCAGGCCGAGGCGTTGTTCGCGCGCGAATTCACCGATGCGCTGCCGCTGATCCCCAACCTGCGCGCCGACTGGGAGCAACACCCGCCGGGCCTGCTTGGCACGCTCACCCTGGAGCGCTGGCACCAGCAGGGGCGCGCCGTGCTGATCGGCGATGCCGCCCACGCGATGGTGCCGTTCCACGGCCAGGGCATGAACTGCGCATTCGAGGACTGCGTCGCACTGGCTCGCCAGCTGATGGAGGCCGATGACCTGGAGGGTGCGTTCGCCGCGTTCGAAGCCGAGCGCAAACCGAATGCACGTGCCATCCAGCAGATGGCGCTGGAAAACTACCTGGAGATGCGCGACCGCGTGGCCGACCCCGCATTCCTGCTGCAACGCGAACTGGAGCAGGAACTGCAGCGGCGTTGGCCGACCCGCTTCGTGCCGCACTACACGATGGTCACCTTCCTGCACACGCCGTACGCCGAGGCGCTGCGCCGCACCGAACTGCAGCGCGACATGCTGGTGGCCGCCACCACCGGCCATGATTCACTGGACAACATCGACTGGGCCGCGCTGGAAGCGCAGATCCACGCGCAGCTGCCGGTCCTGGAGGGCGCGCACTGATGGCCGACAGCTTCCTGTTCTACGACCTGGAAACCTTCGGCCAGGACCCGCGGCGCACCCGCATCTCGCAGTTCGCCGCGATCCGCACCGATGCCGATCTCAACGAGATCGACACGCCGGTCAGCTTCTTCGTGCGGCCGGCCGATGACCTGCTGCCCTCGCCGATGGCCACCCTGGTTACCGGCATCACCCCGCAGCAGGCGCTGGCCGAGGGCATCAGCGAGGCCGAGGCCTTCGACCGCATCAACGAGCAGCTGTCGCGCCCCGGCACCTGCGCACTGGGCTACAACACGCTGCGCTTCGATGATGAGTTCGTCCGCTACGGGTTGTTCCGCAACTTCCACGATCCCTATGAGCGCGAGTGGCGCAACGGCAATTCGCGCTGGGACCTGCTGGACATGCTGCGCCTGATGCGGGCGATGCGGCCCGAGGGCATCCAGTGGCCGCTGCGCGAGGACGGCGCGACGTCGTTCAAGCTCGAACACCTGGCCGAAGCCAACAAAGTGCGCGAAGGCGATGCGCACGAGGCGCTGTCGGACGTGCGCGCGACCATCGGCATGGCGCGGCTGTTCAAGCAATCGCAGCCGCGGCTGTGGGAGTACGCACTGAAGCTGCGCGACAAGCGCTTCGTCGGCGGCCTGCTGGACGTGGCCGCGATGAAGCCGGTGCTGCATGTTTCCATGCGCTATCCCGCCAGCCGCCTGTGCGCGGCGCCAGTGCTGCCGCTGGCCGTGCACCCGACCATCAACAACCGGGTGATCGTGTTCGACCTGGACGGTGACATCGACGATCTGCTGGCACTGCCGGCCGAGGTGATCGCACAGCGCCTGTACATGCGGGCCAGCGAGCTGCCCGAAGGCGTGGCACGCGTGCCGCTGAAGGAAGTGCACCTGAACAAGGTGCCGGCACTGATCGCATGGAACCACCTGCGCGCCGATGACCACGCGCGCCTCGGCCTGGACGTGGCCGCGATCGAGGCCAAGGTGGAACGGCTGCGCGCGTTTGCGCCGCAACTGGCCGAGAAGGCACGCCAGGTCTACAACCAGCCCCGCGTCGCGACCGTGGCCGATGTCGATGCCTCGCTGTACGACGGATTCCTCGGCAACGGCGACAAGCCGCTGCTCGCGCTGGCACGCACCACCGCGCCGGAGCAGCTGGCCGCGCTGGAAGGGCGCTTCCGCGACCCGCGCCTGCCCGAGCTGCTGTTCCGCTACCGCGCACGCAACCATCCCGGCAGCCTCGCGCCGGCTGAACACCAGCGTTGGCAGGATTACCGCCGCCAGCGCCTGCTCGGCGACGGCGGCCTGGGCGAACTCAACCTGCCCCAGTACCAGCAACAGCTTGATGCACTGGCCGCCGAGGCACCCGGCGACGCGCGGCGCCAGGCCCTGCTGCAATCGCTGCGCGACTGGGGCCAGCACCTGCAGGAGACGCTGTGAGCACCTATTTCTCGGACGCCAGTTTCAGATTCCTGCGCAGCCTGGCGCGGCACAACGACAAGACCTGGTTCAACGACCACCGCCAACAGTATGAAGACCACGTCCGGCAGCCGTTCCTGCGCCTGCTGGGTGACCTGCAGCCGGCATTGGCCGAGGTCAGCGAACACTTCCGCGCCGATACCCGCGGCGTCGGCGGCTCGCTGTTCCGCATCCACCGTGACGCGCGCTTTTCCAACGACAAGTCACCGTACAAGACCTGGCAGGGTGCGCGCCTGTTCCATGAGCGCCGCCGCGAGGTGGCCGCGCCGTCCTTCTATGTGCACCTGCAACCCGGCGAGAGCTTCGTCGGCGCCGGCCTGTGGCATCCGGAGCCGGAAACCCAGCGCCGCGTGCGCCACTTCATCCTCGACAACCCGGGCAGCTGGAAAGCCGCCGCGCATGCGCCGGCCCTGCGCAAGCGCTTCGATTTCGAGGAGAGCGAGAAGCTGGTGCGCCCCCCACGTGGCTTCCCGGCCGACTTCGAGTTCATCGACGACCTCAAGCACCGCAACTGGGTGATGTGGCGCTCGCTGGACGACGCCACCATGACCGGCCCACGCCTGCTGTCCACGCTGGGCAAGGACCTGGCCGCGCTCGGTCCGTTCGTCGATTACCTGTGCGCCGCGCTGGATCTGGAGTTCTGATGTCGCAGGATCTTCCGCTGGCCCGCCAGCGGCGCGTGCTCGGCCGCACCGGCCTGGCCGTTTCACCGATCGGCCTGGGCTGCTCCGGCTTCTGGGGCCATCGCCGCTTCCCGGAGCATGACGCGGCCGCCGTGGTCGAACATGCGCTCGCCCACGGCGTGAATCTGCTCGATACGGGTCACAACTATTCCGGCTTCCATGCCGAGCCGCGCCTAGGCCGCATCCTGCGCCCGTTGCTGAAGCAGTACCCGCGCGACGCGCTGGTGATCTCCAGCAAGGGCGGCACGCTGACCGGCCAGGCCGGCATCAGCGGTGCCGAGCAGCGCAACTTCTCGCCCGCGGCCATCACCGCCAGCTGCGAGGCGTCGCTGCGCAACCTCGGCCTGGATCACCTGGACATCTACCAGCTGCATGGCGCCAGCGAGCACGACATCAACGACGATCTGCTGGCCGCGCTGCAGCGCCTGCGCGAACGCGGATTGATCCGGCACACCGGCATCAACACCCATTCGGCCTCGACCCTGCGCTGGATGATCGCCCATCCGGATGCCTTCGATGTGGTGCTGCTGGACTACAACGCCCTGCAGCAGGACCGCGAACCGCTGATCGACCAGTTGCAGGCGGTGGGCATCGGCGTGCTGGCCGGGACCGTGCTGGCGCAGGGCCACCTGCTGCCCGCGCGCCCGCGCCTGCCACGGCTGGCCGATGGCTGGTACCTGGCGCGCGCCTGGCTGAAGCCCAGCAGCCGCCAGCTGATGCGCAGTGCCCGCCAGATGCGCCGGGCAGTGGCCGCGATCCGCAGCCAACGCCCGGCCCAGACCGCCTTCGCCTATGCGCTGGGCCATCCCGGCGTGGCCAGCGGCATCCTTGGCACCACCCGCATCGGCAGCCTGGACGAGGTGCTGGCAACACGCGTGGAGGCGCTGGGTCCGACCGAGCGCCGACAGCTGGTGGACGCCTTCGGCGACGGACAGGGTTCGCCCAGTCAGTAAGTCTTCACCCGGTACTGCCGCGGTTGCGGCAGTCTGGTCGCCATGAAGAAACTCTCCGCGCTTGTGGTGCTGCTGGTCCTGGCCTTGGTAGCCTGGTGGTTCGGCGGCCCGTACCTGACCGTCAACGGCCTGTCCAAGGCCATCGAACAGCGCGACACCGCGCGCCTGGAGCGTTACGTGGATTTCCCGCGCGTGCGCAGCAGCCTGCGTGCGCAGCTCAATGATTACCTGGTGCGCCAGGCGGGGCCGGACGTGGCGGCCAGCCCGTTCGGTGCCCTCCTCTACGGCCTCGGCGACCAGCTCGGGGGCGCCGCGGTGGAAACCATGGTGACCCCGACCGGGATCGGCGCGATGCTGCAGGGCCACGTGCTGTGGAAGCGTGGCCGTAATGAACTGCAGGGTGGCGACGCCTTCGGCGCGACTGAACCGGCGCGGCCGTTGAAGAATGCCGAACATCATTTCGAGTCATTCGACCGCTTCGTGATCGATGTCGATCGCGGCCCCGGCCAGCCGCCGTTGAAGGTGGTGCTGGAGCCGCAGGGCCTGCGCTGGAAGGTGGTGGACCTGCAGCTGGGAATGTCGGGCAGCCCTTGATCGGACCCGTGGCCTGACGGCAGCGCCAACCAACGGTTGGCACCTACCGGTCGAATCCGCCCTATCCCTCGTTGGCGACGCCGTGCGGTACGTGGCCGGCAGCCACGTGCGCGCGGGCGCTGTCGATGTTGTGCTGCGAATCATCGAAGAAGATGTCGGCACCGAAGGCCTGCAGGAACGGCCCCTTGTGGCGGCCGCCGAGGAACAGCGCTTCGTCCAGGCGCACGCCCCACTCCCGCAGGGTGCGGATCACCCGCTCGTGCGCCGGGGCCGAACGCGCGGTCACCAGTGCGGTACGGATCGGCGCGCTGTCGCCCGCCGGGAACACTTCCTGCAGCGTGTGCAGGGCCGACAGGAAGCCGCGGAAGGGGCCGCCACTGAGCGGCTCGCGGGCGCGTTCGCGTTCATGGCGGCCAAAGGCTTCCACGCCCTGCTCGCGCGAAATGCGCTCACTCTCGTCACCGAAGATCACTGCGTCACCGTCGAAGGCAATGCGCAACTGGCCGGCCGGGCGGCCGGTATCGATCTGGTCGGCCGCTGCCGCAGCGGTCTCACCCGGTGGCTTGGGCAGGATGGTCGCCGCCGCGATGCCATGGCGCAGCGCGCTGCGCACCGATTCCGGGTTGGCCGACAGGAACAGGTCGGTGCCGAACGGCTTCACATACGGCCAGGTCGGTTCGCCAGCGGTGAACGTCGCACGGATGATGCCCAGGCCGTAATGCTGGATCGAGTTGAAGATGCGCAGGCCGGTATCGGCCGAGTTGCGCGACAGCAGGATCACCTCGACCCGCGGGTTCTCCGGGCTGGCGCCCTGGTTCAGTGCCAGCAGCTTGCGCACCACGGGAAAGGCCACGCCGGGGCCGAGGATGTCGTCCTCATGCTGGCGCTGGAACTCGGCATAGGCCGCCACGCCATCGCTCTCGAACAGCGCATGGCTTTCCTCAAGGTCGAACAGCGCGCGCGAGGTCACCGCGACGGTCAGCAAACGGGGGGAGTTGTCGCCCATCGGTGGGGGTCCTTCAAGCGGTCGGCGGGGCCGGCCGCCCATTGTCCTCAAAAAACGAACTGTTCGCTCAGGATCCGGTCTTCCAGATTGTGCTCCGGGTCGAACAGCAGGGTCACACGACGGTCCCTCGACTCGCGGATGGTCACCTCGACCACATCGCGGGTCTCGTGCGAGTCAGCGGTGACGCTGACCGGACGCTTGTAGGGATCGAGCACGCGGAAGCGCACTTCCGTGTCGGCCTTGAGGATCGCCCCGCGCCAGCGTCGCGGCCGATACGGGGCCAGCGGCGTCAGCGCGATGGTATGCGACCCCAGCGGCAACACCGGGCCGTGCGCGGAATAATTGTAGGCGGTACTGCCGGCCGGGGTGGCCACCAGCACGCCGTCACCGATCAGCTCGGCCACCCGCTCCTGGCCGTTGAGGTCGATGCCGATATGGGCCGCCTGCCGGGTCTGCCGAAGCAGCGAGACATCGTTGTAGGCCAGCGACCCGGTGCTGGTGCCGGACTCGGTCAGCGCCACCATTTCCAGCGGGCGCAGGTTGGCCGGTTCGGCACGCGCAATGCGGGCCTGCACGTCATCGTCGCCGCGGTACTGGTTCATCAGGAAACCGACGGTGCCCAGCTTCATGCCGAACACGGGCTTGCCCAGGTGCCCGTGCCGGTGCAGGGTCTGCAGCATGAAACCGTCGCCACCCAGCGGGCACAGTACGTCGGCCTGCTCCGGCGTGTGATCGCCATAACGCGAAATCATCGCCGCGCGGGCCATCTGTGCAGGTTCGGTGGTGCTGGCCAGGAAAGCGATGCGGGGGGTGTCGCTCATCGGTGGATCCGGGTGGGTTTGATGGAGAGCATAACCGAGCGCCGGGAGTTGGACCCCGTGGGGCGGATGACCGGCATATCCGCCGGGACACGCCGTAAACCCATCCCTGGGGGCTCGATCGCGCCATCCATGGCGCTCACGGTCCCGGCGGATATGCCGGTCATCCACCTGGCAGGTTCACGGCCGGCGTCGGGTCAGGTGGTCGCAAAGATCAAGGGCAGAAACAGAACGGCCCCGCTTTCGCGGGGCCGTTCCGGTTCACGCATGCCAGGCGTGGCCCGGCACTACATCACTTACGCGCCGTGTGCCGCCAGCTGGCCCAGGCGCTGGACTGCGACCGAGACGGTCGGGTAGTCCAGGGTCTTCTGCTCGGCCAGTTCGGCCAGCATCGCCAGGGTGAAGCGCAGGCTGTTGTCGTCGCGGCCCATCCAGGCAGCGACCTTGGCCTCGGCACTGTTGCCCTTGGTGCCCAGCACCTGCCCGGCCAGGTTGCGGTGGTTGGCTGCCAGCTCGTCACGCAGCACGCCACGCGCCACCGCGTGCCAACGACCGTTGACCTCCAACGCGTCGACCTGCTCGAACAGCCACGGCAGCTGCAGGGCATCGCCCAGGCGGAAGTGGACCTTGGACACGTCCACCGGTTTCAGCTTGCGGGTGCGGGCCAGTTCGATGATGTCGAACGCCGGCTCCAGGAAGTGCAGTTCGGCCAGCTGCTGCGCCAGCGCGGACGGCAGGCCCTTTTCCTTCCACTCGGCCACCAGGGCTTCGTAGGTCGGACGCTGCGAATCCGGCAGCACGCCCGAGGCAACGCGGATGTCGTTGAACGGACCCTGGTAGCGGTTGACCGCTTCGGTGATGCCCGGCATCGCGCCCGGGCGCGACAGCAGCCAGCGCACGAACGAGCGCTGCAGCTTCCAGATCACTTCCAGCGCATCGATCTGCACCGACTCGGGCACCTTGCCGTCGAGCGCGTCGATCTGCGCCCACAACGCGCGCGCATCCAGCGTCTCGCGGCTGATGGTGTACGCCTTGGCAACCTCGGCGATGGAACGGCCGGTGTCTTCCTGCATGCGCATCAGGAAGGTGGCGCCCATGCGGTTGATGGTCTGGTTGGTCACAGCCGTGGCGATGATTTCGCGCTTCAGGCGGTGACGCTCCATCGCGTCGGCGTACTTCTTCTGCAGCGGGGTCGGGAAGTAGCGCTGCAGTTCCTTGGACAGGTACGGATCTTCCGGGATGTCCGAATCCAGCAGCTGGTTGAACGCCACCAGCTTGGAGTAGGACAGCAGCACCGACAGTTCCGGACGGGTCAGGCCCTGGCCGCGTGCCTTGCGCTGCGACAGCTCGGCGTCGGACGGCAGGAACTCGATCTGGCGGTCGAGCAGGCCCTGCTGTTCCAGGGTGCGGATGAAGTGCTGCTTGGACCCCAGGCGCTTGACCGCCATCCGCTCCATCAGGCTCAGCGCCTGGTTCTGGCGGTAGTTGTCGTTGAGCACCAGCTCGGCGACTTCATCGGTCATCGACGCCAGCAGCTTGTTGCGCTGCTCGACGGTCAGCTTCTTGGCCCGCACCACATCGTTGAGTAGGATCTTGATGTTGACTTCGTGGTCGGAGGTATCGACGCCGGCCGAGTTGTCGATGAAGTCGGTGTTGAGCAGCACGCCGGCCTGCGCGGCTTCGATGCGGCCCAGCTGGGTCATGCCCAGGTTGCCGCCCTCGCCCACCACCTTGCAGCGCAGCTCGCCACCGTTCACGCGCAGCGCGTTGTTGGCACGGTCGCCCACGTCGCTGTGCTGTTCGCTGGCGGCCTTGACGTAGGTACCGATGCCGCCGTTCCACAGCAGGTCGACCGGCGCCTTCAGGATCGCGCTCATCAGATCGTTCGGCGACAGCGCCTTGACGTTCTCGTCCAGGCCCAGCGCTTCACGCACCTGCGGGGTGATCTCGATCGACTTCAGGCTGCGCGGGTACACGCCGCCGCCCTTGCTGATCAGCTTGGTGTCGTAGTCCGCCCAGCTCGAACGCGGCAGGGTGAACAGGCGCTCACGCTCGATGAACGACGTGGCCGCATCCGGATTCGGGTCCAGGAAGATGTGGCGGTGGTCGAACGCAGCGACCAGGCGGATATGGCGCGACAGCAGCATGCCGTTGCCGAACACGTCGCCGGACATGTCGCCGACGCCGACCGCAGTGAAGTCCTGGCTCTGGCTGTCACGACCCAGCGCACGGAAGTGGCGCTTGACCGATTCCCACGCGCCGCGCGCGGTGATGCCCATGCCCTTGTGGTCGTAACCGACCGAACCACCGGAGGCGAACGCATCGCCCATCCAGAAGCCGTGCGCGATGGCCAGGCCGTTGGCGATGTCGGAGAAGGTCGCCGTGCCCTTGTCCGCGGCCACCACCAGGTACGGATCATCCATGTCGTGGCGCACGACATCCAGCGGCGGCACGATCTTGTTGTTGACGATGTTGTCGGTGATGTCCAGCAGGCCCTGGATGAACAGCTTGTAGCAGGCCACGCCATTGGCAAAGATCGCATCGCGATCGCCGTTCACCGGCGGGGTCTTGGCAAAGAAGCCGCCCTTCGCGCCGACCGGCACGATGACGGTGTTCTTGACCATCTGCGCCTTGACCAGGCCCAGCACTTCGGTGCGGAAGTCTTCGCGACGGTCCGACCAGCGCAGGCCGCCACGCGCAACCGCACCAAAGCGCAGGTGGGTACCTTCCACGCGCGGACCGTACACGAAGATCTCGCGGTACGGGCGCGGCTTCGGCAGGTCCGGCACCAGCGCCGAATCGAACTTGAAGCTGATGACATGGCCATGCTGGCCGTTGGCATCGGTCTGGTAGTAGCTGGTACGCAGGGTCGCGTCGATCACGCCCATGAACGAGCGCAGGATGCGGTCCTCGTCCAGGCTGGACACGCGATCCATCAGCTTCAGCAGCGCATCGCGCGCGGCCTGCATCTGCGCGTCGCGGTCGCCCTTGCGGGCATCGACCACGCTCTTGAGCACCTTCAGGGTGGCATCGTCGCCAGCGGCCAGCACATCGAAGTGGGCCTTCAGCTGGGCCTGCCCGGCCGCGATGTCGTCCTTGCTCTCATGGCCGGTGGCCGGATCGAAGCGGGCCTCGAACAGTTCGACCAGCAGGCGGGCCAGCAGCGGGTAACGCGCGAAAGTACCTTCCACGTAGGCCTGCGAGAACGGCACGCCGGTCTGCAGCAGGTACTTGCAGTAGCCACGCAGCATGGCGACCTGGCGCCAGTGCAGGCCGGCAGCCAGCACCAGGCGATTGAAGCCGTCGTTCTCGGCGTCGCCGTGCCAGACGCGGGCGAAGGTCTCGCCGAAGGCTTCATCGACACTGGCGGCATCGATCGCGCCAGCGGTCGACTCGACCTCGAAGTCCTGCACGTACACCGGCGCGTTGTCGACCGACAGCCGGTACGGACGCTCGGCGATCACGCGCAGGCCCATGTTTTCCATCATCGGCAGCGCGTCCGACAGCGGGATGTCGTCCAGCTGGCGATACAGCTTCAGGCGCAGGCCATCGCCGCCCTCGCGCGGCACGGCCTGCAGGCTCAGGCGCAGGTCGTCCGGGCCGGTCAGCGCGTCGAGCTGGCTGACATCATTGGCGGCAACGGCGGTGCTGTTGTCTTCGATGTAACCGGCCGGCAGCGCCTTGCCGATGCGGGCGGCAATGCGCAGGCCTTCGGTCTCGCCATGGCGGGCCACCAGCGCCTCGCGCAGGTCGTCCTGCCAGTTGCGCAGCACCTGGGCCAGCTTCTGCTCCAGTTCGGCGGTATCGAC
The DNA here is from genome assembly GCF_059369535.1 of Stenotrophomonas sp. YJH_SMC_122. Lineage (NCBI taxonomy): Bacteria > Pseudomonadati > Pseudomonadota > Gammaproteobacteria > Lysobacterales > Lysobacteraceae > Stenotrophomonas > Stenotrophomonas sp. YJH_SMC_122. Next base: position 27,241 of record NZ_JCAFST010000011.1, on the reverse strand, counting down.
GTCGAGCATTTCACCCGGCTTCGGGCGCACGATCAGGTGCACCTGCGCCAGCGGCGATTCGCCCAGCACCACCGAGCTGTCGACGTACTCGCCGTGCAGGGCGTCCTTGAGCATCGCTTCGATGCGCAGGCGCACGTCGGTGTTGAAGCGCTCGCGCGGCAGGTAGACCAGCGCGGAGATGAAACGGCTGTACTTGTCGCGGCGCAGGAACAGACGGCTGCGCACGCGCTCCTGCAGGCCCAGCACGCCCATCGCGGTGCGGAACAGTTCGTCCTCGCTGGACTGGAACAGCTCTTCGCGCGGCAGGGTTTCCAGGATGTGGCGCAGGGCCTTGCCGCTGTGGCTGGCCGGGGCCAGGCCCGACTGCTTCATCACGTGCTCGTGGCGCTGGCGCACCAGCGGGATTTCCCACGGGCGGCGGTTGTAGGCGCTGGAGGTGAACAGGCCGAGGAAGCGCTGCTCGCCGATGATCTTGCCCTTGGCGTCGAATTCCAGCACGCCGATGTAGTCCATGTAACCGGCGCGGTGCACGCGCGAACGGGCGTTGGTCTTGGTCAGGATCAGCGCGTCCTTCAGCCCGGACGTGGTGTTCAGGCCCTGCGCGGCCAGGGTCTTGACCGGACGGGCGGCGGACTTGTCCTTGCCGCGCATCAGGCCCAGGCCGGTGTCGTTCAGCGGCGCCAGCACCTCTTCCTTGCCCTGCTTCTCGACGCGGTACTCGCGGTAGCCGAAGAAGGTGAAGTGGTTGTCAGCGGCCCAGCGCAGGAACTCCTGTGCTTCCTTGCGCGACGCGTCGTCGACCGGCAGCTGGCGGCTGCCCAGGTCGTCGGCCAGTGCCAGCGCCTTGTCCTTCATCGGCTGCCAGTCGCGCACGATCGCACGCACTTCATCCAGCGCCTTGTTGATGGCCTGCTCGATGGCAGCCATCGCATCGGCCGGCTGGCGGTCGATTTCCAGCAGCATCACCGACTCGGCATCACCCTCGCCGACCTTGACCAGCTTGCCGGCCTTGTCGCGGGTGAAGCGCAGCACCGGATGGCCCAGCACGTGGACACCCACGCCCTGTTCGGCCAGCGACATGGTGACGGTATCGACCAGGAACGGCATGTCGTCGTTGACGATCTGCAGCACGGTATGCGGCGATTCCCAACCGTTGGCCTTCGCGGTCGGATTGAACACGCGGACGTTGGCCTTGCCAGCCTTGCGGGCCCGGGCGAATTCCAGCGTCTCAGCCGCGAGAGCGGCCCACTCTTCAGCGCTGTGGTGCGGGAACTCGTCCGACTCCATGCGCTTGTAGAAGTCAGTGGCGAAAGCCACTGCTTCGGCCTGTGCGGCCGCGGGGTAGCGCTTGCGCAAGGCCGTGTACACCGGCTCCAGGGAGAAACCAGCGGTCACTGCGACCTCCGACTCTGCTGGTTTCGTCTTGTTTTTCACGGTCTTGGCTGCGGTTTTTTGCGGTTTCATGGCAGAGCGATGCGCTTGCTCAGTTGGGAAAATGAAATTGTAGCCCTACCGCACGAAAAGGCCTTGCTGCAGGACGGAATAAGCAGATTCGGGTTTGCTGCGGTTTAAACGCCTATTCAGTTCGCACCGGTATGGTGATGGCGCCTGTTTCAGCACTGCCGACAGGATCGGCAAAACGTGTTACCGGAAGACACACGCGGCGACGCCGATGCGATTCCACAATCCTGAACTGGACGGTATAGTCCACCGCGTGAACCCGGCCTACCTCCCCGTTGCCCTCGATGCACGCGATGAGCGTGTGTTCGACGCCGTACGCGAACTGCTGGCCCAGCAGGGCATGCAGATGAGCATGGACGCGGTGGCCCAGCATGCCGGCTGTTCCAAGCAGACCCTCTACTCGCGCTATGGCAGCAAGCAGCAACTGCTGCGCCGGGTAATGCAGCGCCACGTCGGCCACGCCACCGGGGCCATGGTTCGTGCACTCCGCAGTGACGACCTGCGTGCCAGCCTGCTCCAGTTCGCCACCGACTTCCTGGAGCACTTCAACCAACCGCACGTGGGCCAGGCCTGCCGGCTGATCGCCGCCGACGCGGCCCAGTTTCCCGAAGAGGCGCGTACGCTGTACCGGCATGGCGCCGGCGCACTGACGCTTCATCTTGCTGAATGGATTGAAACCGTTTGCATGCAGGGCCAGCTCCGGCATGACGACCCGCACTTCATGGCCGAACTGCTGCTGAGCATGATCGCCGGTCAGGATTTCGACAAACAGCGCTTCCATACCCCCCATCGTGATGACGCGGTCTTGCGTCGGCGCTGGGCAGAGTTCTCCGTCGACAGCTTCCTGCGCGCCTTCGCGCCTCAGCCGTCGCCGGCCCCGTCTACAAACCAACCCCGGAGTTCCTCCTGATGACCGCCCCACTCCGCACCCTTGCCTTGACGTGCGCCGTTGCTGTCGCGCTGGCTGCCTGCAAGAAGCCGGAACAGCAGACGCCCCCGCCGCCGGAGGTGGGCGTGATCGACGCCAAGCCGCAGACCCTGCCGCTGCAGCGCGAGCTGGTCGGCCGCCTGTCGCCGTTCCGCAGCGCCGACGTCCGCGCACGCGTGCCCGGCGTGCTGCTCAAGCGCGTCTACCAGGAAGGCTCGCAGGTCAAGCAGGGCCAGACCCTGTTCCTGATCGACCCGGCGCCGCTGCGTGCCTCGCTCAACGCCTCCGAGGCCCAGCTGGCCTCGGCCCGCGCGACCTACGCCAACGCCAAGGTCGCCGCCGACCGCGCACGCTCGCTGGCCCCGCAGCAGTTCGTCTCCAAGTCCGACCTGGACAACGCCGAATCGGCCGAGCGGACCGCGCTGGCCGCGGTCAAGCAGGCCGAAGCGGCAGTGACCTCCTCGCGGATCAACCTGGGCTATGCCGAAGTGACCGCGCCGATCAGTGGCGTGGCCAACAAGCAGCAGGTCACCGAGGGCGCGCTGGTGGGCCAGGGCGATGTGACCCTGCTGACCACCGTCGACCAGCTCGACCCGCTGTACGTCAACTTCTCGTTGAGCGTGGACGAGCTGACCCAGCTGCGTGCGCAGCAGGCCAAGGGCGCGCTGGCGCTGTCCGGCGACGGCAAGGCCACGGTGGCCGTGAAGCTGGCCGATGGCAGCACCTACAGCGAGCCGGGCACGCTGGACTTCTCCTCGACCACGGTCGACCCGGCCACCGGCGCCGTGTCGCTGCGCGCGCTGCTGCCGAACCCGCAGCAGATCCTGCTGCCGGGCGCCTTCGTCAGCTTCCAGGCCAACCTGGGCGAGCGCAACAACGCATTCCTGGTGCCGCAGCAGGCCCTGCTGCGCGATACCACCGGCGGCTACGTGATGGTGGTCGGCGCCGACGGCAAGGTCGTGCGCAAGAACGTGAAGACCGATGGCGCGCAGAACGGCAACTGGCTGGTCAGCGACGGCCTCGCCGCTGGCGACAAGGTGATCGTGGCCGGCGTGCAGAAGGTCAAGGAAGGTGCACCGGCGGTGGCCAAGCCGTGGACCCCGGGCCAGGACGCCAAGGGCAAGCCGGCCGCAGGCGGCGCCGCCCCGGCGGGCGCTGCACCGGCTGCAGGCAAGGCACCGGCCGACGCGGCCAAGCCCGAGCAGGCCGATGCGGCCAAGCCGGCCGCCACCGATTCGAACAAGCAGTAACGGGAACCTTCCGTCATGCCTAAATTTTTCATCGAGCATCCAGTCTTCGCCTGGGTGGTTGCGATCCTGATCTCGCTCAGCGGCGTGATCGCGATCCTCAACCTGGGCGTGGAGTCCTATCCCAACATCGCCCCGCCGCAGGTCACCGTCTCGGCCACCTACCCGGGCGCCAGCGCCGATACCACGGAAAAGTCGGTCACCCAGGTGATCGAGCAGCAGCTGACCGGCATCGATCACCTGCTGTACTTCAGCTCCTCGTCCGCCTCCAACGGCCGTGCACAGATCACCCTGACCTTCGAGACCGGTACCGATCCGGACATCGCCCAGGTGCAGGTGCAGAACAAGGTCTCGCTGGCCACGCCACGCCTGCCCTCGGAAGTGACCCAGCAGGGCGTGGTGGTGGCCAAGGCGAACGCCGGCTTCCTGATGGTGGTGGCGCTGCAGTCCGACACCCCGACCATCAACCGTGACGCCCTGAACGACATCGTCGGTTCGCGCGTGCTCGACCAGGTCTCGCGCATCCCCGGCGTCGGCAGCACGCAGCAGTTCGGTTCCGAGTACGCCATGAACATCTGGCTGAACCCGGAGAAGATGCAGGGCTACGGCCTGTCGGCCAGCCAGGTGCTGGCCGCGGTGCGTGCACAGAACGTGCAGTTCGCCGCCGGCGCACTGGGTTCGGACCCGTCGCCGGAAGGCCAGCACTTCACCGCCACGGTCTCGGCCGAAGGCCGCTTCAGCTCCCCGCAGGAGTTCGAGAACATCATCCTGCGCGCCAATGCTGACGGTTCGCGCGTGCTGCTGAAGGACATCGCCCGCGTTGCCTTCGGTGCCAACAACTACGGTTTCGACACCCAGTACAACGGCAAGCCGACCGGCGCCTTCGCCATCCAGCTGCTGCCGGGCGCCAACGCCCTGAACGTGGCCGAAGCGGTGCGCGCCAAGATGGACGAGCTGCAGCCCAGCTTCCCGGCCGGGGTTACCTGGTTCTCGCCGTACGACAGCACCACCTTCGTCAAGATCTCGATCCAGGAAGTGGTCAAGACCCTGTTTGAAGCGGTCTTGCTGGTGTTCCTGGTGATGCTGATCTTCCTGCAGAACTTCCGCGCGACCCTGATCCCGACCCTGGTCATCCCCGTCGCCCTGCTTGGTACCTTCCTGGGCATGTGGATGATCGGCTTCACGATCAACCAGCTGACCCTGTTCGCGATGGTGCTGGCCATCGGCATCGTGGTCGACGACGCGATCGTGGTGATCGAGAACGTCGAACGCATCATGACCGAGGAGGGCCTGGCGCCCAAGCCGGCCACGCAGAAGGCGATGACCCAGATCACCGGCGCGGTGGTGGCGATCACCGTCGTGCTGGCCGCGGTGTTCATCCCCTCCGCCCTGCAGGGCGGTGCCGCCGGCGAGATCTACAAGCAGTTCGCGCTGACCATCGCCATCTCGATGGCATTCTCGGCGTTCCTGGCGCTGGGCTTCACCCCGGCGCTGTGCGCGACCTTCCTCAAGCCGACGCACAACGACAACCCGAACATCGTCTACCGCACCTTCAACAAGTACTACGACAAGATCAGCCACACCTATGTGGGCCACATCACCTCTGCGGTGCGCCATGCGCCGCGCTGGATGATCCTGTTCGTGGTGCTGACCGCGCTGTGTGGATTCCTGTTCACCCGCATGCCGGGCAGCTTCCTGCCGGAAGAAGACCAGGGCTATGCCCTGGCGATCGTGCAGCTGCCGCCGGGCTCGACCAAGGGCCAGACCAACGAAGTGTTCGCGCAGATGCGTGGCATCCTGGAAAAGCAGGATGGCTATGAAGGCATGCTGCAGGTGGCCGGCTTCAGCTTCGTCGGTTCCGGCGAGAACGTGGGCATGGGCTTCATCCGCCTGAAGCCGTGGGAGGAACGCAAGTTCACCGCGCCCGAGTTCATCCAGAACATGAACGGCGCGTTCTACGGCATCAAGGAAGCGCAGATCTTCGTGGTCAACCTGCCCACCGTGCAGGGCCTCGGCCAGTTCGGTGGCTTTGACATGTGGCTGCAGGACCGTAGCGGTGCCGGCTACGAACAGTTGACCCAGGCCCGCAACATCCTGCTCGGCCAGGCCGCGCAGAAGCCGGACCACCTGGTTGGCGTGCGCCCCAACGGTCTGGAGAACGCGCCGCAGCTGCAGCTGCACGTGGACCGCGTGCAGGCGCAGTCGATGGGCATGTCGGTGTCGGACGTGTACAGCACCATCCAGCTGATGCTGGCCCCGGTGTACGTCAACGACTTCTTCTACGAGGGCCGCATCAAGCGCGTGACCATGCAGGCCGATGGCCCGTACCGCACCGGCCAGGAATCGCTGAAGAGCTTCTACAGCCCCTCCACCCTGACCCAGAACGCCGATGGCACCAACGCGATGATCCCGCTCAACACGGTGGTCAAGTCCGAATGGGTGTCGGCGCCGCCGTCACTGAGCCGCTACAACGGCTACTCGGCGATCAACATCGTCGGTTCGCAGGCACCGGGCACCAGCTCGGGTGAGGCGATGCAGACCATGGAAGGCATCGTCAACGACGACCTGCCGGCCGGCTTCGGCTACGACTGGTCGGGCATGTCCTACCAGGAAATCCTGGCCGGCAACGCTGCGACCCTGCTGCTGGTGCTGTCCATCGTGGTGGTGTTCCTGTGCCTGGCCGCCCTGTATGAAAGCTGGTCGATCCCGGTGGCGGTGCTGCTGGTGGTGCCGCTGGGCGTACTGGGTGCCCTCGGCCTGTCGATGCTGCGCGGCCTGCCCAACGATCTGTTCTTCAAGATCGGCCTGATCACCGTGATCGGCCTGGCGGCGAAGAACGCGATCCTGATCGTGGAATTCGCGGTGGAGCAGCGCGCAGCAGGCAAGAACCTGCGTGATGCCACCATCGAAGCGGCGCGCCTGCGTTTCCGCCCGATCCTGATGACGTCGTTCGCGTTCATCATGGGCGTGATCCCGATGGCGATCTCCACCGGTGCCGGCGCCAACTCCCGCCACGCCATCGGTACCGGCGTGATCGGCGGCATGCTGTTCGCCACCCTGCTCGGCCTGCTGATGATCCCGGTGTTCTTCGTCGTCGTGCGCCGCATGCTCGGCGACAAGCTGGACGAACCGTCCAAGGAGTTCATGGAACGCCAGCGCGACGCGGATGCCGCACACCGTCCGGATCGTTGATCCGGCGGTGCGCTGAGAACGAAAAGGCCCCGGAGCGATCCGGGGCCTTTTTCTTGCCACAGTCAAATTCATGCCAACCAAGGTTGGCATCTACCGGAACAACGGCATGGCCGAGTTCGAGTCACGTCTCAGCGCAACAGCGCGACCACCACGCACACTGCCACGATTACCAGTGCAGCCCACTGCATGGGCACAAAGAAGAAATGATGGGGCGCCACTTCGCCCTTCTGCCGGGGTGCCCGGTTGAGCCACAGGCCCAGCACCACGTTCACCGCCGCGCCAATGCCAGCACCCAGCAACACCTGCGAGAGCGGGATGTTGCCCTTGGGGCCTTCGTGCGGGAAGAAATACGCCAGCAGCAGGATCGCTGCAATCGGCGTCACCAGCGTCATGATTCCCCAACCGCGATAGATCACGTCGTCATCCTCGAAGAAACGGACTGCATTAGAGCAGCATGCGTCTCCGCAGGCCAACGGCAATGACGTCATCTGGATGACCATCATCCACGCATGGCGTGGACCTGCCGCCGCGCCGCCATTGTGGCGGCGCGGCCAGGCGACTCAGCGCAGCCCGGTTTCGTTGCGGGCGATCACCAGGCGCTGGATCTCCGAAGTACCTTCGTAGATCTCGGTGATCTTGGCATCACGGAAGTAGCGCTCCAGCGGCATCTCCTTCGAATACCCCATGCCGCCGTGGATCTGCACCGCCTGGTGGGTGATCCACATCGCCGCTTCCGAGGCGGTGAGCTTGGCGATGGCGGCTTCGTTGCTGAAGCGCTTGCCCTGGCCCTTCACCCACGCCGCGCGCAGGGTCAGCAGCAGCGCTGCGTCCAGCTTGCACTTCATGTCGGCAATCTTGGCCTGGGTCATCTGGAAGGTACCGATGGCCGCGCCGAATGCCTTGCGCTCCTTGACGTATTCGATCGTCGCTTCATAGGCGGCACGGGCGATGCCGATGGCCTGCGAAGCGATGCCGATGCGACCGGCATCGAGCACGCTCATGGCGATCTTGAAGCCCTCGCCTTCCTGGCCCAGCACGTCTTCGGCCTGCGCCACGTAATCGTTGAACTCGATCTCGCAGGTGGCCGAGGCGCGGATGCCCAGCTTGGGCTCGGTCTTGCCACGACCGAAACCGGCCTTGTCGGTATCGACGATGAAGGCGGTGATGCCGCGCGCGCCCTTGTCCGGCTCGCTCATCGCGAACAGCACGATGTACTTGGCCACCGGACCGGAGGTGATCCAGCTCTTCTTGCCATTGATGACGAAGGTGCCGTCGGCCTGCTTCACCGCGCGGCAGCGCATGGCGGTGGCATCGGAACCGGACTGCGGCTCGGTCAGCGCGAACGCGCCGATGGACGTACCTTCGGCGATGGCACGTACGTAGGTCTGCTTCTGATGCTCGGTACCGTGGGTCAGGATGCCGTTGCAGAACAGCGAATTGTTGACCGACATGATGGTCGAATGGGCTGCGTCGGCGGCGGCGACCTCCACCATCGCCAGTACGTACGCAACCGGGTCCATGCCCGCACCGCCGTATTCGGTCGACACTTCAATGCCCATCAGGCCGTTCTCGCCCAGCAGGCGGATGTTGTCCAGCGGGAACTCGCCGGTGCGGTCATGGTGCTCCGCACTGGGGGCGATCTTTTCCTGCGCGATGCGCCGCGCAACGTCCTGCAGCATCAACTGCTCTTCGGTAAAGCTGAAATCCACAACACCCTCCCGGGTACATGAAGTTATGGGCCGCATACGGCGCGCCCAGGTGCTGCGATTGTACCGGGGCCCGGCAGTTTCCGTACGCTGGCGACTTGACCGCGACAGGCCCCTTCAGCGAATATATCTCTATATCGCGATAGGTAGATGTTTATGGATCTGGAAGACTGGTCGACCCGCCTGAAGGTGTTCGCCGATGCCACTCGCGTGCGCCTGCTGGCGCTGCTGGAGCAGGAGGAACTGACCGTGGCCGAACTGTCGGCGATCACCCGGCTGGCGCAGCCGCGCGTGTCCACCCACCTGGCACGCCTGAAGGAAGCCGGGCTGGTCCGCGACCGCCGTGCCGGCGTGTCGGCCTATTACCGCTTCGACGAGGCCCAGCTGGACCCGGCGCAGCGTGCATTGTGGCATGCCTTGAGCAACGGAAGCGATGACCCGCTGCTGCGCCAGGACGCTGAACGCGTGGCCGCCGTGCTGGCCCACCGCGCCTCCGACCAGAACTGGGCCGACAGCGTGGCCGGCGACATGGAACGCCACTACTCTCCGGGCCGTACCTGGGAGGCGCTGGCACGCACCGCGCTGCCGCTGCTTGAGACCGGCGACGTGCTGGACATCGCCTCTGGTGATGGCGTGCTGGCCGAACTGGTTGCCCCGCATTCCAAGCGCTACATCTGCATCGATACCAGCGCGCGCGTGGTCGCCGCCGCCAGCGAGCGCCTGCGGCGGCTGCCCAATGTGGAAGTGCGCGAGGGCGACATGCATGCCCTGCCGTTCAAGGATGCCAGCTTCGACCTGGTGGTGCTGATGCATGCGCTGACCTACGCCAGCAAACCGGCGCAGGCGGTGACTGAAGCTGCACGCGTACTGCGCCCGGGCGGCCGCCTGCTGCTGTGCAGCCTGGCCCGCCACGAACACAAGGCCGCGGTGGAAGCCTACGGCCACGTCAACCTCGGCTTCAGCGACAAGGAGCTGCGCAGGTTCGTCGACAAGGCCGGCCTGCAGGTGTCCAGCCTGGAGACGGTCACGCGCGAGAAGCGTCCGCCGCACTTCGAAGTGATTTCGCTGATCGCCAACAAGCCCTGAGCCAGAGACCGCCATGCCCGCCCTGCCCTGGTTGCATCCTGATCGTGCCAACGCCCTGCTCGACGCCCTGCGCGAGCGGATCCTGATCATCGATGGCGCGATGGGCACGATGATCCAGCGCCACGGGCTGCAGGAGCAGGACTATCGCGGCGAGCGCTTCGCCGGTGGTTACGACCATGCCCATGGACCCGGCTGCGACCACGCCGCGCCCGAGGGTCACGACCTGAAGGGCAACAACGATCTGCTGCTGCTGACCCGCCCGCAGATCGTTGCCGACATCCATACCGCCTATCTGCTGGCCGGCGCCGACCTGGTGGAAACCAACACGTTCAACGCCACCTCGGTGAGCCAGGCCGATTACCACCTGGAACACCTGGTGTATGAGCTGAACAAGGCCGGCGCAGCCGTCGCGCGCGCCTGCTGCGATGCGGTCGAGGCCACCACGCCGGACAAACCGCGCTTCGTGATCGGGGTGATCGGCCCGACCAGCCGCACCGCTTCGATCAGCCCTGACGTCAACGATCCGGGCTTCCGCAACACCAGCTTCGACGAGCTGCGCGACACCTACCGCGAAGCCATCGAGGGCCTGATCGACGGCGGCGCCGATACCCTCATGGTCGAGACCATCTTCGACACGCTCAACGCCAAGGCCGCGCTGTATGCGCTGGAGGAAGCGTTCGATGCGCGCGGCGCGCGGCTGCCGGTGATGATCTCCGGCACCATCACCGACGCTTCCGGTCGCACCCTGTCCGGGCAGACCGCCGAGGCCTTCCATGCATCGCTCGCCCACGCCCGACCGTTGTCGATCGGATTGAACTGCGCGCTGGGCGCCGATGCGATGCGCCCACATGTGGAAACCCTCTCGCAGGTCGCCGACTGTCATGTCAGCGCCCACCCCAACGCCGGCCTGCCCAACGCGTTCGGCGAGTACGACGAAACCCCTGAAGAGATGGCCACCACCCTGCGCGGCTTCGCCGAGGATGGCCTGTTGAACCTGGTCGGCGGCTGCTGTGGCTCCACCCCCGAGCATATCCGTGCGATTGCCAATGCCGTGGCCGGACTGCCGCCGCGCGCACTGCCCGGCACCCGGGAGCAGGCCGCATGAACGTTGCCGCCACCGTCCCGCACTTCCCGCCCTACTGCTGTTGAGCCGACGCCTGCCATGACGCCTGTCCGCCCTACCCGCCTGTCCGGCCTGGAACCGCTGGTCATCACCCCGGACCTGCTGTTCATCAATGTCGGCGAACGCACCAACGTCACCGGCAGCGCGCAGTTCCGCAAGCTGATCAAGGAGGGCCGCTACGAGGAGGCGGTGGACGTGGCCCGCCAGCAGGTGGCCAGCGGCGCGCAGATCCTCGACGTCAACATGGACGAGGGCCTGATCGATTCGGAAGCGGCGATGACGCGCTACCTCAACCTGATCATGTCCGAGCCGGACATCGCGCGCATCCCGGTGATGGTCGACTCCTCCAAGTGGAGCGTGATCGAGGCCGGCCTGAAATGCCTGCAGGGCAAGAGCGTGGTCAACTCGATCTCGCTGAAGGAAGGCGAAGCGCTGTTCCGCGAGCACGCGCGCAAGGTGCTGCGCTATGGCGCCGCGGCAGTGGTGATGGCGTTCGACGAGGCCGGGCAGGCCGACACCTGTGCGCGCAAGGTCGAGATCTGCACCCGCGCCTACCGCATCCTGGTCGACGAGATCGGCTTCCCGCCGCAGGACATCATCTTCGACCCGAACATCTTCGCCGTCGCTACGGGCATCGAAGAGCACGACAACTACGCGGTGGACTTCATCGAAGCCACCCGCATCATCAAGCAGACCCTGCCCTACTGCCATGTCTCCGGTGGCGTCTCCAACGTCTCGTTCTCGTTCCGCGGCAACGAAACGGTGCGCCAGGCCATCCACTCGGTGTTCCTCTACCACGCCATTGCCGCCGGCATGGACATGGGCATCGTCAACGCCGGCGCGATGCCGATCTACGACGAACTGGAGCCTGACCTGCGCGAGCGCGTCGAGGACGTGATCCTCAACCGCCGAAGCGATGCGACCGAGCGCCTGCTGGAGATCGCCGAGCGCTACAAGGGCAAGAAGGGCGCGGCGAAGACCGAAGACCTGGCCTGGCGCGAAAAGCCGGTGGCCCAACGCCTGGCGCATGCCCTGGTACACGGCCTGGATGCCTTCGTCGAGGAAGACACCGAACTGGCCCGGCAGGCCTCCAGTCGCCCGTTGGACGTGATCGAAGGACCGCTCATGGACGGCATGAACATCGTCGGCGACCTGTTCGGCGCCGGCAAGATGTTCCTGCCACAGGTGGTGAAATCCGCGCGCGTGATGAAGAAGGCGGTGGCCTACCTGCTGCCCTACATCGAGGCCGAGAAGTCGCGCAGCGGTGACACCGCCAGGAGCAACGGCAAGATCATCATGGCCACGGTGAAGGGCGATGTGCATGACATCGGCAAGAACATCGTCGGCGTGGTCCTGGCCTGCAACAACTTCGACGTGGTCGACCTCGGCGTGATGGTGCCGGCGCAGAAGATCCTCGATGCCGCCCGCGAGCACAACGCCGACCTGATCGGCCTGTCCGGGCTGATCACCCCGTCCCTGGAGGAGATGAGCCACGTCGCCCGCGAGATGGAGCGCCAGGGCTTCGACCTGCCGCTGCTGATCGGGGGTGCGACCACTTCGCGTGCGCACACCGCGCTGAAGATCGACCCGCACTACAAGGCGCCGACGGTGTGGGTGAAGGATGCATCGCGCGCGGTTGGCGTGGCGCAGTCGCTGATCTCGCGTGATCTGCGCGAGGCCTTCGTTGCCGCCAACGAAGCCGACTATGCCGAAATCCGCGCACGCCACCGCAACCGGGGCGACGCCAAGCGGCTGGTCACGCTGGAACATGCGCGCGGGCAGAAATTCCAGGGCGGCTGGGACAACTACACTCCACCGGCACCGAATCAGCCCGGCCTGCACGTATTCGACGACTATCCCCTGGCCGAACTGGTCGACTACATCGACTGGACGCCGTTCTTCCAGGCCTGGGAGCTGGCCGGCAAGTTCCCGGCCATCCTCACCGACGAGATCGTCGGCACCCAGGCCAGCGAGCTGTACAAGGATGCCCGTGCGATGCTCGAGCGCATCGTCGGCGAGAAATGGCTGACGGCCAAGGCCGTGTTCGGCCTGTGGCCGGCCAACAGCATCGGCGACGATGTCCGCGTGCAGCACGCACAGGGCGAAACCACCCTGCACTTCCTGCGCCAGCAGGTGGACAAGCCAGCCGAACGCCCGGATTTCTGCCTGGCCGATTTCATTGCACCGGCCGACAGCGGAAAGCAGGACTGGATCGGCGCGTTCGCGGTCACCGCAGGCATCGGCATCGACGCCCACGTCGCGCGCTTCGAGGCCGAGCATGACGACTACAACGCGATCCTGCTGAAGGCCCTCGCCGACCGCTTCGCCGAGGCGCTGGCCGAGCGCCTGCACCAGCGCGTGCGTACCGAATTCTGGGGCTACGACCGCGCCGAGACGCTGGACAACGAAGCCCTGATCGACGAGCAGTACCGCGGCATCCGTCCGGCACCGGGCTACCCCGCCTGCCCCGAGCACAGCGAGAAGCGCCGCCTGTTCGACCTGCTGCAGGCTGAGAAGAACGCTGGCATGGAACTGACCGAGAGCTTCGCGATGCTGCCCACGGCCGCTGTCTCGGGCTACTACTTCAGCCATCCGCAGAGCCAGTACTTCGTTGTCGGGCGGCTCAGCCGCGAACAGGTCACCGACTATGCCCGGCGCAAGGGCGTGGACCGCGCCCAGGCCGAACGCTGGCTGGCCTCCAATCTCGACTACGACCCCGAATGACACAAAAAAGGGGACTGAGGGGATTAAGTCGCTTATGCATTCGCGACTTAATCCCCTCCGTCCCCTTTTTGCCTCATCATTCCACGATGACCGTTCCCGTTGCCCGCCTCTCAAGTTTCTACCTGTTCTACTACGCGGCGCTCGGCGCGTTCACGCCGTACTGGAGCCTGTTCCTGACCGCGCGCGGCATGAGCGTGACCGCGATCAGCGTGATGATGGGCCTGTGGTACGCCACCCGCGTGATCGCACCCAGTACCTGGACCTCGCTGGCGGCCGCCTCACCGCGACCGATCCGCCTGCTGCGCGTCGGCTGCGTGCTGACCCTGCTCAGCTTCGCTGCCTTCCTGCTGCCACTGCCGCAGCCGTGGATGTACCCGGCGATGATCGTGTTCTGCTTCTTCTACAACGCGGTGATGCCGCAGTTCGAGTCGATCACCCTCACCCACCTGGGCAACGACAGCCATCGTTACGGATTGATCCGGGTCTGGGGCTCGCTCGGCTTCATCGCCGTGGCCACCCTGTTCGGCTGGCTGATCGAAGGCGATGACGCCGGCAACCACGCCGGATTGTTGCCGTGGATGATGCTGCCCCTGTTCGTGCTGCTGGTTGCCTCGGCCTTCAGCAACCACTACGCGCGCGACATCGGCAAAACGGCGGGTGACGCCAGCGGCTTCTGGCAGATCGTGCGCCGACCGCCGGTGCTGGCCTTCTTCCTGGCCGCCTTCATGGAACAGCTGTCGTTCGGCCCGTACTACACGTTCTTTTCGGTCTACATGGACCATCACGGTTACCGCACCTCCACCCTCGGCCTGCTGTGGACCATCGGCGTGGTCTTCGAAGTGGGCGTGTTCTTCACCATCGGCCGCTTCTTCCGCCGCTACGACGCCAGCTGGATGCTGCTGATCGCGCTGGTCAGTTCCTGCCTGCGCTGGGCCGTGACCGCGCTGTTCCCGGAGAACCTGCCGGTGATGCTGCTGGCTCAGACCGCGCACGCGCTGGGCTTTGCGGCGTTCTTCGCTGCAGCGATGCAGATGCTGGCGACCTATTTCCCCGGTCGTCTCAACGGCCACGGCCAAGGATTGCTGTACGGCTTTTCGTCCGGTGTCGGCGGTGTGCTGGGCGCGCTCATTGCCGGCCAACTGTGGAAGATCGACGACGGCCGCACCGCGTTCCTGGCCGGCAGCGGCTTCGCCCTGATGGGCGCCCTGCTCTGTTTCTTCGCGCTGAGCCTGCCGCTGATACGCGCGCGCCGCTATTCCGTCCGTCCCAAATGAAGAACGCCGGGCAATGCCCGGCGTCGTGATCGTCCATAAGGTCGGTCTACCAGACCAGGTCGTCCGGCACCTGGTACTGCGGGTCCGCGTACGGATCTTCCTCGGCCGGCGCATTCGGATCGACCTTCAGCGCCACCGAAGCAGCGAACACCGCCTCGGACTGCGCCAGCACTTCGGCGGTCACCAGCAGGTAGCGGCCATTGAGCTGGACCACCCCAAGCTCGCCGGCATTGAGCGCGGTCAGCTGTTCGGCGGTCACATAGATGCGCTTGATCTTGCCGCCATACGGGAAGTGGCGGGCGATATCGGCCGCTTCCGAGTTCAGGCTCTTGTCCTTCAGCAGTTCTTCCAGCTTGGCCTTGGCCTCGCGGCGCACACGCGCCTCTTCCTGCTTCAGGCGCTCGGTCTCGATGCGCTCTTCCTTTTCCTTCTGCGCGCGGATGGCGTAGGCCTTGGCCAGGTCCATCTCTTCGGCGCTGCGCGGCTTGCGCGGGCCCTGCTGGCCCGGGCCACGTGACTGGCCGGGCTTGCCCGGGCCGCCATGGCCATGCCCACGACGCTCGCCGGGCTTGTGCTCGCCCTTGCCAGCGCCCTGCGGCTTTCCATTGCTGTTGCCACCCTTGCCCTGCGGGCGACCGTCACGGCGGGGGCCATCATTCTTGCGCTCGGGCTTGGGCGCAGGCTTGAAGCCCAGGCCCATCAGCTGGTCGCGGAGGGTATCGCTCATAGGATTCGGATCAGTAGTGCGGCGGCGGCGGTTCGCTCGCCGGATCGGAAGAATTCAGCGCGTTGCGGACCTTGCCCAGGTCTTCCAGCAGCACGCGCAGCACGTCGGCGTTGCGCATGCCCTGCATGCGGGCATCGGCCAGCGCATCGCTCAGTTCGGCCAGCGCCTGTTCCTGGAAGGACACGCGCATTTCCAGTTCGACCAGGCGCGCTTCCAGCGCCTGCTCGCGTTCGGTTGGCAGCAGATCAGACATGCAGCGAGCGCCCCCGGCCAATGCCGTAGTACGCCAGGCCCGCCGCTTCCACATCCGCCGGCTCGTACAGGTTGCGGCCGTCGAACACCACCGCGTCCTTCAACTGCTCGCGCAGCATCTGGAAATCGGGGCTGCGGAACTGCTTCCACTCGGTCACCACGACCAGTGCATCGGCCCCCTGCAGCGCCTCGTCGGCACTGCTGCAGAACACCAGGTCATCGCGTTCGCCGAAGATGCGCTGCGACTCGTGCATCGCTTCCGGATCGTAGGCACGTACCATCGCGCCGCCTTCCCACAGCTGCGCCAGCAGGCGACGGCTGGAGGCTTCGCGCATGTCATCGGTGTTCGGCTTGAATGCCAGGCCCCACACGGCAAAGGTCTTGCCACGCACACCTTCGTCTTCACCCTTGTCGTAATGACGCTGGATGAGGGTGAACAGA
This sequence comes from Stenotrophomonas sp. YJH_SMC_122, assembly GCF_059369535.1. Lineage (NCBI taxonomy): Bacteria > Pseudomonadati > Pseudomonadota > Gammaproteobacteria > Lysobacterales > Lysobacteraceae > Stenotrophomonas > Stenotrophomonas sp. YJH_SMC_122. Next base: position 11,080 of record NZ_JCAFST010000011.1, on the reverse strand, counting down.
TGGCCCTTCTGCGCATCGTTGACCGCTTCCACGGCGTTCAGCAGCTTCGGCTCCAGCCCGGCCTGCTGCGCGGTGCGGGCCAGTGCCTGCACATCCTTGGGGAAACACGAGCCGCCATAACCGGCGCCCGGGTAGATGAAATGCCAGCCGATGCGCGGATCCGAGCCGATGCCCTGCCGGACCTGCTCTACGTCGGCACCGACACGCTCGGCGATGTTGGCGATCTCGTTCATGAACGAGATCTTGGTCGCCAGCATCGCGTTGGCGGCGTACTTGGTCAACTCGGCCGAACGCACGTCCATTTCCACCACGCGGTCGTGGTTGCGGTTGAACGGCGCGTACAGGCGCCGCATCACCGCCACCGACTCGGCGCTGGTCGCGCCGATGATGATGCGATCCGGGCGCATGCAGTCGGCGACAGCGTCGCCTTCCTTCAGGAATTCAGGGTTGGACACCACATCGAAGGCGATGTCCGCGCCACGTACCGCCAACTCTGCGGCAATGGCGGCACGCACCTTGTCGGCGGTGCCCACCGGCACCGTCGACTTGTTGACCACCACGGTCGGCACGCTCATGTGCCGGCCGATGGTGCGGGCCACAGCCAGCACGTACTGCAGATCGGCACTGCCATCCTCGTCCGGCGGCGTGCCGACGGCGATGAACACGACCTGGCCGTGGCCGATCGCGGCCGCGGCATCGGTGGTGAACACCAGCCGCGACGCGGCGTGGTTGGCCTTCACCATCGGCTCCAGGCCCGGCTCATAGATCGGGATGATGCCCTGGTTGAGGCCATCGACCTTGGCCTGGTCGATATCGACGCAGACCACCTGGTGGCCGACGTCGGCCAGGCAGGTACCGGTCACCAGCCCTACATAACCGGTACCGAAAATCGCAACGCGCATGTCCGTGCAGGCTCCGTGGTCGCTTACGGCAGGACGCCCAGCAGCTCGACGTCGAAGGTCAGAGTCGCATTCGGGCCGATCGGGCCACCCGGGGTGCCGTTCTCACCGTAAGCCAGCTCACCCGGGATCCAGAAGCGATACTTCGACCCGACCGGCATCAGCGCGACGCCTTCGGTCCAGCCCTTGATCACCTGGTCCAGGCCGAACTCGGCCGGCTGGCGGCCATAGGAGCTGTCAAACACGGTGCCGTTGAGCAGCTTGCCTTCGTAGTTCACGCGCACCTTGCTGCTCGGCAGCGGGCGCTCGCCGCTACCCGGGCGGATGATCTGGTACTGCAGGCCAGACGGGGTGGTCACCACGCCCGGCTGGGTCTTGTTCTTGGCCAGGAACGCGTTGCCTTCCTCGCGGTTGGTCTGCGCGGCAGCGGCGGCCTTGGCCTGCATTTCGGCCTGCTTGCTGCCCATGAAGGCCTGGATGGTGGCGGTCGCGTCAGCTTCCGTCATCTTCGGCTGGCCCTTGCTCAGGCCGGTGCTGATCGCGTCAAACAGCGAGGCGACATCGATGTCGTCCTTCAGCTGTGCCAGCGACGGGCCGACCGAGTACGAACCGATCATCTGCGACACTTTGACGCGATCGACCTTCGGCGGCTGCGAACCCGGCGCCATGCCCGGCACCTGCTGGCCACTGCGGGCCATCACGACCTGGCGCAACGCGGTATCGGTGGCCTTGGCCTGTTCCTGGGTGATCTGCGGCTGCAGGCCTTCGAACGAACGCTCCACGGCGGTGCGCAGCGCGGCCACATCGATCTCATCGGCGATCGGGGTGAACGACTTGGCGACATCGAGGCCGATGGCGTAGCCGAGCTTCTGCTTGGGGGAATTCAAGGTTGCGGTCTCCTTGGCGGCTGCGGGGGCAGCCGGTTGTTGCGACAGAGCGACACCCGAAGTGCCCATCGCCAGAATCAGAACCGACGCCGCGGCGCCGCGCATTCCCATCTTCATTCGCTGCATTCCTGGAAGTGTCTGGGCGCCGACGTCGGCGCGAAAAGAAACATTGTCGCACGCATGCCGTCGATGTCGAGGCATCCGTGCCGGATATCAATGCGTGGCGGCTGCGGCCAGCGCCTTGTCGATGGCGGCGGTCAGCTGCGGATCGTCCGGCGTCACCTTGCTGGCGAACTGGGCGATGACCTTGCCATCGCGGCCGACCAGGTACTTGTGGAAGTTCCAGCCCGGCGCCACGCCGGTGGCCGCGGTCAGCCTCTGGTACAGCGGCGTGGCCTGTGCACCGACGACATGCACCTTCTCGAACATCGGGAACCTGACGCCGTAGGTGAGCGTGCAGAAATCCTGGATCTGCTTCTCGTCACCGGGCTCCTGGCCCTTGAAATCGTTGGACGGGAAACCGAGCACGGCAAAGCCGCGGCCGGCATAACGCTTCTGCAGCGCCTCCAGGCCTTCGTACTGAGGGGTATAGCCGCACTTGCTTGCGGTATTGACCACCAGCAGTACCTGCCCGTGGTAGCGCTGCTGCAGGTTGACCTGCTGCTTGCTGGCCAGTGGGCGGTACTCCAGGTCCAGCAGATCGGCCGCCAGCACATGGGCGGAACCGGCCAGGCCGGCCACCAGCAGGGTCAGCAGGGATAGGCCGCGCAGGCGGCGCGGGATAACGGTCGGCAGGGGCATCGAGAGCGGTCCGCGGTAGCCATTCACAGGGCCGGCCGGTAGCGGCCGGGAATCGGCCGAACTATAGCACCGCCCCTCGCCCCCCCTTGTTGCGGCAAGCGCCAGCGGCTTTGCGCGGCGTGGCGTCTTCCCGCTGGACCCACCAGCGACGGGGCAGTGATGACATAGCATGGACAACACTGAATGGCAGGCGGAACTGGGTCAGCCCGCGCATCAATCTTATTTCCCTTGCCAATCAAATGGATAAGTGGATATTTCAGCATTTTGACCACCCCTGCCATCAGTTGGGGACGGCAGGGGGTTGCACCCAGGCGTGCCGGTGTTATAGTTGCATACAACACCAGTCACCTGAGACAGGGGGAAGCCATGAACGCCCGCATCCGTCGCAACCTCACCGCACCCGCGGCCGCTGCCGTTTCGACCCTGATCGTGCTGGCCTGGCTGGCCACCCCCAGCGCCCCCGCTTCTCCCGACGGTGCGCAGGATGCAACCGCTGCACCGGCCGGGAACGCCGATTCCTCCCCCCCTCCCCCGCGTCGGCTGCACAGCTCCCTGTCCATGCCGTATTTCTCGTTCGCCCAGCCGCTGACCCCACGGAGCTGAATATGAGCGACATCCAGTGGAGCGACGGCGCTCCCATCTACCGTCAATTGAAGGAGCGCGTGATCGCCATGATGCTCGACGGAATCCTGAAGCCGGGCGATGCCCTGCCTTCGGTGCGCCAGGTGGCCGCCGACTATCAACTCAACCCCATCACCGTTTCGCGCGCCTACCAGGAACTGGCCGATGAAGGCCTGGTCGAGAAGCGCCGCGGCCTGGGCATGTTCATGACCGAGCAGGCGGCCACGCAGCTGCGCAGCAGCGAGCGCGAGCGCTTCCTCAACGAAGAATGGCCCGCGGTGCTGGAGCGCATCCAGCGCCTGGGCCTGAGCCTTGACGAATTGCTGCCCCAGGGGAACGTCTGATGAACAGCACTGCAAGCGAACCAGTCATCACCGCGCAAGGCCTGCGCAAGGCCTACAAGACCACGGTAGCCCTCGACAACGCCAGCTTCAGCATTCCGAGCGGGCGCATCGTCGGCCTGATCGGCCCCAACGGCGCCGGCAAGACCACCGCACTGAAGGCCATCCTCGGCCTCACCTCGGTGCAAGGCGACCTGAGCGTGCTCGGCCGGGATCCGCGACTGCATCGCGACGAGCTGATGAATGACATCTGCTTCATCGCCGACGTCGCCGTGCTGCCGCGCTGGCTGAAGGTGCGCGAGGCGATCGACTTCGTCGCCGGCGTCCACCCGCGCTTCGACCGCGCCCGCTGCGAGCGCTTCCTGGCCAATACCAAGCTGCAACCGAAGCAGCGCGTGCGCGAACTGTCCAAGGGCATGATCGTGCAGCTGCACCTGGCGCTGGTGATGGCCATCGACGCCCGCATCCTGGTGCTGGACGAGCCCACTCTCGGCCTGGACATCCTCTATCGCAAGGAGTTCTACCAGCGCCTGCTGGAGGACTATTTCGACGAACAGAAGACCATCATCGTCACCACCCATCAGGTGGAAGAGATCGAGCACATCCTCAGCGACGTCATGTTCATCCGTGATGGCCGCATCGTGCTCGACGCGGACATGGACGACGTCGGCCAGCGCTACACCGAGCTGCTGGTCAATGCCGACCAGCTGGAGACCGCGCGTGCGCTGAAGCCGATCGACGAGCGCAGCCTGGCGTTCGGCAAGACCGTGATGCTGTTCGACGGCGTGCCGCGTACCCAGCTCTCTACCCTTGGCGAGACCCGCAGCCCGGGCCTGGCCGATCTGTTCGTCGCCATCATGAAGGGGACCTACGCATGAATGCCGTCAACCACCCCGTCAGCCCGATGGGCACCCTGCGCTGGCTGCTCAAGCGCGAGTACTGGGAGAACCGTGGCGGTTTCCTGTATGCACCGCTGATCGCCGGCCTGATCTCGCTGGTGATGAGCACCGTCGGCATCGCCTTCGGCCTGTTCGCCCTGCACCGGGCCGCGCGTGATGGTGGCCTGCACATCGACGGCGAAGACGTGAACATCAACGGCCTGGACCTGGCCCTGCTGACCCGCGACATCAGTGCCAAGGACCTGGCTGACCTCGGCAACGGCCTCGACCTGACCCTGGTGCTCAGCTCGGCCTGGCCGTTCCTGGTACTGGCCTTCGTGGTGTTTTTCTACTGCCTGGGTGCCCTGTACGACGACCGCCGCGACCGCAGCATCCTGTTCTGGAAGTCACTGCCGCTGTCGGATACCCAGACCGTGCTGTCCAAGGTGATCAGCGCACTGGTCGTGGCCCCACTGATCGCGGTGATTGCCGGCATCATCACCATGTTCGGCTTCATGCTGGTGATCAGCATCGTTGCGCTGATGCACGGCGGCAGCCCGATGACCCTGATCTGGGGCCCGGCCAGCCCGCTGACCCTGGCCGCCGGCCACCTTGCCTGGATCCCGGTCTACGCCCTGTGGGCCCTGCCCACCGCCGGCTGGCTGCTGCTGTGCTCGGCCTGGGCCCGCAGCAAGCCGTTCCTGTGGGCGGTGATGCTGCCGCTGTTCGCCGGCGTCATCGTCAGCACCACCAAGGTGATGCCGCTGATCGGCCTGACCACGGGCTGGTTCTGGCAGAACATCGTTGGCCGGCTGCTGCTGGGCGGCGTACCGGGCACGGACCTGGTGTATCGCCTCAGCGCCGAGGAAGGCACGCGTCGCGACCTCGAATCGGTGGTCAGCCTGATGTCGCCGGCCTCGCAGCTGAAGTCACTGGCGATGCCGGAACTGTGGATCGGTGCTGCCGTCGGCGCCGTGTTCATCGTCCTTGCCATCCGCCTGCGCAAGCGCGCCGGCGAGATCTGATTCCATCCACCCGGAGGCACCACCCATGCGTTCCCTGCTCGCCTGTTCTGCGTTGTTGCTGTTGCCGCTGTCGGCGCTGGCCGCCGATGCTCCGAACTGCAAGTTCACCGCTGCCCGCGCGCTGAAGCTGGACGTGGCCGGTGCCAAAGCGGTGGTATTCGAGGTCAACCAGCATGACCTGAAGGTGGTCGCCAGCGCCGGCGGCGGCCAGTTGGACGGCCGCGCCTGCGCGTCCAGCCAGGAATGGCTGGAGCAGCTGGTACTGGACCAGCGCAAGGTGGGCGACAAGCTGGTGGTGAGCCTGCGCCGCGACGGCCGCCAGAGCGGCATCAGCCTGGGCAACAGCTACGCCTGGCTGGACATCCGTGGCAGTGTGCCGGACAACCTGCCGCTGCAGTTCAAGGTCGGCTCCGGCGATGCCAGCGTGGACAATGCACAATCGCTGAGCGTGGACGTCGGATCTGGTGATGCCATCGTGCGTGGTACCCGCGGCAGCATCCACGCAGCGGTGGGTTCGGGCGACCTGGACATTGATGGCGGCAGTTCGCTGAACCTGCTTTCGCTGGGTTCCGGCGACGTCAAGGTGCGCAACATCGGTGGCGATGCGGTCACCGGCACTGTCGGTTCGGGTGACCTGAAGATCAGCGATGTCCGCGGCAACGCACGACTGGACACGGTCGGTTCCGGCGACATCGGGTTCAAGCGCGTGCAGGGCAACGTCGAGGTCGGTGTGGTCGGCTCGGGCGATGTTGATCTGTCCGACATCGGCGGCAATGTGCATGTACGCAGCCACGGCTCGGGGGACATCCAGGTCGATGGCGTGCGCGGCAGCCTGACCGTCGACCACAGCGGCAGCGGCGATGTCGGCCACCGCAACGTCAGCGGCACCGTCACCCTGCCCCGTAAGAAGTAACCACTACCTGACCGATCGAGGGAACTGCCATGAATCTGCTGCGCGTGCTGCCTGCCGCCCTGCTGTGCCTGCCGCTGATCGCCTGCGGCGGCACGTCCTCCACGCCTGATACCACCGTCGGCAAAAGCGTGGCCGACGCGACCAGCGGGGTCGGCCAGACGGTCAAGGAGGCCATGGACGATGCCCGCAAGGACATCACCCAGGGCAACATCAAGATCTCGGCCGACAAGCAGCCGCGTGCGGAGATCACGCCGGACGGGCGGCTGCTGATCGGCGGCAAGGAAGTGGCCGCCAACGAAACCCAGCGCCGCCAACTGCAGGAGTACCGCGGCCACGTGGTCGCCATTGCAATGGACGGCATGGATGTCGGCCTGGCCGGTGCCAAGCTCGGCGCCAGTGCTGCCGGAGAGGCCCTGAAGGGCATCTTCAGCGGCGACAGCGAGGGCATCGAGAAGCGGATCAATGCCGAGGCGGAGAAGATCGAAGCCCAGGCCAAGCGCATCTGCAACCGCATGCCGGCGATGCTGGCCAGCCAGCAGGCGCTGGCCGCATCGCTGCCCGCCTTCAAGCCCTACGCCACGATGGACCAGAGTGACGTCGACGACTGCGGCAAGGACACCGTGGTCCAGCGCTAGGCCTGTGACAGATCAGCGCACCCGGCCGGCAGCGGCGCCCCGCTGCCGGCCGTCACGTGCCGACCGGCTTACAATGTCGGCCCCGGACGCCCCCCGAACCGAATGCCATGAAGAAGTTGTTCCTGCTGCTGGCCGCCCTGCTCTGCCTGGGCCTGGTCGGCTGTGACAAGGATTACCGCAACCACCGCGCCGAGCGCGGCAAGCCCAAGATTTCCGTCAGCGAAGGCATGGTGACCGTGCGTCGCCCGCCGGCACCGAACATCATCATCCTCGGCGATGGCACGATGAAGGTGGACGAGATCCAGATCCCGCTGGACGAAGGGCAGAAGCAGATGCTGCAGACGATGTTCGGCAGGCTGCAGGTGCTGCGCCAGAACACCCTGGTCGCCGCCCCGGCCGATCCCAACATGCAACCGGTGAAGATCCAGCCGCCGGAGGGCATGGAAGTGATCCCGGCGGACCTGGTCCAGCGCATCCCCGAGTTCAAGGATTACACCGACACGTTCGGCAACATCGTCGCCGACCGTCGCTGAAGCAGAAACGCCGCCCCTGGGCGGCGTTTCCTCTTGTAGAGCCGACCCCATGCTCGGCTCAGGTCCAGGAAGCAGCCGAGCACGGGCTCGGCCCTACGACCGGCGCATCAACCGCCGCCCCCACCGCCCCCAGCGTGGATGCCACCGGCAGTCAGTGCGGTCGGATCCAGCAGGCGCCGCAATTCGGCCTCCTCCAGCCCGCTGTCTTCCAGCGCCACGTCCAGCACCGGGCGCTGTTCCTTGTAGGCACGCTTGGCAATGGCCGCGGCCTTCTCGTAGCCGATGATCGGATTCAATGCCGTGACCAGGATCGGATTGCGCGCCAGCGCTTCGGCCACACGGTCCTCGCGCACCTTCAGCCCGGCGATCGCGCTGTCGGCCAGCAGCCGCGACACATTGGCCAGCAGGCCGATGCCATCGAGCAGGTTCACCGCAATCAGCGGCAGGGTGACGTTGAGCTGGAAGTTGCCGGTCTGCCCGGCCACGGTGATTGCCGTGTGGTGGCCGATCACCTGCGCGCAGGCCATCACGGTCGCTTCCGGAATCACCGGGTTGACCTTGCCCGGCATGATCGAGCTGCCCGGCTGCAGTGCCGGCAGTTCGATCTCGCCCAGCCCGGCCAGCGGACCGGCGTTCATCCAGCGAAGATCATTGGCGATCTTGATCAGCGCCACGGCCAGTGCATTGAGCTGGCCGGACAGCTCCACCGCATCATCCTGCGCGGCCAGGCCTTCGAACTTGTTCTCGGCGCTGTCGAACTTGAAACCGGTCTGTTGCTTCAGTGCCTTGGCTACCTGCGCGCCAAAACGCGGGTCGGCGTTGATGCCGGTGCCGATGGCGGTGCCACCCAGCGGCAGGCGGCGCACGCGCTTGAGGCTGTCTTCGATGCGCTCCTGCGCCGAAGCCAGCTGTGCCGACCATGCGCCGAACTCCTGCTCGAAGGTCAGTGGCATCGCGTCCATCAGGTGGGTACGGCCGGTCTTGACCACCTTGCGCAGGCTGCGGCCCTTCTTGTCGAGGGTCTTGCGCAGGTGCACCAGCGCCGGCAGCAGCTGTTCGTGCGTGGCCAGCACCGCCGACACGCGCAATGCGGTCGGAATCACGTCGTTGGAGCTCTGCCCCTGGTTGACGTGGTCATTGGGATGCACGGTGGTCTTGCCCGCCTTGCCGGCACGGTTGGCCAGGGTGGCGATGACCTCATTGGCATTCATGTTCGACGACGTGCCCGAACCCGTCTGGTAGACATCGATCGGGAAGTGCGCGTCCCAGTTGCCGGCAGCCACTTCGGCGGCAGCGGTCTGGATGGCCTTGGCCACGGTCTTCGGCAGGTGTCCCAGCTCCGCGTTGACGCCCGCGGCCGCGCCCTTGACCAGGCCCAGCGCGCGGATGAAACCGCGCGGCATGCGCTGGCCCGACACCGGGAAGTTCTGCACGGCACGCTGGGTCTGGGCGCCCCACAGGGCGTCCGCAGGCACCTGCAGCTCGCCCATGCTGTCGTGTTCGATTCTGAAACCCTTGCTTGCAGCTTTGCTCATTGCATCAACTCCGCACTACTTCAGTTGGGGAAAGGGAAGCGGCGGCTGGCAGGGTGTCGCTTCCCGGGCTGGCGGCTGCGCCAACGATACTCCCTTGCCCGCAGCGTGGGATGACGAGGACGGGCCAGAACGTTCCGTCCGCACGGCCGTTGTGCGCGCGCAAGGTAGTGCCGGCCGCCGGCCGGCAAGCCATGGCGGAGTGGGCCGGGCGTGGTTGCCGGCCAGCGGGCGGCACTAGCTGACCGGCACGTCGTAGAATATCGGCCCCGCCGCTCGTCCCAGCCCTGCCGACATGTCCGATTCCGCCCTGCTCGCCCTGTCCCCGCTCGATGGCCGCTACGCCGGCAAGGTCGACGCGCTGCGCCCGATCTTCTCCGAATACGGCCTGATCAAGGCCCGCATCACGGTCGAGGTGGAATGGCTGCTGGCGCTGGCCGCCGAACCGGGCATCGTCGAACTGGCGCCGTTCTCCGACGCCGCCGTCGCCCGCCTGCGCGACCTGGCCGCCCGCTTCAGCCCGGCCCAGGCCGCGCGCGTGAAGGAGATCGAGCGCACCACCAACCATGACGTCAAGGCGGTGGAGTACTTCATCAAGGAACAGCTGAAGGACGACGCCGAACTGGCCCCGGCACTGGAATTCGTGCATTTCGCCTGCACCAGCGAAGACATCAACAACCTCAGCTACGGCCTGATGCTGGAACAGGCCCGCCGTGAAGTGCTGCTGCCGACCCTGGACGGCATCGCCAGCACCCTGCGCAGCCTGGCCCACGCCCAGGCCGGCCAGCCGATGCTGTCGCGCACCCACGGCCAGACCGCCTCGCCGACCACTCTGGGCAAGGAACTGGCCAACGTGGTCGCTCGCCTGGAACGCCAGCGCCGGCAGATCGCCGCGGTCGAACTGACCGGCAAGATCAACGGTGCCGTCGGCAACTACAACGCCCACGTGGCCAGCTACCCGGACATGGACTGGCCGGCCTTCGCCGAGCGCTTCGTGACCGGCCTGGGCCTGGTGTTCAACCCGTACACCACGCAGATCGAGCCGCACGACAACGTGGCCGAGATCGGCGATGCCGCACGCCGCGCCAACATCATCCTGATCGATCTGGCCCGCGACATCTGGGGCTACATCTCGCTGGGCTACTTCAAGCAGCGCCTGAAGGAAGGTGAAGTCGGCTCGTCGACGATGCCGCACAAGGTCAACCCGATCGACTTCGAGAATGCGGAAGGCAATTTCGGCATCGCCAACGCCTTGTTCGAGCACTTCAGCGCCAAGCTGCCGATCAGCCGCTGGCAGCGTGACCTGACCGATTCCACCGTGCTGCGTGCGCTGGGCACCGCGTTTGGCCACAGCCAGGTGGCGCTGGATTCGCTGGCCAAGGGCCTGGGCAAGCTGGAGGTGAACCCGCAGCGCCTGGATGCGGATCTGGACGCGGCCTGGGAAGTGCTGGCCGAGGCCGTGCAGACGGTGATGCGCCGCCATGGCCTGCCGAACCCGTACGAGCAGCTGAAGGCGCTGACCCGTGGTCAGGGCATCACGGCCGAGTCGATGCGTGCGTTCGTGCAGGAGCTGGAGCTGCCGGCGGATGCGAAGCAGCGTCTGCTGGAGATGACCCCGGGCAGCTACACCGGTCTGGCCGAGTCGCTGGCGAAGAAGATTTAAGGGGTTTCCTTTGCGGCGGCGGCCGCGGGCGCTGCCTGCGGCAGGCTACGGCAACGGCAACAGCAACAGCAACAGCAACGGCAACGGCAACGGCAACAGCAACGTCAAGAGCGGCTCTGGATTGCTGCTAGCTGGGTGGGGCGGGAGGGGCCAGCGGGACACGCCGTGAACCCATCCATGGGGGCTCGATGGCGCCATCCATGGCGCCAACTGATCTGGCCCCCTGAAAACGGACGCCATGAAGCCGTTTCAGGCGGCAGCCCGGAGCTGCCGGGCATAGTTGTTAGGCGAGTGGTAGCCCAGCGCCGAGTGTAGCCGGGCTGGATTATAGAAGCCGTGGATGTAAGCAGCG
>NZ_JCAFST010000010.1:0-189401 GCF_059369535.1 Stenotrophomonas sp. YJH_SMC_122 | reverse complement strand
TACCGTGTGGGGAATTGCCGAAGCCGGCGGTTGGTAGTGCCGGCCGCTGGCCGGCAGATACGGAAACGTTCCGGCGTCATGAGGTTGCCGGCCAGCGGCCGGCACTACCGTGTGGGGAATTGCCGAAGCCGGCGGTTGGTCGTGCCGGCCGCTGGCCGGCAGATACGGAAACGTTCCGACGTCATGAGGTTGCCGGCCAGCGGCCGGCACTGCCGTGTGGGGAATTGCCGAAGCCGGCGGTTGGTCGTGCCGGCCGCTGGCCGGCAGATACGGAAACGTTCCGGCGTCATGGGGTTGCCGGCCAGCGGCCGGCACTACCAGGCAGGTGGGAGGTCGCCGAAGCCGGCGGTGGGCGAGGGGGCCTGAATCAGGGACAATAGCGTCCCCGCCGCCCCACGCCCGCTCCCGATGACCGATTCCGCCTCCCCGCATCCTGCCCGCATCCTTGATGGCCGCCGCATCGCCGAGGACCTGCTCGACAGCCTGAAGGTGCGCGTCGACGCCCGCGTGGCCGCCGGTCGCAGCCGTCCGGGCCTGGCTGTGGTGCTGGTCGGTGGCGACCCGGCCTCGACCGTGTACGTGCGCAACAAGCGCCGTGCCGCCGAGAAGGTCGGCATCGAGGCACACGACTACGATCTGCCGGCTGGCACCACCGAGGCCGAGCTGCTCGAGCTGATCGACCAGCTCAACGCCGATCCGAAGATCAACGGCATCCTGATCCAGCTGCCGCTGCCGGGCATCCCCGATGCGCGCCGGCTGATCCAGCGCATCGACCCGCGCAAGGACGTGGACGGCTTCCATCCGGAAAACGTCGGCCACCTGGCCCTGCGCGAGTTCGGCCTGCGCCCCTGCACCCCGCGCGGCATCACCACGCTGCTGGGCCACACCGACCAGCCGGTGCGCGGCCGCAACGCCACCATCGTGGGCGTGAGCAACCACGTCGGCCGCCCGATGGGCCTGGAACTGCTGATTGCCGGCTGCACCGTGACCAGTTGCCACAAGTTCACCCCCAAGGACGTGCTGGAACAGGCCGTGCGCAATGCCGACATCCTGGTGGTGGCGGTGGGCCGGCCGGGCATCGTGCCGGGCGAGTGGGTGAAGCCGGGCGCGGTGGTGATCGACGTCGGTATCAATCGGTTGGACGACGGCCGCCTGGTGGGCGACGTTGGGTTCGACGCCGCCGCCCAGCGAGCGAGCTGGATCACCCCGGTGCCGGGTGGCGTGGGCCCGATGACCGTGGCCACGCTGATGCAGAACACCCTGGAAGCGGCGGAAGCGCTGAGCTGACCTGCTGTTGGCACCCTCCAAGGGCGGCGCCGGGCCTTGGGCCTGCTGTAGAGCCGAGCCTATGCTCGGCTCATCGCGGTCTGGCGGAAAGCAGCCGAGCGTGGGCTCGGCTCTACAGGTGAGCGGGTGCGACACTGTGTCGCGCGAAGTTCCAATTCTGGCTACCAAAAATGCTGTTCTTGGCCCCTGAAAAGGGGTAAAATGTCGCGCTTCCCCACATCTCGGGTATGCCGATGCTGCGCATCCAGGCTGAAGCACTCACTTACGACGACGTCTCGCTCGTCCCCGCCCACTCGACCATCCTGCCCAAGGACGTCAACCTCGAAACGCGGTTGACCCGAGACCTGAAGCTGAAGCTTCCGATCCTGTCCGCAGCCATGGATACCGTCACCGAAGCCCGCCTGGCCATCGCCATGGCCCAGCTCGGCGGCATGGGCATCATCCACAAGAATCTCAGCCTGGAACAGCAGGCCGCGGAAGTGGCCAAGGTCAAGAAGTTCGAGGCCGGTGTCATCCGCGACCCGATCACCGTCGGCCCGGAAACCACCATCCGCGACGTGCTCGCCCTGACCCAGGCGCACAACATCTCCGGCGTGCCGGTGGTGGGCAGTGACGGCCAGCTGGCCGGCATCGTGACCCATCGCGACATGCGCTTCGAGACCGAGCTGGACGATCCGGTCCGCCACATCATGACCAAGAAGGATCGCCTGATCACGGTCAAGGAAGGCGCCGCGTCCGACGAAGTGCTGCAGCTGCTGCACCGCAACCGCATCGAAAAGGTGCTGGTGGTCAATGATTCGTTCGAACTGCGTGGCCTGATCACCGTCAAGGACATCCAGAAGAACACCGACTTCCCGAACGCTGCCAAGGATCTGTCGACCCGCCTGCTGGTCGGCGCGGCCGTCGGCGTGGGTGGCGACACCGATCGCCGCGTGGAAGCGCTGGTCGCCGCCGGCGTGGACGTGATCGTGGTCGATACCGCGCACGGCCACTCGCAGGGCGTGCTGGACCGCGTCAGCTGGGTCAAGAAGAACTTCCCGAACGTGCAGGTCATCGGTGGCAACATCTGCACCGGCGAAGCCGCACTGGCGCTGCTGGACAGCGGCGCGGACGCAGTGAAGGTGGGCATCGGCCCGGGCTCGATCTGCACCACCCGCGTCGTCGCCGGCGTCGGCGTGCCGCAGGTCACCGCCATCGACCTGGTGGCCGAAGCCCTGCAGGACCGCATCCCGCTGATCGCCGACGGTGGCATCCGCTACTCGGGCGACATCGGCAAGGCGCTGGCCGCCGGTGCCTCGACCATCATGGTCGGTGGCCTGCTGGCCGGTACCGAGGAATCGCCGGGCGAGACCGAGCTGTACCAGGGCCGTTCGTACAAGAGCTACCGCGGCATGGGTTCGCTGGCTGCGATGGAGAAGGGGTCGAAGGACCGCTACTTCCAGGACGCCGCCACCGCCGACAAGCTGGTGCCGGAAGGCATCGAAGGCCGCGTGCCGTACCGCGGCCCGGTGGGCGGCATCATCCACCAGCTGATGGGCGGCCTGCGCGCCACCATGGGCTACGTGGGCTGCGCCACCATCGACGAGATGCGCAGCAAGCCCAAGTTCGTGAAGATCAGCGGCGCCGGGCAGCGTGAGAGCCACGTCCACGACGTGACGATCACCAAAGAGCCGCCGAACTACCGCGCCTGATGCGCTTGCGAACTGCTCTTGCGATCACGGGCAGCCTGCTGATGGCAGGCTGTTCGTTGTCCGAACCGCCGCCGCGCTCCGGGTCTCCGGGCGCGGCGGTTTCGCAATTGCAGGACGTGCAGGCCTGCCAGAACGCATTCTCGCTGCCGAAGGGCTGGCAGGTGCAGGCCGCTGGCGAACAGCGCTGGCTGTTGAAAGGCACCGGCGAGCGCCCGCTGCAGGTCATCCTGCGGTGCGTTACCGATCTGGGTGACAGGCTTGAAGATCCTGTGGTCACCGCCGAGCTGGGGCCGCTGGAGCCGAAACGGATGAGCGCGCAGTCCGCGTTCTGGGGCAACGCCGTGGATTCCGGTTACCCGATGCACGCCTTTCAACGGCGCATCGTGCCCGGCACCGAAGTGCAGGAAATCGCCGAACTGCCGCGCGCCGACCGCGCCAACCCCAACGCACCGCACAGCCTGCTGATGCTGCGCTGGGACGAGGAAGACCCCTCACATATTCAACAACGCGAGGCGTTCATCGCCACGCTGACGCAGAGCCTTGAAGCGCCGGGCGCTGCGAAAAACACCACTGGAACGGCACCATGACCAACATCCATAACGACAAGATCCTCATCCTCGATTTCGGCGCGCAGTACACGCAGCTGATCGCCCGCCGCATCCGCGAGCTGGGCGTCTACTGCGAAATCTGGGCGTGGGACCACAACCCGGCCGAGATCGCGGCGTTTGGCGCCAAGGGCATCATCCTGTCCGGTGGCCCGGAATCGACCACGCTGCCGGGTGCCCCGGCCGCGCCGCAGGAAGTGTTCGACAGCGGCCTGCCGATCTTCGGCATCTGCTACGGCATGCAGACCCTTGCTGCCCAGCTGGGCGGTGCCACCGAAGCCGCTGACCAGCGCGAGTTCGGCCACGCCGAAGTGAACGTGATCAACCCCGATGCACTGTTCAAGGGCCTGAGCGACCACGGCGGCGAGCCGAAGCTGAATGTCTGGATGAGTCACGGCGACCACGTCTCCGTTGCACCGCCGGGCTTCACCATCACCGCTACCACCGACCGCATTCCGGTGGCCGCCATGGCCAACGAAGAAAAGCGCTGGTACGGCGTGCAGTTCCACCCGGAAGTGACCCACACCCTGCAGGGCCAGGCGCTGTTGCGCCGCTTCGTGGTGGACGTGTGCGGCTGCCAGACCCTGTGGACCGCCGCCAACATCATCGACGACCAGATCGCCCGTGTGCGCGAACAGGTGGGCGATGACGAAGTGATCCTGGGCCTGTCCGGCGGCGTCGATTCGTCCGTGGTGGCCGCGCTGCTGCACAAGGCCATCGGCGAGAAGCTGACCTGCGTATTCGTGGATACCGGCCTGCTGCGCTGGCAGGAAGGCGACCAGGTGATGGCGATGTTCGCCGAGCACATGGGCGTAAAGGTCGTTCGCGTGAATGCCGCCGACCGTTACTTCGCCGCGCTGGAAGGCGTGAGCGACCCGGAAGCCAAGCGCAAGATCATCGGCAACCTGTTCGTTGAGATCTTCGATGAAGAGTCGAACAAGCTGAAGAACGCCAAGTGGCTGGCGCAGGGCACCATCTACCCGGACGTGATCGAGTCGGCCGGCAGCAAGACCGGCAAGGCGCATGTGATCAAGAGCCACCACAACGTGGGCGGCCTGCCGGAACACATGAAGCTGGGCCTGGTGGAGCCGCTGCGCGAGCTGTTCAAGGACGAAGTGCGCCGCCTGGGCGTTGAACTGGGCCTGCCGCGCACCATGGTCTACCGCCATCCGTTCCCGGGCCCGGGCCTGGGCGTGCGTATCCTGGGTGAAGTGAAGCGCGAATACGCCGAGCTGCTGGCCAGGGCCGATGCCATCTTCATTGATGAGCTGCGCAAGGCGGATCTGTAC
Organism: Stenotrophomonas sp. YJH_SMC_122; assembly: GCF_059369535.1. Taxonomy (NCBI): domain Bacteria; kingdom Pseudomonadati; phylum Pseudomonadota; class Gammaproteobacteria; order Lysobacterales; family Lysobacteraceae; genus Stenotrophomonas; species Stenotrophomonas sp. YJH_SMC_122. The sequence goes on along the minus strand of NZ_JCAFST010000010.1, from coordinate 184,529 downwards.
GACAAGACCAGCCAGGCGTTTGCCGTGTTCCTGCCGGTGAAGTCGGTGGGCGTGGTGGGTGATGCGCGCGCTTATGAGTGGGTGATTGCGCTGCGGGCCGTGGAGACGATTGACTTCATGACGGCGCACTGGGCGCATCTGCCGTATGAGTTCCTGGGGACGGTGAGCAACCGGATCATCAACGAGTTGCGGGGGGTGTCGCGGGTGGTTTATGACATCTCGGGGAAGCCGCCGGCGACCATTGAGTGGGAATGAGTTGAAAGAACGAGGGCGCCGAGAGGCGCCCTTGTTGTTGGAGTTTGTAATTGAATTTCGCCATCTGGGATCAACTTTCGCGCCTCATGATCGGGCGTGCGGTGGGGCATCCCCTTCAGGGGGGGGGGCTAAATGCGATGACTAGAATACTGGGGCTGCCAGTTCGTGTGATGCCTAGTAATCGTTTGCATGCACGCCCACTGTGGGGCTCGATTCAAATCAGATCCTTATCAAGGTCCGCATCTAGCCGAAGGTAGACACTAGGTACGGTCGATGATTGGGAAGCCCATTGAGGGAATTCGTGCGGCAGGTAGCAAAGACGACGCCAATTGCGCTGCCAGCTCAATTCGTGATAGGGGTGATGGATGCAGGGCGCTTGACGTAGGCTATAGCTGTCGCTTGCGTAGCCCATTAGGTCCGGGGTATGTGGTGGTGGGCAGCTCAGTATCTGCTTTGGTTACCTACTACTCCGTTCTCAGGCTGCTGCACTACCGCTTTGTCACGGTCTGGAGTTGGTAGGATGGTTGGGGCGCCATCGGATTTTGCGCGCGTAACAGTTGAAGGAGTAACTCATGAATATCGTAAATTGCGGTCGTGGAGTCCACCAACGGGAGGTTGATGGTCTCGAAAAGTTGCGTGCGCTTCCCGACAACTGGTTGGCTTTTAGCAATCTCGACCTCGCCATTCCTGGGAAGGGGTTGCGAGAGATTGATCTGATCATGATCCTGGATGACAGAGTGCTGCTGATAGATCTCAAGGACTGGAAAGGTCCGATCAGCAGTCGCGATGCCAGTTGGTTCAACGGCACCAAGGATTGTGGGAGATCACCCGTTCAGAAGTTGGGCGAGCACACTCGCTCAGTATCTACCTTGCTGAAGGCGTTCCTAGCGGAACAATCTCGGAGGGAGGGTGTCGGCACGAAGCTGCCGTATCCGCTGGTTGACGCGGCAGTAGTGCTGACCCGCACCGTCGACCGAACTGGTATTGCCGCTGCTGAGATTTCTCGAGTCTTCGGAATTGATCAGTTCATGAAAATGCTGCGCAATCCTAAAGAGCGAGATGCGCAGTTGGGCTCGGTTTCAGTTCGGGGCGAAGACTACACGAAGCCAGAGTGGATCAAGCGCTTTAGGCGCTTCTTCAATGCGTCCAACGAGAATTTTAGAGCCGCTTCACGGTCTTATGGCGGCTTTCGCGCCAATGGCGATAGTCCAACATTCGCGCATCCTGGCGAGCTGTTCTACGAGTTCGATGTGGCAGAGGTAGGTGTTCCTAATTCCTCCGGATTCTTGCGTCGCTGGGACTTCAGCAAGGCTGAGCCCCGCTTTCAGACCGAGGAAGGAAGAGCATTGATTGCTGGGCGTGAGAAAGAAGTAATTGCTTGGCTTGACGACCGAAGCGCGAAATGCGGCCAGGCAATACTCAAGCAACGTTCCGAGGATCAGGAGCGTGGTACTCAGTACTGGGAGGTTTACGAGCGCCGCCGGCATATGAGGCGACTATCGGACTTTTGTGGCACCGAGTTGTCGCGCCTAACCGTACAGGAGCGCCTGGAGCTGACGCGGCAAGTGCTTGCCGCAGCCAAGACAATGCACGACCTTCAAGCGGCGCATTTGGATATCGGGCCACACAGCATATGGCTTGAGATGCCCACTACCGCAAAGTTCTCGCACCTGATGGCTGCGTCGTATCCACAAGTTAAGACTCTAGGCCAGACTCGTTACCAGTTTCTCTCCAGCGGCAGCTCGCCTGAGGAGATCTTGGGCGTTCCAGTAATCGCGCTGCGCAAAGATATCTATTCTCTGGCCTGTGCAGCGCATATGCTTTTGTTCGGGTCCGCTCCTGAGGGAGAGCCGGCTGAATGGAATCCCGCGGTGGACGCGGACGGCAACCACTCGCACCTTCACCCCTGGTTTTCCCGCTCTCTTGATCTCGATGCCACCGAGCGCTTCGCTCACGCGGCAGAGATGTTGGAGGCATTCAATGCGGCATTGGCATCTTTGCCCGATCGACAGAGCACGGTCGAAGGTCTTGAGCATTTTCGGCAGTTCAAATCGCAGCTGCAACTTGCCAGAAGCTTTCCAGTGGATGAGATGCTTGCGGAGGACGACCGAGTTGACGTTTGGCGCTCAAACGTTGAAGGGCGCAGTGTGGTGGTTAAGTTGTGGAAAGCCTCGGGGATTGGCGACCTCGCTGCCGAGGCGTCGCGGATTCTGTCTTTTTTGCAACAGGCGAAGGAGTTGGTCGAGGCGCCGATTCCCGGGACCGCACGGCTGCTGGGGGCTTACTGGACAGGCGATGCCATCGCGTTAGTGCAAGAGTTCGTGACTGCATCGAGCTTGGCAGCCGTCCTGGCCAGTGGTGGCTTGGATGGGGGAGCGCCCAGTGCCGTGGCCTTTGCGCAGGCACTAACGGATGTTGTCGAGCGTATGCATGGCAGGCTGGTCGCACATGGCGATTTGAAGCCCGAGAATATCCATTTGTGTCAAGATGAAGTGGACGGGGCGATCACTTGGCGGCCAGTCCTCATTGATCTGTTGGACTTCTCGCCTGCAACCGACGGTGATCGAGCTAATACACAATACTCGCCTCCATTCGGCGGACGTTTCGAGCGAGACCGTTTTGCCGTAACGAAGCTGGTTGAGGAGCTATTTCCAAACGGCTCGTTGCTGCATTCGCAGCAAGCAAGTCTCGCTTCGGCCATCGACCGATGTCGAGAAGGTCCTCCTGCCAACGGTTCCCTCTCGCCACTTGCGGATGCGCTCGCGACGCTGCTGACTCCGCCGGTGCCGAATGACGGCGGTCTGTCGATTACCATCGGTTTGCCTGACGCAGTCCCGGGTATCCTGTTGGCGGACGAAGGTCACTACTGGGTTAGCCGCTTCTCTCGGCAGTTGGTTATCCGCGGGGCTAACGAACAGCTAGAAGTCCGTCTCGATGAAAGGGACGTCCCAAAACATGCGAAGAGGTCAGCTGTTTCACAGGGTCAAATAGCTCGCGCGAAGCGCCATGAAAGGGCTAGTTTTTCTGGTCAGATTCGGGTGACAGGAGACACCTTGCACCTTGGAGAGATCGTCCAGGTTCTGGACCATCCAGAAGTCCGAGCGGCGCTGGCAGGGCCGCCTGTTGAGTCCGACGCTGGCGACGGAGAGTCGGGTACCGTGCATTCGCACGAGCGCGCCAAAGACGAGCTAGCTGAAGAGGCGCAGCTTGAGAGGTCGCTCCCAACGGGATTGGAGATTCGTCGCCTATGGCGACGTTTGGTAGAACGTGAATCTGAGCTAATCTCGGAAGCCTTCGCTGTCGGGGAGAGCTCGTATCGCCGCGAAGCTGGGCGTCATGTTGTCCCCATCCAGATGACCGTTGGCGAGTTCGGGTTTGATCGCAATGACACCGTCGTGGTTGAGCGAGTGGAATCTTCAAGGGTTGTCCGGATCGGGGTGCTGGATATCGCAAGTTCGTCGGACGTTTTCATCGCGATTGAATCGCGTCTCGACGCGGCGAGAGGCCCGCTCGTCGCCGACGGATCGACACTCCGCTTTCAGAGTCGATACGAGAACACCAGTCGTGAGCGCCGATCAGATGCCACCATTAGGCTGGTCGGGGGCGGCGCTGCGCTTCCAACGCTAATCGATTACTTCGATCCCACTCAGACAAAGAGTCCAAGCTTCTCGCCGCATGCCGTCGACGAAGAGCTTGTGAAGGCGCACTATGGCCTAAACGATACTCAGGCAAGCGCTTTCGCCCGTTTGGCTACGTGTCGTCCGCTTGGCCTGCTACAGGGTCCTCCGGGAACGGGAAAGACCAAGTTTATCGGTGCCCTAGTGCACTACGCTTTGACGCATGGTCTCGCACGGAACGTTCTGCTGGCGAGCCAGTCACATGAAGCTGTCAATACTGCTGCCGAGGCGGTCCTACGTCTGCTGGGAGATCAACGGGACTCGGTAAGCTTGATTCGCGTTGGGCATGAAGGCGTCGTCTCCGAGCCTTTGCGCCCCTTCCATGCCGCGAAGGCGGAAGTTGCCTACAAGGATCGCTTCGCCGCCACTTTCCGGGAGCGGATGCGAATAGCCGCCAAGGCCATTGGTTTAGATTCGACGCTGGCCGATTCCGTACTCTGGTTCGAAGACAGTGTGATGCCCGTCATTATTAGGCTACAGGAGTTGGCGGGCGAGTCCCAAGCTATTGGTCCACGAGCGGACTCGCTTTTGGAAACAATCGAGCAACTGATGACCTCGCGCCAGGCGACGATACCGTTGCTTGGAGTCGAGATCGAGGATCTAGAAGAAGTGACCCTTGCAGCCCTGCTAGGCGCTACCGGAAGACGGCAAGCAGCGAAGGTCGAGAAGCTCCGCCATGTCGTCCAGTTGGGGCGTGACATTGTTGGCAGCGTGTCGACTTGGCAACGGAGCTTCGAGACATTCTTAGCCGGTACTAGGCAGGTAGTGGCGGGGACGTGCGTGGGGTTGGGGCGCACAGCGCTTGGGCTAACCAAAACTACATTTGATCTGGTCATCGTCGACGAAGCCGCACGATGCACTGCCAGCGAATTAGCGGTACCCATCCAGGCCGGTAAATGGGTCGTTCTTGTGGGCGATCACGCGCAACTCGAGCCGTCACACCTGCCTGAGGTGGTGAAGTCTCTTGCGGACGAACTGGGAATGTCTCGCGACGAGATTATGCGTAGCGACTTCGAGCGGGCATTCCTATCGCCGTATGGAAAGCAAGCGTCCGCGCGACTGGATACGCAGTACCGCATGCTCCCACCTATTGGTCGCGTCGTCTCGGCAGGCTTCTACTCCAAGGCACTGAAGCATGGTCGAGGGCTATCAGTTGTAGCCGATGATGTCTGGCCGCAAAGCCTTGGTGCGCCGCTACTTTGGTTGGAGACCGACTCGTCTGGAGCGAAGGCTTTTCAGCGTGAGGACGACTCTCGCCGAGGGAGTCTAATTAATCCGATCGAGGCAGATGCGATTGTATCGTTGCTGCACCAGTGGGCCATGCATGAGAAATTTCTCGCTTGGTTGAAGTCGCGTGAACCCGGCGATCAAGCCATTGGCATAATCTGCGCGTATTCCGGTCAGCGCGATTTGGTGCGAAAACGGCTTAATAGCGCCAATCTTCCAGATGAGCTAAGGCGATCGCTCAAGGTTGACACGATCGACAGCTATCAGGGTAAGGAGAACCGGATTGTGATCGTTTCACTGGTGAGGAACAATGCAGAGCAGAGATTGTCGGACGGCAGGCCAGGAATCCGCCCCGGCTTCCTTGGGCGCAAGAATCGGCTCAATGTCGCCGTCAGCCGGGGCATGGATCGCCTGGTGATTGTAGGAGCGAAGGATCGTTGGCCAGACGGTGGACGCATGAACGCGTTAATCGAGGCCTTTGACGTGGAACAGACAAACGGCAGTGCACGTGTCGTCGCGGTTTCAGAGATTGCCGAACAGGGGCGGAATATCCGGTCAAAGCGCTTCGCGAAATCGCGCGCCGCGGCGGGAGACCCCGCATGACCGAGAGAAAGCGTGCTGTCCTGACGCTCGGCGCGAGGGCTACCGCAGCGAAGCCGGCACCCGAGGATCTGTCCATCGTGGTTGGGCAGTTCGATGTGTTACTGCCTTGCCGTCAGTTCAATGTGCGACACAAGGTGGCCGTCGTCGGCCAAGTTTCATTGACGACCGAGTTCCTGCTGCGCTTGTTATTCTCAGTGGAAACAATATCCGAGCGCGATGCGCAGAAGTTCTTCGGATTCTCCGAGCCCGAAATGGCGTTTGTGCTTAAAGAGGCGGAAGCCAAGGCATACATTGAGCGCCAGCGGGCGCTGTTGCGCCTCAGTGAGTATGGTCGGAATTTGTTTGCAGACTCCGACAAACCACAGATCTACGAGGTGGAGAAGTGCACGGAGCGGGCAGCGTTCGACTTGATCTCCCTTGCTCCGGCAGAACGCGAGTACCTACCTGATTTCGAGCTTGCCCTGCCAGAATTGGAACTGAAAGACGCCGAGGTCGTTGCGAATGCTTCGAAGTTGGTTCCCGATGCGTTTCGAAAGCACTTCGTCGAGTTGGTGGCCAAGCGGGAGCGCGAGGGTGGCATAAGAAAGTCTCTATACTCAGTCGACGGAGTGACGCCTGACGAACGATTCTCTGCAGTCGTGCCGTTTGTCGCCACTGCTCATGCGAAACGACCAAGCGAAGCGAGCCCGATGCTGGATGGCTGGAGGGCCGGGCATGAGCTCGACGATCGCGCCGCCGTGGCTCATGCCGTCGCTGCGTTCCTTGATCGTCAGCAGCAGGCAGTCAGTGGCGATTCCGCGGCTGCGTATGATTTGCTCGTCGAAGTTGCTCCGGACTACTTGAAGGAGTTCATCACGCGCTCCGGATTGAGCGTTGCACGATACTGTGCGGAAACGGCCGCACGCGCCGGTGAGTTCCGCATCGACCGGCAGACGATTGGCCTAGTCGGGCCGCTCTATGGCAGCAGCAACATAAGTCATCTGGCGGAGGCCATGGACCATGCGGCGCGCCGTGGGCCACCAGCAGGTCCTGCTGTTTGGCTTGCGCCGCAATCGTCACTGTGGGGCGCCTCACGTGGCCTTCCCAGCGTCCTCGAGCAACTACGCAGGCGCCTGCGCGGCGCGGACAGCTGCCTGCAGAGTGACCACGTGATAGGACTAGTTACCGGAAGGCCGCCGACTCACGTGCGTCGGGCATTTCCAACCTTGGTTGAACTGCCCTCTCGCTGTGAGCTTCCAGCCACTCTGGAAGTGCTAATAATCCCCAGTAGCGTGGTTGCAGTGCTTGTGCATGCGCCGATTGGCACCAACCGCGGTTTTCCGGTTCCTTTGGGCATCCTCTCTTTTGACACAGGTGTGGTGGAAAGGGTTGCTTCGATGTTGATGCGATTCCTGCCCAACCAGTTGCGGACTCAATCGCAGGGAGAGCTGATTACTTGTGAAGTACTTTGTCCGGCGCCTTTCGCAAAGGAAGATCCCGATCAGCCAACATCGTGAGCTCAACTGTGTTGCAAGCGGCGACGCGGTACCCGGGGGGGCGTCAATGCGACTTCGTTGCGGTGCAAGATCCATGCGATCCCGTTCTGAGTGTCACTCTTAGAAGGATGAGCGAGGCAGGACAAGCTGGAAACATCCATCTCGGACTGCAAACTGACATACGGGCACCCGCGCGCCTAGCGGAGGTCATTCCGGCCTCACCTCATGACAACCCCATTCAACCAACCCCCTACAAGCCAGAAACAACCCATCCACAACCCCCTCATCCAAATGCCGCTCCGGGTCAGCAGCCACCCGGCAGCGGTCTGCCGCGTGTAGCAGCTCGAGCACCGTCAGCGCGCCCACCATCGCGCGCTCGCTCCTGGCCAGACTCACGCGACGGCCGGGTGACACATCGGTTTCTGGCCAGGGATGCCCATCAGCAGCCTCACAGCCGCGCATGCGCTTTAGGATGCCGAGCAGGGAGTTCAGGTCGGGCAGGGGAGTGTCGTCGTTGATGGGTTCAACAACGGTGTACGAAGAGAAGGTGTCGGATTCGTTCATGGCGTCGGCTTCCGTGGCTGTGCTTAACAGCGCCACCGCGAAGGGGTGGCGGACGGTGCGGGTTCCAAACCGGGACAGACAGTTGTCAATAACCGGCGGGTCCGAAGACCCCCACGCACCGCCCGCCATAAAGGCCGACGGATTGCCCGCCGGCACCGGTTAAGGACGGTGCCGACGGGCAAGCGTAAACAACTATCTGTCTCGGGTTTGGACGCCCGCTGCCACCCGTTGTCGGTGGCGCGCCATGGTGTTTACGTAGCCGCTTCGAATGCCAATAGAAATTCGCGAACGAATCGCCGAATCCGAGAGCGAAGAACTATTGTTGCACGCGCCAATCGTGCAGCACGCGACGCCAGCAGACGCATTCGCGTAGCTGCTCTGCTGATGGCGAATCAAAGTGGCGCAATCGCCCATGCCACAAGCGAATAGCGCGACGGCCTTCTTTGCAATAGTTCTTACTCCACCTCGGGAGGCAACGGAGCCCGATCTACCGCACACCTTGAAAAGCGGTTCAAACACGACACCGTTAACCAGCCTCGCAGCTTCAACTAACGCGATCCTCGGCCGTATTCCCCACCAGCAACTCAATCATCGCCCTTGCCGCCGCCGACTGCCGTCGATGCGGCGCATAGATCACCGAGAACGGCCTTGACCGCCCTCGCAGCTGCGGCAGCACTTCTACCAGCTGCCCACGCTGCAACCGCTCGCGCACGATGAACTCATAGCTCTGGCAGATGCCGATCCCTTGTTCGGCCAGCGACACCACGCCCAGCACATCGTCGGAAGTCTCGATGGACGAACGCGGCAGCCAGTCCACGTCACGCCCGCCGTCGCGGAAGATCCACGGCGCGAGCCGCCCGGTGCGCGGCATCACGAACGGCAGGCACAGGTGCTGCTGCAGGTCGTCCAGCGTCTGCGGCGTGCCGCGGCGCTGCAGGTAGTCCGGCGAAGCCACCAGCACCAAAGGCGCATCCTCCAGCTTCCGCCCCACCAGCCCGCTGTCCGGCAGCTGGCCCAGGCGGATGGCCAGGTCGAAGCCTTCGGCCACCAGGTCCACGTTGCGGTTGGTGATGTTCAGTTCCACCTGCACCTGCGGGTACTGCTGCGCAAAGCGCGCCAGCACGGGCGGCAGCCGGTAGTGGCCATAGGTGGTGGGCACGCTCAGGCGCACGCGGCCGGCCAGCGCACCGTCCTGGGCCAGTACGTCGCGCTCGGCGTCGTCCAGCAGCCCGAAGGCGGTGCGCACCTGTTCCAGATAGAGCCGCCCGGCGTCGGTCAGGCCCACGCGGCGGGTGGTCCGCTGCAGCAGCTGCCGGCCCAGCCGCGCTTCCAGGCGGGTGACCGCGCGGCTCAGCACCGAGGGCGTGGTGGACAGCGCCACCGCGCCGGCGGTGAACGAGCCGTGCTCGACCACCGCCAGGAACACCTCTACATCGCCCAGGTAGTCGAACTTACGGCTCATTTGGCTCTCCGGGGAACAGATGTTTTGCGATGGGGCCAATTTATCGCCGCTGGGGCGGTGAATAAAGTGGCCGCCATTCCCAATAGGAGCTCCCAATGAACCTGATGACCCGGCTGGCCGCAGCGCTGGCCCTGACCTTGGCCGCCAGCGGTGCGCATGCCGCCAACGTGCTGGTGGTGCTGTCCGACGAAAACCACCTGGACCTGAAGGACGGCAAGGTGCTGTCCACCGGCTTCTATCTCAACGAGTTGATGCAGCCGGTCAAGCTGCTGCTGGACGCGGGCCACGAGGTGACCTTCGCCACGCCGCAGGGGCGGGCGCCGACGGTGGATGCGTCCTCGGTGACGCCGGCGTACTTCGGCAATGATGCCGCGCAGCTGACGCTGCACAAGGACCTGCTGGAGAAGCTGGCGCTGACCTCGCCGACCGCCTCGCCGGTGGTCAGCCTGGCGCGCGTCGAGCAGCAGGGCTACGGGCGTTTCGACGCGGTCTACATTCCCGGTGGCCACGCACCGATGCAGGACCTGCTGAAGAGCCCGGCGCTGGGCCGGCTGCTGGCCGACTTCCACCAGCGCAACAAGACCACCGCACTGGTCTGCCACGGGCCGATCGCGCTGCTGTCCACGCTGCCGGATGCGGCAGGTTTCGTGGCACAGCTGGAGGCGGGTGCGACGCCGGCCACGCCGAAGTGGATCTACCGCGGCTACCAGATGACGGTGATCAGCAACCAGGAAGAAGAGCAGGCCAAGCCGATGCTGGGCGGCGGTGAGATGAAGTTCTACCCGCAGACCGCGCTGCAGCGGGCGGGTGCGAAGTTCAGCAGTAACACCACACCGTGGACCGGGCATGTGGTGGTGGACCGCGAGCTGATTACCGGGCAGAACCCGGCGTCGGCGCTGGAGGTGGGGCAGCGGTTGGTGGAGCGGTTGAAGTAAGGCGGGGTCTGCACAGCAGGCTGCCAGCCTTGTGGGCCGAGGGGCCAGCACCTCGGCCTGTCTGTGGAAGTGCCAGCGTGGTCGGCAGAGAGGGCATCAGCCCTTCGCGAGCGCTGCTCCTGACAGATTTTCAATCCGGGAAAGGGCGTGACGCGTCGCGGTCCAATCGCCGGCGTGCCTGATCGCCACGCCTCCGGCCGCTGTCCAGGCATCACAGTTCGCTTCGAAATCGTCGATCAGAACATCGCCCGGCTGGTGCATGAAGAGAGGCTTGTGCCTGCCGCCGAGCACAGGCAACACCAGGCAGGTTGCTGACAGGTGTTCGCGGACCCACTGCCGCTTCTGCATCGCAGCGAGTGGATAGTTCGATTTCGGGCAGGCAGTGAGAATCACCGGGTTCAAGTGGTGGATGCTGTGGAAGAACTCCACTGCACCGTGCATCGGCGGTAGGTCGCGGAAGAACGACGGGTGGTTGTTGATGTGCCCCCACATTTCATCGTCGGTAAGCAAGCGATGGTCCAGGCCAAACAGGGCGGGAAATGCCGCGTCGAAGTCGGCCATTACGCCATCAAGATCTACGTAGATGGTGCGTCTGGATGCACTCGATCCACCGGTGTGCCGGTTCGCGAGCGGGTCCATCATCGGTATTGACTTCACATCATCAGCGTTCATTTACGCGCTCTCCTCTCAAGAGTGGGCTTTCTTCTTCATCGGTTCCCCAGTAGCGGGGCAAAGTGTTTGGCGATTGCGACAGACATGGCGGCAATCGCGATGCCGACTGCGCCGGCACGGCTGAAGGGGGCGGCGACCCACGGATGCCGTAATCGGCATGCTGGAAATGCGGCTTATGTCGCGGCGCTTCTTCAAAGGCCTGCCGGGTGGCTGACCTGGCCCTTGGCCAGGACGCACGGCCCGTAGCGCTGGCCAACTTCGCCAACCAAGGATCAATCTGGCGCGCTGGTGAGTGGATAATCCCCAGTGCTACGGATAGGCCGAACGGGGATATACCTGTCGCGCTCGGTCCTGGCTCAATCCAAGGACGTCACAGAAAATGGATGCTCAGGCCGACTCAATATAGCACGCGGGACCCGCGCGATCATCCTGCCGGAGCGCGCGCGTGCTGTACGCGGCCCTGGTCGCGGCTGATCAGCGCGAGCCGCCCGAAGGCGTTCGATCTCCAGTCGTTCGATTGGGCAGGGCGGGGCCGCCATGGCACCATGAAGGGCTTGCCTCGTCCCTCCGGGCGGGGCCGTTTTCCCAAGCAAGCCCTCGAACACGACATGCGAACGCCCCTCTTCATTCTCTCCGCCCTGTGCCTTGGCTTGCTGTCTGGCTGTGCCAGTGGCCCGGAGGAGCACGTTTCAAGCCGCGAGATCACCAGTGCGTTCGTGGCCGACGACGGCCAGTTGTACCTGCTGCCGCGCTATGACGAGCCGATGCGCTTCAATGCTGCACCGTTCCGCGAGTACCGGGCGCTGATGGACAGCCCGCTGCGCGAGGCGCTGGCCTGCGCGCAGATGTACTTCCATGAGGATTGGCGCGACCCGGCCAACAAGGCCAAGGTGCACGGCAGCTATGCGCTGCTGCTGCGGCCGGAGCAGGTGACGCCGGAACAGGCCGCGCAGTTCAAGCTGGAGCGGATTGAGGTCGCCCCGCGTGAGGCCAAGGCCGTGGAGGAGCGGGCGCGCTACTACCTGCCGATGGACCGGACCCGCTACGCGCTGGCGTTTGACCGGGCCTGCAATCTTTCAAGGAAGGGCGGCAGCTATTACAGCGCGCTGTTCGAGGGCGACGGCGAGCAGGTGCAGTTGCCGGATGCTGCAGCACTGGCGGAGAAGGGGAAGCTGGCACAGCCGATCAATGCGCGGGCGCAGCGGATCCTGCCGGAGAGGGAGGACAAGCCGGGTGTGGGTTCGGCGGCGGGCAAGGTGCTCGGCGCGGCGCTGATCCCTGTGGCGGTTCCGGTGTTTGTGTTGAGCCTGCCGTTCCTGGGGCCGGATCACTGGAAGTGAAAAGGCGTTGAGGGAGAGCCATCCACGCGTGACGTGGATCTACTTGGGTATCGCCTGAAAGTTCATCCTGGAGATCTGTGTGCCCAGCACGCTGGAAACTGTTTTGAAGACTGTAGGCTTCATTGTCGTTGCGGCGCTTCCGTTGGTGATCCTTTGGCTCATCCTTCGGCGAATGTCGGCAACTGCTCGCTCGTCCGTGAAATCGGGGCTGCATTTGCATCCCCCGCGCCGGATTTCCGGCAGGTCCATGACCTTGGTGATGGTGGATGGGAAAGAGGATCGGGAGCACTACTTCTTTGATACGGAAGCTTTCTACCTGCGGCGGGGACCGGTGCCCACGGCGGTTCCGCTCTCGCAGATCACCTCAGTCACACGAACGTCTGACAGGATCTACGGGCGCTATGTCTGGCAGGTGTGCTTCAGCAAAGCATCGGGCAGAAAGTGCGTGACGTTCACCAACAACCTGACGCTGTTCAATCGGGATTTCCTGCTGTTCCTTGAGGCGGTGCGGAAGGCCAATCCGCTGGCGACCGTTGATCGGGCAAGCGTCATCTTCTAGAGCGTGTTTGAAGTTCGGTATGAACAGTGTCACTGCAATGGCATCACAGCGCGCAGCCCCTGTTCGACCGATGTGATCGATGAGAAATGGGCGTTTGTTGCGCAATCGACGTGCGGGGGTGGCCCGCGCGCAGGCTATGACGACAATAAACGCAAGAATGGAAGCAAGTTTCACATTGCCGTGGACACGCTCGGCCATATATTGCCCGTGCTGGCGAATGAGCAGGAGCGCGCGCAGGTTGGCACTCTGGCTCGGAAGGTCCAGCATGTGACCGGTCAGGCTGTGAAGCCGGCCTGTGTCAGCGAGGGGTATATCTGCTTCAAAGTTCGTAGCGCGCTCTAGACGAATATCCCCGCTTGCTTGCGACCCATCTCCAACCAAGAATCGCAGCCACCTCTAGCACACGTTGACCTCCGTACCCGCATGCATCCATGATGGCGTCATTCAGGATGAACTGCGTATGCGCTGCCTCGACTCAACGAATCCGCCAGAACTGGGTTGGTGAGCGCTATCACGTCGACGCTGACTACCTCTGTTGGGCAGCGTCAAGATGGAGCTATAACATTGAAGTAGCGCATTGGGATGTTGATCTTGTCGCTAACGATGCTTGTTCATTCAGCGGTCGCAGCAGAGCCTGAGCAAGTCGTAGCCCGCTTGCTCGATCACCTGGAGGCTGGGCGCATCGCTGAAGCCGAAGCAATGTTCACTCCACAAATGGCCGAAGCGGTGCCGGCGGAATCTCTCAGCACCCTGTGGAACTCATTGGGGACTTTGAAGAGTCGTGGCCTGGCAGCGATCAGCACTCATGAAGGCATGCAGCTGGTGTTGGTGCCATTGCAGTTCAGCAACGGTCGATTTGTTGCACAAGTGGTGGTCGACAAACAGGAGAAAGTCGCCGGGTTAATGTTGCGGCCCGCCGCGCCCGAACAAGCGGCGCCGGCCCCGGCCAATGCCAGCTACCATGAGATCGATTTCGTCGTTCCACAGGCACGCGGTGCGCTTCCAGGCACGCTATCGCTTCCCAAAGGAGAAGGCCCATTTCCCGCCGTTGTGCTGGTGCATGGCTCAGGACCGCAGGATCGTGACGAAACCGTTGGACCCAATCGGCCCTTCCTGGACGTCGCGCGCGGTCTCGCCGCGCAGGGTATCGCAGTACTTCGATACGACAAGCGAAGCCGTGCGCGCCCCCAGGATCTTAATGGCGACTTCAGCATTGATGATGAAACAACCGACGATGCGGTTGCCGCGCTCACGGCGTTGGGCGCTGATCGAAGCATAGATGGCAAGCGTCTATTTGTGCTGGGCCATAGCCAAGGCGCGATGCTGGCGCCGCGCATCGCCCAGCGATCACCTGAAGTGAGAGGGGTAGTCCTATGGGCCGCACCCGCGCGAAGCCTGTTGCAGATTATTCCAGAGCAGACCCGCCGCCTCCTTTCGGTAGACGGGCAGCTTGGGCCAAAAGCGGAAGAGCAGCTGGCCATGCTGGATACACAAATCGCGGCTGCTTTGGGTGATCAGGAAGTTGAGGCCAGCAAGCTCCCGCTGGGTGCACCCCAATCCTTCTGGAAGAGCATCGAAGCAGTTGACGCGCGCGGCGACGCCAGGTCACTCCGGAAACCATTGCTTCTATTGCATGGTGGCCGCGATTTTCAGGTAACAGCGATTGACTGGCGCATGTGGAACGAATCGCTGGAGGGGCAGCAGGAAGTGCAACTGAGAGAGTATTCCGCACTCAACCACCTCGGCATTGCAGGTAATGGCCCGGCTTCCCCCCAAGAATACATGCAGCCCGGAAACGTGGACCCGGTAATGATCAGCGATCTCGCACGTTGGCTTAAAGCCCAGAAGTAATGAGGCTGTCGGGCCATGAGCGCCCGTAGGCGTTCTCACGTCAAATATGCAATCGAAGATCTGCGGGGTTTTAATCTTCCGAAATATCACTTATGGTGGATCTGCTGTTTGGACCCGCCGTAGTGTCCACAGGCGGCCCGGACTGGCCCTTGCCAGTAACATGGAGAAGCAAAAATGGATTTATGCGCTACCCAGGTGCTATCGCCCAGGACGCTGACGTTTATCACAACCTATCGCTGCACTGCGGCATGCGTTCAGTGCTGTTTCGAGTCGAGCCCGACGGTCAAAGGAAGGCTCAGTCGCGATGAGATGATCACAGCGCTTCATGATGCCAAAGGCTCCTTCCCCTCGCTGTCTGTCATCGTCTTCACCGGCGGCGAGGCGACACTTCTCAAAGACGATTTGATCAGTGTGATAGCCGAAGCGACATCGCTAGGGCTCGGCACGCGGATGGTATCGAATGGCTCCTGGGCGAAGACCCGATCCACCGCGAAGCGTTGGGCTGAAAAGCTTTCAACCGCAGGATTGAAAGAACTCAATATCAGCTCCGGCAAAGATCATCAGGAGTGGGTACCTCATTCTTCCGTGGTCAATGCTGCCGAGGCCGGCCTCACTGCGGGGCTGCACGTTCTCGTGACGGTGGAGGCAGACACGGAAGACGGTCGAACAATGGCGACCTTCGCCGAGGATTCGACAATACGGATGCTTCTGAAGAAGGGCTTGCAACTGCAGTCAAACAGCTGGATGGAGTTCAAAAGCGATCAGGTCAAGCGAGAGAATACGGTTCCACAGCACCTGCGAATAGCCCCGTGCCACCAGATTCATGACAACATCGTTGTCACGCCCTACAAGGAAGTCGCTGCCTGTTGTGGACTGACACTTGAGCACATCCCAGAGATGAAAGTTGGGCGTCTCGAGGATGGCGTCAGCAACGCCTATCTCTCTCAAACGGACGATTTCCTCAAGTTCTGGATCAGAGTGGACGGCCCTGCGGAGATCATCAGGCGCGTGATGGGCGAAGAGAAAGCCGATGAACTACTGAATGGATCGGTGCACATGTGCCACGACTGCGCAGTGCTTCACAAGAACAGTGAAGTGCGCGCAAGACTTGAATCGGATTACCAGAAGTTCATTCCAGAGGTAATGAGTCGCCACGCACTCGGTAAGGCAGTAGACACCCTTTCCCGGCAACAAGGAGCGTTCAAATGAAGCGGCGGAAGTTCATCCAGTCCACACTCGCGGCCAGTGCTGCTGCATCAATTTCCGGGGCGGCGGCTGCCGCGGGCGACAAGAGGGTGTTCGGCACACCTGCGAGCCTTACCGGCGGCACGGATGTCAACGCAACACGAATGCTTCTTCCACTCTCGCGTAGCGGCATGCCTGCAGCCGGCTGGGATCACTGGTCAAAGTTGAGTGCCGCTGCTGTCGATATGTTTTCTGACGAGAAGAAGCGTTCGCTCTTCAACACCAATCCTGGTCGATATCTTTCCGCGCTTGGGTTCGACACCAGCAAAGAGACACTGAACGCACCATCTCTGGCTCTGCTGGTTGCTCTGTCGGATAGGGATGTACAAGACGCGGCCAAACGTCGTGACTATACGCAAATGTTGAACTATCTCCAGGCATCTGGTGCGTTGGCGCGTCCAAAGGAAGACGTGCTCACCATGAAGATGCAGCACGCACTCCAGAGCAATATAGACATGATCCGCGGCGTGATGGAGCTTTCTGGGGACGAGTCTCCCGATGCCGAATCGGTACTCGCTTTCATCAAAGCTACTGACAAGCCTCCTACAAC
Organism: Stenotrophomonas sp. YJH_SMC_122; assembly: GCF_059369535.1. Taxonomy (NCBI): domain Bacteria; kingdom Pseudomonadati; phylum Pseudomonadota; class Gammaproteobacteria; order Lysobacterales; family Lysobacteraceae; genus Stenotrophomonas; species Stenotrophomonas sp. YJH_SMC_122. The sequence continues at coordinate 168,114 of NZ_JCAFST010000010.1, read as the reverse complement.
GGCAGACCTCGCGGCCCTCGCCAGTGTGGCGGAGCTTCTGCGGACAGCCCCTGGTCAAGCGGTTGTTGGCGCGGCTGTGATTGTGGTTGCGGCTGTTGACGCCATTGTTGGTGTGACCGTAGCCGTGGCTGCATTCACCATGGTTGCCGTTGTGAACCAGGTAGTGGTTGCCGGAAACGAGACCCAGATACCGTCATACAATCATGTGTTCAACGGCCAGCTGAGTCGGCTGGACGGTGACATCTGCGACAGTTGCGACGTTGCACATCGTGCAGCTTCCATCCTGGGAGCCCCCGGCCTTTACGACGAACACGCAAAACTCGTAATAAAGAACGAGGTTCGCTCGTTCCTGCGCGCGATGCGAAACGTCGGCCTTGTCACCTATGAAGAAGATGCATTTGAGACGATTGTCGAAGCGACTTACGTTTACGGCATGCGGTCAATCTCTGCGGAGTAGTTCATGATGATGTGCCGATCCACGCTGGACGTCTCCCTGATTCATGCCTATGCGCTTCCTCTCGGCATATGCGTGGCAGCAGCCGTGGTTCTGATCGCAGTATGGCTGGCACCCCGCTCTGGCGGGGTGCCAGCCAGGAATATTGCGCTCGGCTCGGCGCTGGCCGTTGTTGCCGTAGTTGCCTTTGGCCTCGTATATCAAGCGCGGACAGCGTACATCGCCGTTACAGATGGCCAGCTGATTGGGTCAGCAGCGTTTGTCCGACTGCAGCTCCCGCTTTCCAGTGTCTCGTGGCAGGACGCTTCCGATGCTTCAAGGATCACGCTGCCTCACCGGCAACTTGGAACGAGCACCGGTGGCGTTGAGCTTGGCAAGTTCCGCATGCACAGCGGTCGCAACGTCTTCGTGCTGCGCACGGAGCGTAGCTCTGTTCTCGTTAAAGCCAGAGGGGATACTGACTTGATTCTAGACCGACGTCTTCACGAACAGCTCAAAGCATGCATGGATCAGGTACGTGAGACCGGCGGCCATCGAGGAAGATTGCAATGATCAGCAGGAAGTACTGGTTTACCAGGAAAATGTACGGATGGGGTTGGGGGATGCCGTGCGCGTGGCAGGGCTGGCTTGTGTACGCAGTCGCATTCGGCCTGCTGCTGGCAGGTCCGTTTCTGTTCTCTCCATTTCGCGAGCCCATCGCGTTTCAGCTCTACACGTGGGCCGTAGTGTTGGTCCTTGTCCTTATCTGCTGGATGAAAGGCGCTCCGCCCGGTTGGAGGTGGGGGGAGTAGAACGGCCGCAGAAGCTATTTTCGGACGTGTTCGATCCGCCGGGCAAAGCATGGATGCATTGCGCTTGTGGGAGTCGGACAGTATCGCCAGCAGGCCACGGCTGCGCCCCCTCTGAGGTGTACCGTCCGTTTTGAATGAACGCTGGACACTTCCCTCGGCGGATGCCCAACGCGTTCTAACCGTTGATTGACCAAGGTAGCGTCGCTTAAAGGGGGCACCGGTGAAGCTACACTGACCACCTACGCCCGATGGAAGCTCGCCCATGTTCTCTGGAAAGGTTGCGGTGGTCACCGGCTCCACCAGCGGTATCGGTCTTGGCATCGCCACCGCGCTGGCGCGGCAAGGTGCCGACATCGTGCTGAATGGCTTCGGCGACGCGGCGGAAATCAGAAAAATTCGTTCCCGGTTGGAAACCGAGTTCAGCGTACGGGTGACGCATGATGGCGCCGATCTGTCGCGGGGTGCAGCGGTGCGCGGGATGATCGACCACGTTGTGGCGACGATGGGGCGCATCGATATCCTGGTGAACAACGCGGGCATCCAGCACACCGCATCGATCGAGGAATTCCCGGTCGAGAAGTGGGATGCGATCCTGGCGCTGAACCTGTCGGCGGTGTTCCATGCAACGGCGGCGGCCTTGCCTCATATGAAGCAGCAGGGCGCTGGTCGCATCATCAGCATCGCGTCGGTACACGGCCTGGTGGGCTCGGTGAACAAGTCGGCCTATGTGGCGGCCAAGCATGGCGTGGTGGGCTTCACCAAGGTGACCGCGCTGGAGAATGCGGGCACCGGCATCACCGCCAATGCCATCTGCCCGGGCTGGGTGCGAACGGCGCTGGTCGAGCAGCAGATCACCGCGTTGGCGGAGAAGGAAGGCACGGATCAGGAGTCCGCCGCCCGCGCGCTGCTGGCCGAGAAGCAGCCTTCGCTGCAGTTCGTGACGCCCGAGCAACTGGGCGAGATGGTGGTGTTCCTGGCTTCGGACGCGGCGGCACAGATCACCGGCACGGCGCTGCCGGTGGATGGGGGCTGGACGGCGCGCTAGCTGGCCGACACGGGAAGACGTGCCAACAGTGCGTCCCAATCGGCGACAAAGCAGCCGTTGCGGCCGCGGTTGCACTCGGTGATCCATGCATCCAGCGACGCGCTTTGTGCGCGGTAGGCGCTGACGTCGCCCAGTACGGCGAAGCGCAGGCGGTAGTTCACCAGCATCTGCAGCCACTGCCCGGCCATGCCGGAGCGCAGCTCGAAGAAGTCCGCCGAAAGGCGTTGCACCGGCACGGCAATCCACTCGGCCTGGTGCCCAAGGGCATCGCCGACCAGGTCGCGTAGGGCGCCGGCATCGAGCATCGGCCCCTGCGGGTCGACGCGCAGGATGCGGGTGGTGCCGATGTGTTCCAAGTGTGGGTGCATGGCGCTCTGAAGTCCGTATCGTCCTTCCAGTATGGCCATGGAAGAGGGCGACGGCGAGCGGTTGCAGCATGAATCTGGCGAACGAACGCGCTAGGCTGCGCCCGGCGCCTGCGCGACGCGGGTTCACTGCAATGGGGACGGGCATGGAAGGGTGGAAGAGTCGTTCGTTGTTGAGCGCGGTGCTGGTGTGTTCAGGTCTTCCGGCAGCAGCCGCCGACTTATGCACGGCCAGTGCCTACGGTGACGGCCAGGGCAGCATCGTGGTGCTGGGCGCACCCGCTGCCGTGCCGGCCACGGGGCAGCGTTATCTGATGCTGGACGGGCGACGTGGCGCCACCGGCGATGCCAACGCACCGGTGAGCTGCAGCGGCGACGTGGTCAGCTTCAGGTCGCCTGCGGGGGCCACGCAGCGCTGGCAGCGCCTGCCGACCCGTGATACCGATGCAACTTTCATCAGTGCGGGGACCAAGCTGGTCGGGCAGTTGATCGAACCGGCCGGCCCGGCCGACCCCAAGCGGCCGTTGGTGGTGCTGGTGCACGGCTCGGAACGCACGATGGCGGTGGCGGCGATCTACCAGCGCATGCTGGTGGCCCAGGGCATTTCGGTGTTCGCCTACCAGAAGCGTGGCACCGGCGATTCGGAAGGCGAGTACACGCAGAACTTCGAGCTGTTGGCTGACGATGCGGCGGCGGCGCTGGCGAAGGCACGTGAACTGGCGAAAGGCCGCTTCGGCCGTGCCGGCTACTTCGGCGGCAGCCAGGGCGGTTGGATCGCGCCATTGGCGGCGACACGCTCGCAGGCGGATTTCGTGGCGATCGGGTTCGGGCTGGTGGTGTCGCCCATCGAGGAGGACCGCGAGCAGTTGTTCGACGAGGCGCAGCGCCTGCAACTGGATGCGACGGCCATGAAGCAGGTCGGCCAGCTGTCGGACGCCACGGCGCAGCTGATGCGCACGCATTTCAGTGAAGGTTTCGAGGCGCTGGCCAAGGTGCGTGCGGAGATCGGTGACGCGCCATGGGCGAAGACGATCAACGGCGAATACAGCGGTGACATGCTGCGCATGAGCGACGCCGACCTGCGCCGGATCGGTCGCGCGCGCTTCGACAACCTGGAGCTGATCTGGGACTACGACGCCGAGGCCGCGCTGCGGCGACTGAAGGTGCCGTTGCTGTGGGTGCTGGCCGAACAGGACCGGGCCGCACCGATTGCGGCCACCCGCAGCATCCTGTCGCGCCTGCGCGCGTCGGGGCAGCCGATCGAGACGTACCTGTTCCCGGATACCGATCACGGCATGGTCGAGTTCCGCACCGATGCCGAGGGCAACCGCGTGTTGACGCGGATCACCGACGGCTATCTGCGCCTGCTGGCTGATTGGATCAAGCAGGATGTGCACGGGCAATACGGGCGCGCGCGCAAGTGAGCGATTGAGCAGATAGGGAGCGCTGGCGGCGGATGGCGCTCCGCCGCCGAGTGCGGCACGACTCAGCTCGGCTTCGCAAACACATCCAACCCCTTGCCTGTCTCCAACAGCGACTTCAGGCTGGACAGCACGATCGGCCAGCCCTGGCGGATGCCGGTGTCCATGCCACTGCCGGGTTCAAGCTCGTCGTGGGTAACCGTCAGCCGCACCATGTCCTGGTAGGGCACGATCTCGAAGGTTACCCGGCTGTAGGCGTCCGGGTTGTCGGCCTGCGAGGCGGCGGCCCAGGTGATGACCAGCCGCGAGGGCGGGGTGCTTTCCACCACTTCGCCGACCAGCTCGACAGAGCGCGTTTCGTTTGCGCGCACGTGCTGCCAGCGCGAGCCGGGTTTCCAGTCTGAGACGTTCTCATGGCCCCAGTAGCGGCGGGCGATCTCGGGGCGGGTGATGGCCTCGAACACCTTCTGCGGCGTGGAGGCGATATAGATCACGTGGATGAAGCGGGTAGTCTCTGCGGACATCGTCATTCTCCTTCCAGTTCGCGTTTCAGGTCATGCAGCAGGCTCAGGCGCTGCTGCTCGAACTTGCGTACCCAGCGCTCGTAGACTTCATGCAGCGGCACCGGGTTGATGAAGTGCAGCTTCTCGCGGCCACGGCGCACGGTGCTGATCAGGTTGGCGTCTTCCAGCAGGCCGAGGTGCTGGGTGACCGATTGCCGGGCCATGTCCAGGTGCTCGCACAGCTGGCCCAGGGTCTGGCCGTTGTCTTCGCAGAGCAGGTCCAGCAGCGTCCTGCGCGTAGGGTCGGCCAGGGCCTTGAACACCTTGTCTGCATTCATGCGGGACGTCTTCAGTTCCAGTTGTCGATCCTGACGTCGTGCGGGTTGGGTTGGCCCTTGCCCGTCTCCAGCAGTGCCTTCAGGCTCATCAGGAACACCGCCCACTTGGTGCTGCAGTGGGAGGTGAACTCGACGCGTTCCTTCCAGCCTTCGTGGGTGAACAGCACGATGCAGTAGTCGCCTTCCTGCTTCAGCGCGAAGCGCACGTGGGTACCGATCCATTCGGCAGGACCGGCGAGGAACTGCCAGAGCACGCGCTCGCCGGGAATGAGCTGTTCCAGCTTCATTTCCATGGCGCCGATTTCCTGGCCGTTGTTGGTGAAACGCACCTTGACGGTGCCGCCGACGTTGCGGTCGCCGTGGGTGTCTTCAGCCCACCAGGCCGCCACGCCTTCGGGGGTGGCCAACGCCTGGTACACCTGGCTTACGGGGGCCTTGATGCCGACCCGGTGTGCGATATCCACCACTGCAGGTTCCTCGCGTGGGCAGGCAGGTGCCGCCCTTGGATGGACTATATGCAGGTAAATGCCTGCATGTCAAATCCCGCCACGAATGCCCGGGTTTGGTAGTGCCGGCCGCTGGCCGGCATCCCGGTGGAGTGAGGGGCGTGCAGTTGCCGGCTAGCGGCCGGCACTACCAGATGCTGCTGAGCTCGCAGCGGGGAGTTGACAGCGGGCCAACCTACTAGTAGGTTGGCGGCATGAAAGAGTCGCTCTCGCCCAAGGCTGAGGAAATCCTGGCCCACGCCCGTGCGCTGCTGGAAGCCGGTGGCTACAACGGCTTCAGCTACGCCGACGTGTCGGCGCGGGTGAACATCAGCAAGGCCAGCATCCATCACCACTTCCCCAGCAAGGCGGACCTGGTGCGCACGGTGGTTGAGCTGTACCGGGCCGAGGCGCGCGAGGGCCTGGCGCTGCTGGATCGCCAGCTCGACGACCCGCTGCAGGAACTCAACGCGTATGTGGAGTACTGGTCCAGCTGTATTGCCGGGGGGACGTCTTCGTTCTGCATCTGCGCGATGCTGGCGGCAGAGGCGCCGATGATTCCTGCGGAGATTGCCGATGAAGTGCGCGGGCATTTCGAGGATCTGAGCGGCTGGCTGACGGTGACGCTGGAGAAGGGCGCGGCGCAAGGCCAGTTGCGCCTGCAGGGTTCAGCGGCGGACGAGGCCAAAGCCTTCATGTCATCGGTGCATGGCGCGATGCTGGCCGCGCGCGGTTTCGGTGACGCGGCGACCTTCGCTGCGCTGGCACGGCTGGCCATCGCGCGGGTGAGCGCGGCGACCTGAGCGATGTGTGGTGGGCCTGCGGCGACGCGGGCCTTCTTTTTGAGTCCAATGCCTACCTACTAGTAGGTTCATACTGTCCCGGAGATATCCCCATGTCGCACCCTCTGTCCACGCTTGGCGTGATCCATACCGCTGTCAGCCTGATCCCGGTGTTGAGCGGCCTGTATGCCTTCATCCGCCACCGCGCAATCGATCCCGCCACGCGCGCGGGCAAGCTGTACCTGGCCGGACTGGTACTGTCGGTGGCCACCTCGTTCACGGTCTCCAGCACCGGGGGGCTCAATCCGGGCCACGCGTTCGGGGTGGTCGTGCTGCTGGTGGCATTCGGCGGCGTGCTGGCCGCTCGGCTGCGCTGGCTGGGGCGCGCCGCGCGCTACCTGTCGACCTTCGCACTGTCGTTCAGCTTCCTGCTGTCGCTGGTGCCGGGCGTCAATGAAACGCTGACCCGCCTGCCGGCCACGCACCCGATTGCGGCGGCGCCGATGGCCCCGGTGGTGCTGCACACGCTGCTGGGATTGGCGGTGGTGTTTGTGATCGGCTTCGCCGCGCAGTGCTGGAGGCTGCGAAACCGTGGCTTGGCAGGACGATCCTGAGACGCCGCCGGTCACCCCTGCGTCGCAAGTGCGCCCAGCAGTGCCACCGGTTCGATCAGTGCAGCCGAGCGCGCCGGGTCAAGTCGAATGTGCCCGCCGCAGAAGCCGAACGATCGGCCTGCGGCACGCTCGGGGACGCGTGCGGTCGCGTCGGGCGCCTCGATCTCCAGCACTTCGTCCACGGCCAGCGCCAGTGTTGCGGTGCCGGCGTTGATCAACAGCATGGCCGGGCTGCCACCCTCGAATGCCGGTTGGCCGGTCATGCGGCGCAGGTCGACGACGGGTAACGGTTGCCCACGGACCTCCAGGGTCGGTCTGCCATGGTGGTCTGCAGGGCCGAATCTCTCCGGACCGCGAATCTCGACCGCAGCCTGGATGTCGATGGCGAACAGGGCGGTGCCTGCACGCACGACGATGATCTCGAACAGGTCGGCAGGCGATGCGCGTGTTTCCGTTGCAGGGTGGGCGGGTACGGGCATGCGATGGGCGTGGCGCAGACGATGGGAAGGGGAATCTGGATGATGACGCCTGAACGCAACGCGCGGCCGCGTCGGCGTGCGCGTGCAAGGCGACGGTTCAGTGTGTATCAGGCGTTTGCGCGTGTCGCGCCGACGGTGCCGACGCGTGGAAAATGCGGACGCAGCAGGCCGACGAGCTGGTCCATGCCCGGGATGGCGTGGCCGAACTCGTCCCAGCGCGCATTCACCAGGCCGGATACCACGATCTGTCCGGTCTCGATGCAGGTCATCGCCCAGTAGGGTACGGCGCGTGCGCCGATTGCCATGTCCAGCACGGGGGCGATGGCGGCGTGCGAACGGCTGTCCTGGATACGGCGCCTGACCGCCGCCAGGCCGTCGGGCGGGCCTTCGATGTATTGGAAAAACCGCTGCCCGTCGACGATCAGCGCACCGGTAATGTCCACCCGGCGATTGAACGCGGCAGATTGCGAGATGATCTGGCGGAGGGCTTGATTGGACAGCCCAGCCGACATGCGGCTGGAGTAAGCAAATGCATGGAGCATGGAAGGGGCTTCTTGTGACGCACGTCACTATACGCACGCAAGCCCGCACCGTCGTGAGGCTTTGCTCACGCCACGCCTGGCACAGCGCACCGGGTCAACAGCCCACCAGGCGGTCGGCACCGAGACCGCTGCGGTGCTGGTTGCGGTACTCGGCAGGACTGGCGTCGACCTGGCCGCGGAAGTGCCGGCGGAACGACTCCTGCGAACCAAAGCCGGCCTGCTCGGCAATCCACTGCAGTGGCCGATCAGTGGTTTCCAGCAGCTCGCGGGCGAACGCAACGCGCTCGCGGATCAGCCAGTCGATCGGCGAAAGGCCGGTGGCCTCCAGGAACTGCCGCTGCAGGGTGCGCTGGCTGAGGGCCGCCTGCTCGGCGAGGCTGCCGAGCGAGTGCGGCTCGCGCAGGTTGCGGCGCATCCATTCCATCAGTTTCGCCAGCCGCGTGGGCTCGCCGTTGGGAATGGCACGGCTGACGCGCTGGCTGCGCCCGGCGTCGCGCCACGGCGCCAGCACCAGCCGTTCGGCAACCAGGTTGGCCACGCGCGCGCCGTAATCCTTGCGCACCATGTGCAGCATCATGTCCATGCCGGTGGCCGAGCCGGCCGAAGTGATGATGCTGCCGGTATCCACGTACAGCACATCCTCGCGGACGTCGATGCGCGGGAAGTCGCGTGCGAGTGCTTCGGTGAGGCGCCAGTGCGTGGTGGCCTGGCGGCCATCGAGCAGCCCGGCCCAGGCCAGCACGAAGGCGCCGGAGCAGATCGAGGTGATGCGCGCGCCACGGGCATGCGCACGGACGAGTGCATCGAGCAGCGCCTGTGGCGGGCGTTCGCTGGGCTCGCGCCAGCCGGGGATGACGATGATGTCGGCGTCATCGACCGTGCTGAGATCGTAGGGCAGCTGCACCTGCGCATTACCGAGCATGCGCAGCGCGCCGGGCTCGCCTGCGCACAGCTGGGTGCGGTACCAGGCCACGCCGAGTTCCGGCCGCACCGGCGCGAACAGGCCAACCGCGCAGCCGAACTCGAACAGCCCCTGGCCGTGGCAGGCAACGATGGCGACGAGCGGTGCGCTGGGATCGGCGGGTGGGCTGGGCATGGCTTGATGCTACGGGTGGCGGTGCGTGGCGCTGAGTGCTGCGCGGGCATGAGGTGATGCCGGGCAGGCATATGGAGCGGTCGCTCCCTTCCTGTAGACCCGCGCCCACGCTCGGCTCAGTGCCTGCGGGGGGATGCATCTGACGCCGTCGCGAAGAGCAGCCGAGCGTGGGCTCGGCCCTGCAGGCAGCAGCGCACCGGTGCGGCCGTCTAACGTCATTACCAGCGGTCATGTGGGTGGCCGGATGTTACGGCAGGGTGACGCGATCCCGCCTGTTGCCGCGGGTGAACAGGCCCTTGAATGGAAGCGTGTTTCCGGCCCACTCCCACGAGCCCCCATGCCTGCTGCCCATGCCCCTGTGCTGAACACTCTCGCCGTCCTGATCGCCACCGTTCTGGCCGCATCGCCTGGCCACGCGGCTGAAGCCGATGCCGATCCCGCTGCGACCGCCGCGACAGCCAACGTGGCTGCGTCCACGCTGGATGCGGTGGTCGTTACCGGGTCGCGCACCAGCACGCGCACGGTGAAGAACAGCTCCACACCGATCGATGTGATTTCCGCAGAGGATCTTGCTGCAACCGGCCAGGGCAACCTGCTGGAAGCATTGCAGCGCAGCCTGCCGTCGCTGAGCCAGATCGGTGGCTACCAGAGCGACCAGGAGAGCCTGATCCGTGGCTACCAGCTGCGCAATCTGTCGCCGGGTTACACGCTGGTGCTGGTGAACGGCAAGCGCCGCAATGCCAGTGCCTATGTGAGCGGTGCCAACGGCGGCGGCTTCCCGGGCCATGCTTGGGCCGACCTGGCGCTGATTCCGGTCTCGGCCATCGACCATGTGGAAGTGCTGCGCGATGGCGCGTCGGCCATCTATGGTTCGGACGCGATCACCGGCGTGGTCAACGTGATCCTGAAGTCGCAGGCGCACGGTGGCGAGCTCGCCGTGGAAAGCGGGCAGAGCATTGATGGCGATGGCTCGCGCACCAGCGTGCGTGCCAACGTGGGTCTGCCGTGGGGCGCCGATGGCTTCGTCAACCTGTCTGGCGAGACCACGCGGCAGCACCACGCGATCCGTACCCGCCGTTACATCGATGGCTATCTGAGCTATCCGGCGGTGGATGCCAACGGTAACCTGGTCGCACTGCGTCCGAACAACCGGTTGCCGGCCGGCGCATCGCCGAACCCGGCCGAGGCCAGCCGCGATGCCGAGGCCAACACCATCCTCAGTTCGCCATCGTATGCGTTGAAGGCGTTTGCGGTGAACGTGGGCCATGGCCTGGGCGACAGCGCGCAGTTCTACGCCAATGCCACCGCCAGTGATCGCACCGCGCAGGCGATCCAGAACTTCCGCCTGCCGGCGACCATCTTCACCACCTACAAGGCGCCGGGCGTGCTGAGCGTATTTCCCGATGGCTTCCTGCCGGTGCTGGAAACCAAGGAGAAGCAGTACACAGGTACTACAGGTGTGAAAGGCCAGATCGTAGGTTGGGACTACGACGCCAGCCTGACCGGCAACCGCAGCACGGTGCGCACGTATACCCGCAATTCGGTGAACTACTCGCTGCCGTACCCCGGTTCGCCCACCGATTTCTATGATGGCAAGCTGGACTACCAGCAGGGCATCGCCAACCTGGACCTGCGACGTGGCTTCGAGGTGGCGGCATTCGCTTCGCCGCTGGAAGTGAGCGCCGGCGCCGAGTACCAGCATGAACAGTACGAGCGCGGGGCAGGGCAGTGGGAGTCGTACACCGGCTTCGGTGCCGCCGCCTTCGTCGGCTATTCGACTGCCGATGCGGTGAAGGCTACTCGCAACAGCAAGGCAGTGTACGTGGGTGCGGCCACCAACATCACCTCGCGCTGGTACCTGGATGCCGCCGCGCGCTGGGAAGACCATTCCGACTTCGGCAGCGTTTCCACCGGTCGCCTGACCACGCGCTTCGACTTCACTGACGCGCTGGGTGTGCGCGCCACGGCCAGCAACGGCTTCCATGCCCCCAGCCTGGGCGCGCAGTTCTACCAGGCCACCGGCAGCTGCCCGTGCGGGACCACGCTGGTGGCGCAGGTGTCTTCGCCGGCGGCGATTGCGTTGGGTGCCACACCGCTGAAGCCGGAAAAGGCCACCAACTACAGCCTGGGCGTGACCTGGGATCCGAGCCCGGCGTTCCACTTGGCAGTGGATGCGTACCAGATCGACATCCGTGGCCAGCTCGGCCAGTCCAGCCAGGTCGGCTACAACGCGCAGGATCCAGCGCGCATCACCGACAACAGCGGCACGGTGCTGACTGCGGCGCAGAAGAACACCATCGATGCGCTGCTGGGTTCGGCCGGCATCAGCATCCTCCCGGGGGATGCGTTCTACGCCAGCTACTTCACCAATGTGGGCAATACCCGCACCCGCGGTGTCGAGCTGACCCTGGAAGCGAACCAGGAAACGGCGTGGGGCAAGCTGCGCTGGAGCTACGCGGCCAACGTCGGCCGCACCACGATCCGGAAGGTCAGTGATATTCCGGCGGCGCTGCAGGGGCTGCCCAACATCAACCTGCTGACCAAGAGCAGCGAGTACGCGCTGCGCTTCCGCACGCCCCGCTATACGCAGGTGGCCGGGCTGGGCTGGCAGAACGGGCGCTGGCGCTCGAATGTCGACTTCACCTACTACGGCCCGATCAAGCGCCTGAACAACGGCGTGGAGTACAAGCAGCCGCCGGTGCTGGTGACCAACCTGTCCGGTGGCGTGGAACTGGGTGCGGGCTGGAGCGCGGCGCTGGGCATCAACAACGTGTTCGACAAGCGCACCCGCAGGGTGCCGGAGTACGCGCGCAGTGCTACCGATGTGGCCAGCATCGACACGACGTGGGATTCGGGGGACGTGCTGAGCCGGATCGGGACGTTCTGGTACGGGCGGATCAATTACCGGTTCTGATGTGGAGCAGCCGAGCATGACTCGGCTCTACAAAACGCGAAAGGCGGCCGGACAGGGTCCGCCATCATCGAGGAGCAGTTCATGTCTTCTGCATTGAGGGTGGTTGCAGTGGTGGGGTCACCGACCAGCTCGGCGACGTCGCGCACGTTGCTGCTGGTGCGGCATCTGTTGGCGTCGCTGCAGCAGCGGGTGCACGCCAGCGTGGAGCTGGTGGAGCTGGCGCCGATCGCGCGCTCAGTGGGGCAGTCGCTGTCGCGCAGTGAAGTGGAGCCGGCGGTGGAACAGGCGCTGCAGACCATCGAGACCGCCGAACTGCTGGTGGTCGCCGCGCCGGTGCATCGCGGTTCGTACCCAGGGCTGTTCAAGCACCTGGTCGACTTCATCGAGCTGGAGGCGCTGGTGGATACACCGGTGCTGCTGGCGGCGACCGGTGGCAGCGAGCGTCATGCACTGGTGATCGACCACCAGTTGCGGCCATTGTTCAGTTTCCTGCAGGCCCACACGCTGCCGATCGGGGTGTATGCCACACCGGCTGACTTCGATGGCGAGCACATCAACAGTGCAGCGTTGCAGGCCCGCATCGCGCTGGCGACCGAGCGGGCGGCCGGGCATCTGGCTACGCAGGCGCTGGCAGCACCTGCGCCGCTGCGACGCATCGCCTGATGCCATAACCGGCGGCGCTTTGCTTATGGCCAAGGCGCATCTGCGTGGCCGGATCTGACCGCCGATTGTCGCCTGGCACCGCCACCGCAAGCACCGGCATCCCTAGCATCGAAATCGAAGCGGCACCGCATTGCCGGCCCAGATGAGGACCCCCCAATGACGCTCGACGCAGCAAGCAAACCCATCCTGTTCCTGCTCGACCGCGAGTTCGAGGATGGCCAGATTCCTGGCCAGCGCTTCTTCTGCCGGCACAGCCTGCTGCTGGAAGGGGCGCTGTCGAGCATCGACGGCCTCGACGCGCAGCTGGACGTACGTCGCATCGGCTTCGAACGGCCGCGTCGCGAGGTGATCGCGGAGATTGGCGAGCAGGACCAGTCGCTGCCGAAGCTGGTGCTGCCGCAGGGCGTGCACAGCGCGCTGGCCAGTGGTGCCCACCAGGATCGCCAGTACGTTTCCGGTGCCGAGCCGATCCTGGCGGCGCTGAACGGATTGCTTGGCATCCCCGTGGCCCATCCCTGAGCGAGGACACGACCATGAGCTATCTGATCAGCGTCCTGGACAAGAGCCCGGTGGCCGAAGGCGCCTCGCCAGAGCAGGCGCTGCGCAACAGCCTGCAGTTGGCGCAGCGCGCCGAGCAGCTGGGCTATCACCGGTACTGGTTCGCCGAGCATCATGCCGCTCCGGCGCTTGCCAGCCCGGCGCCGGAAGTGCTGGCGGCCTGGGTGCTGGCGCAGACCCGGCGCATCCGCATCGGCAGTGGCGGGGTGATGCTGCGCCACTATGCGCCGTACAAGGTTGCAGAGAACTTCAACCTGCTGGCGGCGTTGGCGCCGGGGCGCGTGGATCTGGGCGTGGGCAAGGCGCCCGGTGGCCTGCCGGCATCGACCGCCGCGCTGGCGGCGGGGCGCCCGGCGTTCGCAGATTTCGACCAGCAGCTGCGCGACCTGGAGGGCTATCTGTCCGATGCCGCATCCGACGCGCTGGCGCGCCCGATTCCACAGCAGGCGCCGGAGCGCTTCCTGCTCGGTGCCAGCCCACAGAGCGCGAAGCAAGCAGCCGAACTGGGCTGGCGCTTCGTGTATGCCGCGCACTTCGATGGCGAGCCGAAGCACATCGAGGCCGCGTTCGATGCCTATCGCAGTGCCGCTACGCAGCCCCCGCTGCTGGCCACGGTGGCCTTCGCCGCACCTACGGCCGAAGCGGCTGCGCGGCATATCGGTGCGCTGCGCGTCTACAAGCTGCACCTTGGTCCCGGGCAGGCGGTGAACCTGCCCAGCCCCGAGGCGGCTGCCGAGTATGCGCGCCAGGTGGGCGTGGCCGACTTCCGCATCGAGGAAACGCGCCCCAGCGTGCTGTCCGGTGATGCGCAGCACGTACGCGGCGAACTGGACGCGCTGCACCGGCGTTTCGGCGTAGGCGAGTTCATTCTCGACGCGCCGGTGGCCGACCTCGACGCACGCCTGACATCCCTCGAACTGGTGTCGCCCGCGCCGCGCGCGGCGGTGGCCTGACCTGCAGGAGCGATTCCCATGAGCACGACCCCCCGCCACATTCCGTTCGGCATCATGCTGCAGGGTCCCGGTAGCCACATGCATGCCTGGAAGCATCCGTCCAATCCGGCTGATGCCAGCGTCAACCTGCAGTTCTACATCGACATCGCGCGCACCGCCGAGGACAACGGCATCGCTTTCGGCTTCGTGGCCGACGGGTTGTATATCAACGAGAAGTCGATCCCGCATTTCCTCAACCGTTTCGAGCCGATCTCGCTGCTGTCCGCGCTGGCCACGGCAACGAAGAAGATCGGCCTGGCCGGGACGCTGTCGACCTCCTACAGCGATCCGTTCACCGTGGCCCGCCAGTTCGCCTCGCTGGACCTGCTCAGCGGCGGCCGCGCCGGCTGGAACGTGGTGACCTCGCCACTGGAAGGTTCCGGCCGCAACTACGGCCGCCCCCATCCGGAGCATGCGCTGCGCTACCAGATCGCCGACGAATACCTGGAGGTGGTGCAGGGGTTGTGGGATTCGTGGGATGACGACGCGTTCGTGCGCGAGCGCGACAGCGGCACGTTCTTCGCACCGGAAAAATTCCGCCGGCTCGACCACAAAGGCCGCTTCTTCCAGGTGGAAGGGCCGCTCAACATCCAGCGTTCGCCACAGGGCCAACCGGTGATCTTCCAGGCCGGTTCGTCCGACGATGGCATCGCGCTGGCCGGCAAGTATGCCGACGCGGTGTTTACCCATTCGCCGTCGCTGGAAGAAACCCGCGCGTTCACCCAGAAGGTGAAGAACTCGGCGATCGCGCATGGCCGTAGCGGCAACGACGTGAAGATCTTCCCGGGCATCGGCCCCATCGTCGGCCGTACCGCCGAGGAGGCTGAAGCCAAGTACCAGGCGATTGCCGCGCTGGCCACGCTGGAGGATGCGCTGGCCTATCTCGGCCGCTTCTTCGACCACCATGATTTCAGCCAGTACGACCCGGATGCTGCCTTCCCGGAGCTGGGTGGAATCGGCAGCAACTCGTTCCGTTCCACCACCGATCGCATCAAGCAGGATGCGCGAGAAAAGGGGCTGAGCCTGCGCCAGGTGGCATTGGAGGCGGTGAGCCCGCGACCGGACTTCATCGGTACGCCGGAGCACGTGGCCGATGAGTTGATCCGCTGGTTCGATGCTGGTGCCAGCGACGGCTTCATCCTGGGCTTTGCCGCGCAGCGCGAGGGCCTGGACGATTTCGTGACCCAGGTACTGCCGATCCTGCAGGCGCGCGGCTACCACCAGCGCGAGTTGGAAGGGCAGACCCTGCGCGACCATCTGGGCCTGCCGTACAAGGCCAGCCGCTATGCGACCGATGCCGAACCGGCACGGAAGGCAGGATAAGGCGATGAGCGGAGAAACCGCGGTAGCGCCGGGCCACGCCGGGCGGACTTCCCCAACCAGCGGCATATTGCCGGAGATCGCGGCACGCGCCGAGGCCACCATCGCGATCCGCCATGACCTGCACCGCCACCCGGAGCTGGCCTTCGAGGAGCACCGCACCAGCGCCCGTGTGGCCGAGTTGCTGCAGCAGTGGGGCTATGAGGTGACCACCGGTCTCGGCGGCACCGGCGTGGTCGGCACGTTGCAGCGCGGGCAGGGCAGTCGTTGCCTTGGCCTGCGTGCGGACATCGATGCGCTGCCGATTCACGAGGACTCGGGCCTGGCCTACGCCAGCCAGACCCAGGGCCTGATGCATGCCTGCGGCCACGATGGGCATACCGCCATCCTGCTGTCCGCCGCGCATTACCTGGCCCATCACGGTAATATCGACGGCACCCTGCAGCTGGTATTCCAGCCTGCAGAGGAGACGGGTTCGGGCGCATCGAAGATGATTGCCGACGGCCTGTTCGAGCGCTTCCCGGTGGATGCGATCTATGGGCTGCACAACTGGCCGGGCGTGCCGGTGGGTCACTTCGGCTTCGTCGATGGCCCGGCGATGGCGTCGGTCGACTGGGCGCGGCTGAAGGTGATCGGCAAGGGCGGCCACGGTGCCGAGCCGCAGGGCAGCGTGGACCCGATCCTGGCGGCGGCGCATATCGTCACCGCATTGCAGAGTGTGGTGTCGCGCAATGTCGACCCGCGGCAGATGGGCGTGGTTACCGTTGGCTCGATTCACGGCGGGCAGGCCGCCAACGTGATTCCGGACGTGGTCGAGCTGAAGCTGACCGTGCGCGCCTATCTGCCGGAAGTGCGCGACACGCTGCGGCGGCGGGTCACTGAACTTGCCGAGCAGACCGCCGCCGCGTTCGGCGCGCGCGCCGAGATCGAGTTCCCGCGCGGTTTTCCCAGTGTGATCAATCACCCGCAGCAGACCGCCTACATCCGCGAAGTAGCGGTGCAGGGCTTCGGTGCCGAACAGATCGTTCCCGAGTTTGCGCCGCGCACGGCCAGCGAGGATTTCGCGTTCCTGCTGCAGGCGCGGCCGGGCAGTTTCGTGTTCGTCGGCAACGGTGACAGTGCACCGCTGCACAGCCCGCGCTATGTGTTCAACGACGCGGCCATTGCCCCCGCCGCCAGCCTGTGGGCGCGACTGGCCGAAGATTACCTGGTGAAGGACGCGACATGAGCCACGACGAACGCTTCCTCTATACCTCGGTCGATGACCCGCTGGCGCGGCCGCTGTTCGATGGCCTGGAGCAGGAATACGACAGTCGCTACGCCGATGTGCGCCGACGCATCGGCGGCAGCGCCCGCGAGGAACTGCAGCGCTACCCGGCGCAGGCATTTGCCGCGCCGGTAGGGGCGTTTGTGCTGCTGCTGCGCGAAGGTGTGGCGATCTCTGGCGGTGCCTTCATGCCGCACCGCGATCCCGACACCGCCGAATTCAAGCGCATCTGGACGCTGCCGGGGGTGCGCCGCCAGGGCATTGCGCGGCGTGTGCTTCAGGAACTGGAAGAGCAGGCGGCACGCCAGGGCTATCGGCGCGTGTTCCTGACCACCGGCTTCCGCCAGCCCGAGGCGGTCGGCCTTTACCTCAGCCATGGCTACACCGCGCTGTTCGATCTGGATGCCGATCCGGAAGCCGTCGCGCATCTGCCCTTCGAGAAGCACCTTGGGCAACCGGCGCCAGTGCTTTCGCCATCGCAGGCCGTGCTGCACGGGGCCCATGCATCATGAGTACACCGTCGTCTGCGCTTGAGGGAATCACTGCGCGTCCTGCGCCAACGCCCGAATTGAAGATCGTGCCGGCCCGGCATCCACTGCAGGGGGTTGGTACGGTGCTGGCGCTCGCGCTGATCCTGATCGGCCTTCAATCAGTCCTTGGCAATCCACGTTGGGGCTGGGGCACTTTTGCCGAGTGGTTCTTCGCACGCCCGGTGCTGGAAGGCCTGGGCCGGACGCTGCTGCTGACCGCACTCGGCACCGGCCTCGGTTTTGCGCTGGGCACCTTGCTGGCGCTGGCCCGCGTCTCCGGTTCGCCGCTGCTGTCGGCGGTGTCGTGGGGCTACGTGTGGCTGTTCCGCTCGATCCCGCTGCTGGTGCTGTTGCTGCTGCTGAACAACCTGGGCTACCTGTACAGCACCATCGAGCTGGGCGTGCCGTTCACCGGCATCAACCTGTTCTCGTACCCGACCACGCAGCTGATCGGTGTGTTTACTGCCGCGGTGCTGGGCCTGACCCTGAACCAGGCCGCGTTCTCGGCCGAAGTGATCCGGGGCGGCATTCTGTCGGTTGACCACGGCCAGTACGAGGCCGCCGCCGCGCTGGGCCTGCCGCGGGGCCGCCAGGTGCGCCGCATCATCCTGCCGCAGGCGATGCGCTCGATCCTGCCGGCCGCGTTCAACGATGTGATCGGCCTGGCCAAGAGCACTTCGGTGGTCTACGTGCTGGCGTTGCCGGAGCTGTTCTACACCGTGCAGGTGATCTACCGCCGTAACCTGGAAGTGGTGCCGCTGCTGATGGTGGCCACGGTCTGGTACCTGGTGATCCTGACCGTACTTTCACTGCTGCAGCGGCGCGTGGAGCAGCGCTTCGCGCGCGGCCAGCTGCAGCGCGAGCGCTCGGCATCGCGCGTGTCATCGCCGCTGCGCGTGCACAGCGATGCTGCGCCGCGCTTGATCCACCGACCGCGCATCGCCACCCAGGTCGAATCGGGCGAGGGCGCGGCGCTATCGCTGCATGGCGTGAGCAAGGCGTTTGGCGACCAGCCGGTGCTGGAGGATGTGGATTTGGACCTGCGCGCCGGCAGCGTGACGGTGTTGATCGGCCCATCGGGCGCCGGCAAGTCCACGCTGCTGCGGCTGATCAACCACCTGGAGCGTGCCGACAGCGGCTACGTGACCGTCGGCGGCCAGCTGATCGGCTACCGCCGTGACGGTGACACCCTGTACGAACTGCCCGAGCGTGAGATCCGCCGTCGGCGTGCCGAGGTGGGCATGGTGTTCCAGGGCTTCAATCTGTTCCCGCACCTGACCGCATTGGAGAACATCATCGAGGCACCGATCGCGGTGCGTGGCGTGCCACGTGCGCAGGCCGAACAACAGGCGCGCACGCTGCTGGAGCGGGTCGGTCTGGCCGACAGGGCCGATGCGTTCCCGCGCCAGCTGTCCGGTGGCCAGCAGCAGCGCATCGCGATTGCCCGCGCGCTGGCGCTGCAGCCGAAGGTGCTGCTGTTCGACGAACCCACCTCTGCGCTGGACCCGGAACTGGTGGCTGAAGTGCTCAGTGTGATCGAGGAGCTGGCCCGCTCCGGCACCACGCTGGTAATTGTCACCCATGAGTTGAGCTTCGCCCGCCGCGTGGCCGACCACGTCGTGATGATGGACCAGGGGCGGGTGATCGAGCAGGGCACGCCCGACGCCGTATTCGAGCGGCCGCGCCAGCAACGCACGGCCGATTTCCTGGCCAGGACCCTGTAACCCCGGAAGGAGCACCATGAGTCGTGCAGCATCGCGTCGTCCCTCGCGCAGCACCCTGTTGATCGTGGGTGTGCTGGTCATCGGCATTGCCGGTATCGTCTACTCGCGCGTGCGCCAGGCACCGGATGCAGGCACCGTGGCCGCGACCAGCCTGGCCGGCGCGAACACGGCCGTCCTGAAGGGCACGTTCGACCCGAAGGCGCAGGCGTTGATCCCCGCCGGTTATCAGTTCGTCACCCCTGGTGCGTTTACCGTAGCCACCCATCCGGGGCAGCTGCCGCTTGCCGACTACGGCACCGACAGCAAGGACGTGGTCGGCATCGAGCCGGACATCGCGCGGCTGATCGCCGATGCGTTGGGCCTGAAGCTGGTGATCGTGCCGGTCGCGTGGGCGGACTGGCCGCTGGGGCTGGAATCGGGCAAGTACGATGCGGTGCTGTCGAACGTGACGGTGACCGAAGAGCGCAAGAAGAAGTTTGACTTCTCCAGCTACCGCTACGATCTTCTGGGCATCTACACGCGCAGCGATGGGCCCATCCAGAAGATCGAAAAACCCGCTGATGTGGCCGGGCTGAAGGTGGTGGTGGGCGCCAGCACCAACCAGGATCAGATCCTGCGGCAGTGGGACCGGCAGAACATTGCGGCCGGCCTGAAACCGGTGGAGTACCAGTACTTCGATGACGCCGTGGTCGGCCGCTTGGCGGTGATCACTGGCCGCGCCGATGTCTCGTTCGAGCCCAATGCCACCGGCGCCTACTCGGCACGCGATGGCAAGGTGCGGCGCGTCGGCCTGTTCCCCGGTGGCTGGCCGAACGCTGCGGCGATCTCGGTGACCACGCGCAAGGGCAGCGGCCTGGCCGATGCGGTGACGCAGGCGTTGAACACCCAGATCGGCAGCGGCACCTACGCGCAGGCGCTGAAGCGCTGGAACGTGGCCGAGGAGGCGGTGCCGCAGTCGCAGACCAATCCGCCGGGGCTGCCGACGCTCTGATGCTACAGGAGCATCCACGCATGGCATGGATCTACAGGCGGAGTCTGCCTTCTGTAAAGCCGCGCCATGCTCGGCTGCTCTACCAACGCGCTTCCAGCGTCTTGAACGGCTTCGACAACCGCACGCCCTCCGCATCGAACGCGGTAACGTCGCGCCCATCCACACGCACCGTCTTCGGCATCGTGCGCGCCGGCCACCAGACCTTCACCGCCGTCCCACTGCGCAGGCCCTTGCCCAGCGTGATCGATAGCGTGCCGTCCTGCTGCCGCGCCTGCATCTGCAACGTGCCATACGCGGTTGGCAGGCGTTCCACCGCCAATCCATCGCCGGCCACCCACGAGGGGGGCGTGCCCGGCAGCAGCGAGAGCGCATCATCGTCTTCGCGCATCAGCATGCCGAACAGCGTGCGGCCGTATTCGGCGCCGATCCAGGTGTGCGGCATGTCGCCCAGGTAGCGCGGGAAGCGCAGGCGCGAGTGCACGACCTCGGCCAGCACCTGCCACTGAAGCGGGCGCCGGTCATGCAGCAGCCCCTGCAGCAGCTCATCGGCGACCTGCGGCTGGCCCAGGTGTACGTAACTCAGCACGTTGCGGATCTCGTACGGGGTGTAGGCGTACAGCGCACCGGGCTGGCTGCGCTTGCGCACGTCCTCCAGATAACGCGCAAAGGTGGTCCGCAGTGCCTCGGCCGGCAGTACGCTCTGCGCGCCGGTCGGGTCCAATGCAATCGAGACGCCGGTGGGGTCACCATCGCCAAGATCGGCCGACGACGGAATGAAGTCGATGCCCTTCCACGCCATCGTCGCCCGGATCGAGGCATGCAGTGCGTCGTAGAGCAGCGTGTATTGTTCGCGCGCCCAGGCTGCGGTCTGGTGGTCGCCCAGCGATTCAGCCAGCCAGGCGCCGTCGTGCCAGCCCTTCAGGCCCCAATAGTCATCCCAATAGCTGTGGGTGGGTGATGGATAGCCCTCATGGCTGATCGACGGCGCAAGGATGCCCGCGAACCGTTCCGGCGAAGGCTGGTCAGCCTTGTAACCGGGCACCAGCGTGCGTTCGCGCAGTTCCTGCAGGAAGCGCAGCGCGGCTTTTACCTTGGGCAGGTAGGCGCGCACTGTTTCTGGCCCACCATCCAGGCGTGCAACGTCGGCCACCAGAGCGACGTACTGGCCCTGGCTGTCGTACTCGATGTCCGAGCCGAAGCCGGTGTTGACGCTGCCATCGTCGTTGAGGATCGGCGAGACCAGGCCGTTGGCATGCACGCCGTGTTCGCTGTACCAGGCCAGGTAATCGCGCGCGACACGCGCTTCACCCATGCGCAGCAGCACCGCCGAGGTGGCCATGCCGTCGCGGATGAAGGAGCGGTTGTAGTTGCGCGGCCCCGGCTGCATGGCCGGGCCGGTCTGGTTGATCAGCATATAGGCGGCCTGCGCGCGCAGCATGTCCACCAGCGACGGATCGGGCAGGCGCAGGCCGACCTGACCCAGCCGTGCCTGCCAGTCCGCAGACGCCTGCGTGGCCAGTGAATCAAACGCCGCATTGGCATCGCGGGGCAGCGTGGTCAGATCCAGCGCAGGCGCTTCGGGCAGCACGCCATTGGCATCGGCGGCGGCGGTTCCCAACGGGAACGCGACCACGATGGCATCACTGGTTCCCGGCGCCAACGAGACGCGGTAGTTCAATGCAGCCGAGGCAAGCCCGTGGTCGTCGCGCGCCTGTTGCGTGGAAGGCAGCTGGCCGGCAGCGAGGGTCGCGGTGATCTCCGTTGTGCCATCCTTGCCGAATGGCGCCGCGCCCGACGCAGCCACCGGCGTGAGCGACTGCAGCAGCGTGCGGCCATTGATACGCAGGGCCTGCCCATCGATGGTCACCTCGCGGATCGGGGACAACCCGCCGTTCTGCCACGGCGGATTCATCTGCATCGGGCGCACCACGAGGCTGAGCGTGCCCTCGATCTTCGCGCTTCCCGTGTTCTGCAGGCGATGCCGCAGGAAGGTCACCGGCTGGCCACCGCGCTCGATGGCGAATGCTTCACTGCGCAGCTGCAGGCCGGGTTGCGGTGACCAGGTGGCGGAGGGCATCGGCTTCCAGCCGTCGCGCAGGGCATGCTGCATGGCCTGCCCGGCGGCGCCGGCGGGCAGGCCATCAGCACTGCGCCAGACGGGCTGCACCAGCGGTGCGCCCTTGAAGGCTTCCAGGTTGCCGTACTCGTCGAAGATCGATTTCTGTCGTCCTGCATGCACACCCACGGCCGTCCAGTAGGTCTGCTGCATCTGCAGCGAGGCCGGGAACAACGCGCGATGGGCGCCGCTGGCAACGATCTGATACCGCTTCATCGGCGTCATCACGGCTTTCGGACCGAGCACGCGCAGGCGTGCGATCTGCGGCGCAGCGCCGTCCACGCTCAGGCGGAAAGCACGTAGAGGTTGTGCCGTGTCAGCAGCCAGCCAACTCTGCCGATGATTGGCCGCCTGTGCATCGTGTGCGAGGTCCTGCCAGCGGCCCTGTGCGTCCTGCACCTGCAAGCGGGCGGCGCCGCGCTCGCCATCGGCCCAGTCGACCGCCAGACCGGCCGTGGACTGGGCGCGAGGCAGCAGGATCTCGAGCGTATGGGATCCACCTTTTCCGGCCGGAATCGCGACGGTGCCGCCGCCCTGCCAGAGCGCCGCCGCCTGCGCTGCATCGATACCGCTGAGGCGTGCGCTGAGCGTGCTGTCCAGAGGCTCCATCTCGAAGATCGACACGCCCCAGTCGGACGTGCGCTGCGGGCTGGCCAGCCGCAGGTAGCGCGCCTGCCGCGGCGCGAAGTACAGCGTTTCCACATCGCCCAGCGAATCGGCCATGGTGTACGCGGTCTGCCACTGCCTGCCGTCCAGCGAGGTCTGCAGTGAATAGCCCTCTGGGTTGGAGACATCCCAGGTGAGCCGTGCGCCCGCCAGCATCGCCGGCGCGCCCAGATCGATCTGGAACCAGTGGCCCGGACTGAATGCACCGCCGGTGACGGTCTTCGGGTCGCCGTCGATCAGGTGGCTGATCGCCATCGCCGGTACCTGCTGCGAGGAACTGCTGGCCTGCCATTGGCTGCGCGGCGGGAGCGTCTGGGCCTGTGCGGAGGACGCCAGGGCGACGAGCAGCAGGGCGGCGGCAGGGCGCAACGGGAAAAGCAGGGTGGAGACCTTGGAGCGTTCGGCGCGCAACGTCATTAAGGACTGCCTCGCAGGTTCGGCCGGAATCGGGCGAGCGCTACGCTAGCAAGGGATGTAATCGGTTACATGACGCACTGCAGCGGCGCAGACCGTTTCTGTGGTCGACGCAGCCGAGCAGGGCTCGGCTCTACATGGTTCCCGGGAGGTCAGCGCCCGCCTGTTACAGCTCCACCGTCTCCCACCAGCGCGTACCCGCCTGCGGCGCCTGCATGTCCAGCGCTTCGCCCATCATCGGCGTGGCCACCGGTACATTTTTTGCGGCCGCCAATGCGGTGATGCGCTCGAACGGCTGCTGCCATGCGTGCAGGGCCAGATCGAAGGTGCCGTTGTGGATCGGCAGCAGCCACTTGCCGCGCAGGTCCAGGTGCGCCTGCAGCGTCTGTTCCGGCTGCATGTGCACGAATGCCCAGCGGGGATCATAGGCGCCGGTCTCGATCATGGTCAGGTTGAACGGACCGTATTTCTCGCCGATGGCCTTGAAGCCGTCGAAGTAGCCGGTGTCGCCGCTGAAGAAGATGCGGAAGTCACCGTCCTGGATCACCCACGAGGCCCACAGGCTGCGGTCGCTGTCGCCCAGGCCGCGGCCGGAAAAATGCTGGCCCGGGGTGGCTGTCAGGCGCAGGCCATTGGCCTCGGTGGATTGCCACCAGTCCAGCTGTTCGACCTTGCGCGCATCCACTCCCCACGCGATCAGCTGGTCGCCGACGCCAAGCGGTGCAATGAAGCGCGCGGTCTTGCCGGCCAGCTGCATGACCGCGGCATGGTCCAGGTGGTCATAGTGGTTGTGCGAGAGGATCACACCGGCGATCGGCGGCAGCGCGTCGATGCTGATCGGCGGTGCATGGAAGCGTGCCGGCCCCATCCACTGCACCGGCGAGGCCCGCTCGGAGAACACCGGATCGGTCAGCCAGTACTGGCCACGCAGCTTCAGCAGGATCGTGGAGTGCCCCAGCCGGAACAGGCTGCGGTCCGGTGCGGCGTCCAGCGTGGCGCGGTCCAGCGGCTTCACCGGAATCGGGTGCGCGGGCACGGTCCCCTTGGGCTTGTTGAACAGAAACGTCCACCAGATCTCCGCGCCGGCCCGCAGGCCCATCGCCGGACGGGGCAGGGCATTGTGGAACTTGCCATCACGGTACTGCGGCGAATCGGGGAAGTCGGGGAGGGACCAGGATTTGCAGAAGGTGTAGGCGGTCACGGCGAGGATTCCGAGCAGGAGGACAAGGAGCAGGCGCTTCATGGGTGACGTCCGCTGAGTACACTGCACAGTGTAGTTTCGTGTTTTTCAAAAGTACACCGCCGAGTGTAAAATGGAGGCATCCGTTCAGTTATCCGGTTCCCGCCATGTCCCGTGCCCCGCAACGCCTGACCGACCGCAAACGCGACGCCATCGTGCGCGCGGCGGTGGAGGAGTTCCGTGCATCGGGCTACGAGGCGACCAGCATGGACCGCATCGCCGAGGTGGCGGGGGTCTCCAAGCGCACCGTCTACAACCACTTCCCGAGCAAGGAAGCGCTGTTCTCGATGATCCTGGAGGAGCTGTGGGAGCGCAGCGTGGCCAGCGACGCACTGCCATACCGCGCTGACCAGCCGCTGCAGACGCAGTTGCTGCAGTTGCTGGGCCAGAAGCTGGACCTGCTCAGCGATGGGAATTTCATCGATCTGGCGCGGGTCGCGATGGCCGAGATCATCCATTCACCGGAGCGTGCGCAGGCCATCGTCTGCCGCATGGGCGAGAAGGAAAGTGGCGAGAGTGCCTGGATCCGCGCAGCAATTGCCGATGGCCGCCTGCGCGAGGTGGATCCGGACTTTGCCGGCCACCAGTTGCATGGGCTGGTGAAGAGCTTCGCGTTCTGGCCGCAGGTCACGATGGGGCAACCACCGTTGACCGCGCAGGAACGTGCGCGCGTGGCCGAATCGGCGGTGGCGATGTTCCTGGGGTTCTACGCGGTCTAGCTGGCTGCGAAGCGACGGAACTCGTCGGCCGGCAGCGCCGCCGAGTACAGGTAGCCCTGGCCGACATCCACCCCGAGTGCGCGCAGCTTCTGTTCCTGGGCCAGGGTCTCGGTACCCTCGGCCACCACGATCGCGCCGCAGCGGTGCGCGACTTCGACGATGAAGCGAACGATCGACTGTGACTTGGCGTCGGACAGCGTGGCGATCAGTGCCTGCTCGATCTTGACCTCGGCGATGGCCAGCTGCGAAAGCAGGATCAGGGTTGAATAGCCGGCGCCGAAATCATCCAGCGACAGGGTGACCCCGGCTGCCAGCAGCTGTGCGATGTTGGCATCGACCGCGTCGCGCTCGACGATTTCGGTCCATTCGACGATCTCCAGGCGCAGCATCGCACCGGGGATGTCATGCAGCTGCAGCAGCTCCTGCAGGCGCAGGCCGAAGTCGGGCAGGCGCAGCGATTCTGCTGAAACATTGACTGCAATGGTCAGCGCCGCGCCGTCCCGCCGGCAGTGCTGCAGGAAGTGCACCGCCGACCGCAGCGTGGCCCATTCCAGGTCTGCCAGCCGCCCCTGCCGGCGCAGCAGCGAGATCACCCGCATCGGGGCAATCGACCGGCCTTCGCCGTCGCGCATGCGCAGCAGTGCTTCAGCGCCGACCAGTTGGCGGTCCTGCAGGCGATGCTTGGGCTGGTAGCACAGCGGCGCATTGCCCTGCTGCAGCCAGTGCTCAAGGGCCACCTCGATCAGGGCGTCGATCTCGCTGTCGCGCTGGATCGGGTCATCGAAAAACACCACGCCCGACTCGATCGCGCTCAGTGCCACGGTGATGGCGCGGAACGGAAGATGTCCTTCGTCGGCATCAGCAGGGGGCTTCAATTCAACCACTGCACAGCGGAACAGCGGCCGGAAGCCCGGCCAATCGCGGCCGACCCGATCGGCCAGGTTGCTGGCCAGCTCGGTGATCTGCGGTTGCGTGCGCAGTGTCGACAAGGTCAGGCCCCGCACCAGGATCGCCAGCGCGGCATCACCGAACTGGTAGATCTCCAGCTGCGCGGCCGACAGCGAGGGCAGCAGCCGATGCACTTCTTCGGTGCTGTCGCGCTGCCACAGGCCGTTGTCCTGCAACGGCCCGTAGCGCAGGCGCAGATCGCGCAGGTTGCCCATCTCGGCCACGATCAGGCAGGCCCTGCCGGTGCCGTCGTTGTCCCGCCAGTACTGCTGCAGGCGTTCACCGAGCGCACGCATGTTGGGCAGCCCGCTGATCGGATCGATGCGCAGCCAGGCCTGTTCGCGCTGGCGTTGCGCATCGATCTGGGCATCGTTGTAGACCAGCGCGAACACGGCGCCGAGCACGAGCAGTGAGACCGGCAGTGCCAGCACGCGCTGGATCGCCAGCTCGGCCACCGGCAGTTGATCGGCGCCAATGATCGCCACACCCAGCGCCAAACCCAGAGCGGTTACTCCGATACGCACGGACCATGCCTGCAGGATCATGCGCGGCGAGAGCTCGTTGAGCATGCGCGGGTACAGGTGCCTGCGCAGCCAGACGCCCGCCACCGTCTGCAACACGGCCTCAAGGCTGGCAGGCAGGAAGAACGGGATACCGACGAACTGGTAGCGGGCCAGCAGGGCGGCAGCCAGGCAGGCCAGGCCGCCGCGCCAGCCGCCCAGCAGGCCACTGACCAGCAGGATGTCGAAGCCCAGGTGCAGTTTGACGACACCCTGGGAATAACGGGCCACGAACCAGGAATTGAACAGGTAGATCAGGCCCAGCGCTACGCCGACATACAGGCGACGACCTTCAATGGCGTGCCCGCCGCGGCGGGTGGCGATCAGCAGTACGCCGATCATGCCGATCACTGCCGTGGCCTGCAGCAGGTACAGCGGCAGGCTGGGCAGGGCGCTGTCCAGGACCTGGGCCGAGACCCGTGAAAGCGCATCCATAGCAGGTTCCCGCCTGTGACCGACGGCCAGTGACGAGCAGGGTAAACCACGGCCGCGCGCGCGGCCACCGAGGGTGCCCTGCGGCGGAGTAGCGCGGGTCGGCGGTGGCGGGCAGCACCCGTTCGCGCACGAAGCCGGAGGATGACTGCTGCAACAGGGCGCTTGCCATGGCCACGACATCGTGGACCGGCACCTGCCCACCGTCGCCGCGCGCTGCGGCCTCGGCCACCGGCACCGACAAGGCGTCGTCGGTGTTGAGGTAGCCCAACTGCAGGCTGGTCACCGCCAGCCGGCGATCGCCGAAGCCCTCGCGCAGCGCATCGGCGATGCGTTGAGGGCGAACGTCGAGGCGCCGAACGCCACTCCCGGGCGGCCACTGCCGTCGCTGACGCAGGCGCTGGGAGGTAATGGCCTCCGACCGTCCGGTCAGCTCGCTCAGGCTGCCTGCCGCACGCGGGTCGACGTGCTCCAGGATGAGCGAGAATGCGCAGGGTCACCGGCAACAGGAATCTCCTGGCATGGACGAGCACAACGCCACCCCTGATGGCATGCCGCTGCCGTTGGCGTGGCAGAAAGCGTTGGCCGATGCGCGCATCGAGCGGCAGTCGATGGGTGTTTCGCGGGCCGACGTTGCCCGCGTGCTGCGGCCGGGCCGCCCCGATGCCTTCGTCAAGTCGGAACTGATCGACGCCTTCAGTGAGCTGGGCGATGAGATCGCGCGCCTGCGCTGGTTGCAGGCACAGGGGCAGCCGGCGCCAACGGTGATTGCCACGGCTGAAGAAGCGGGCCGGCGCTGGTTGCTGATGAGCGCGCTGCCTGGCCGCGATCTGGCCTCGTCGCCGGAACTCGCACCGCAGCAACGGGTGGAGATACTGGCCGACGCGCTGCGCGGGCTGCATGCGTTGCCGGTGGCAGCCTGTCCGTTCGATCAGCGGCTGGCCTCGCGCCTGCCGGCCGCGCAGGCGCGGGTCGAGGCCGGGTTGGTGGACGCCGATGACTTCGATGACGAACGCCTGGGCCAGAGTCCGCAGCAGGTCTTCGCCCAACTGTGCAGCACACGGCCCGATCATGAAGATCTGGTGGTCAGCCATGGCGATGCCTGCCTTCCGAATCTGATGGTGGCCGAGGGGCGTTTCAGCGGGTTCATCGACTGTGGGCGACTGGGCGTGGCCGACCGCTACCAGGACCTGGCGCTGGCCGCGCGCAGCCTGGTCCACAACTTCGGTGATACGCGTTGGGTCACACCGTTGTTCCAGCGCTACGGCGCTGTGGCCGACGAGTGCCGGTTGGCGTTCTACCGGCTGCTCGACGAGTTCTTCTGAGCCCGCGCGCGGCTGGCGATGGCCGCGCAGATCAGGCCACCGACCACGCTCAGGTGCTCCAGTGCGAAGAACATCGCCAGCTGCTGTTCCGCGCCGTGCTTGGTCCAGAAGGTATGCACGATGACGATGGTCAGCAGCATGAACACCGCCAGCGCGCCGCTCCCCAGCCAGAGCAGGCGGTCGAGCAGCAGGCACATCGAGCCGCCCAGCAGCACCCCGGCACTGGCGAGGTTGAACAGCACAGGCGGTTGCAGCCCGGCCGCCTGCATTTCGGCCACGCTGTTGTCCCACGCCAGCAGCTTGGCCAGACCCGATGACAGGAACACCACGGCCAGCAGCAGTCGGGCCAGGAACCACAGCACGCGGCTGTCGAGCAGGGCGGTGATCATCCGTGGCATGAAGTCACTCCAGGTTGGGCTTGGAACGGGCCGCGCAGCATCGGGCCTCAACCGCAGTTGAGGTCAAGGGCCGGCTGAACGGAGCTCGCTGGTGGCCGGGTTGCCAGCTTCCAGTTGGACGAACGTTCGTTCACTATTGGCGTCATGAACCGAGCCGACCGCAACGCGCAACGCAACGCGCAGATCCTGCAGGCCGCCCTGCAGTGCTTCCTCGCCAAGGGATTCCACCAGACCAGCATGCGTGACATCGCGCAGGCGGCCGACGTCAGCCTGGGCAATCTCTACAACCACTTCCCCGGCAAGGAGGCGATCATCCTTGCAGTGGCAGTGGCCGAGAGCGAAGAATTGGCGCCGTTGCTGCAGCGACTGGCCGTGGCCGACGGTGATCGCACGCAGGTGCTGGCGTTCCTGCAGGATTTCCACGCGCTGTGCAGCCAGCCGGAATGGGCGACGCTCGCCGTCGAAGTGCTGGCCGAGAGCGCACGCAATCGGGCCGTGGCCGAGGCATTTGCGGCCAATCGCAGGCAACTGCAGGCTGTGCTGGCCGAAGCCCTGCAGCAGGTGGCAAAGCGTGAACGTCGGCGTCCCGTGCTGGCCCCGGCGCTGCAGGCGCAGGTGTTGCTGGATGCCACCGAAAGCGATGCCCTGCGTCGAGGGCTGGGCGAAGCCGGTGGCACCGATGAGGCTCCGCTGGACCCTGGCCTGCTCGCGCTGCTGCTCGGTGCACGCGCATGAGCGCGGTTGACCGGCGATTACACGGCCTTGATCTGGCGCGGTATCTGGCGCTGGCTGGCATGGTGCTGGTCAATTTCCGCCTGGCAATGGCCGTGCCAGCAGAGGGCGCCGGATGGTTGGCAGTCGTCTTCCACTTTCTGGAAGGCAAGGCCTCTGCGACCTTCGTCGCCCTGGCCGGACTTGGCCTGGTACTGGCCACGCAGCGCCTTGGCTGGATGCCGGCCAGCGCGCAGACCTGGCGGCGCGCGCTGTTCCTGCTGGTGCTGGGCCTGCTCAACCTGACCCTGTTCCCGGCCGACATCCTGCACTACTACGCGGTGTATTTCGCGCTGGCGGTGCTGTGGCTGCGTGCGTCGCCACGGGTGCTGCTGGCCAGCATCGCCGGCCTCGCGGCCGGGTCGTTCTGGGCACTGCTGCACTGGAACTACAGCCAAGGCTGGAACTGGCAGACGCTGGAGTATGCCGGTCTCTGGCAATGGCCGGGCGCCGCGCGCAACCTGTTGTTCAACGGCTTCCATCCCTTGCTGCCCTGGATGTGCTTCTTCCTGCTGGGCATGCTGCTGGCGCGCCTGCCGTTGTCACAAGCGCGGGTGCAGCGTGCGTTGCTGCTGGCGGGCCTGCTGCTGATCGGCGCAGGCCAGGCCGTGCAGCAGCTTGCGCAGGGAAGGCCCTGGCAGCTGTGGCTGTCAACGCAGCCGATGCCGCCGGGACCGGCCTACGTGTTGACCGGTGCGGGCGCAGCCTGCAGCGCGATTGCCGCGTGCCTCTGGATCAGCCGCCGGCATCCGGGGGATTGGCTGGAACCGCTGACTGCAGCAGGGCGAATGACCCTGACCCTGTACGTCGGCCACATCCTGCTGGGCATGGGTACGCTGGAATGGTTGGGCCTGCTCGATGGCAGCGCGTCGCTACCGACCGTGCTGCTGTGGGCGCTGTTGTTCCTGATGCTGGCCACGGGCGCAGCGTGGCTGTGGTCGTGGCGGTTCACGCGGGGGCCATTGGAAGCGGTGATGCGGCGCGTCGCCGGCTAGCACGTCGGTCGCGCAGGCACGATGTTGTGACGGACATGTCTGTGTCGTGGCGGGCACATCTGCGATAGTTGTCGCAGATAACACTTTCCGCTTGCATCCATGTCATTCGCTTCGGCGCAGCATCTCAGCGAAGTCCTCCAGCAGTCCTATGGCATCACCGCGACCGCCGTGGTGCCACGCCCGGTTGGCGCCGATGCCAACGCCAGCGTGTATCGCATCGATGCACGGCGCGGGCAGTGGTGGTTGAAATGCCGCAGCTACCAGGTGGCCCCTGCCGTCTGGGACACCCTGCATTGGCTGCGCGGCACGCTGGGTATCGAGGAAATCGTTGCGCCCTGGCCGGCGCTGACCGGCGGGGCATCGGTGCAGCGCTGGGGCCTGCAGTTCACCCTGTTCCCGTATGTGGAAGGCCAGTCCGGTTTCGAGGCGGCATTGAGTCGCACGCAGTGGCAACGGTTGGGCGAGGTGCTGCGGCGCCTGCACGAGGCGTGCCCGCCACCGGCGCTGCAGGAAGCGCTGCCGAGCATCCGGACGGAAACCGCGGCGCTGGAGACCGTCGGGCAGTGGCTGGCCGGCGAAGGCCTGGCGGCTGCCAAGGATGGGCTGGGCCGTGCCTTCGTCTCGGTCTGGGACCAGCAGCATGCGCGCATCGCGGCGCTGCACGCGCAGGCACTGCAGCTGCACGCGGCGTTGCAGGATGTGCCGGTGCGGCTGCACCTGTGCCACACCGACCTTCATGCCGGCAATCTGCTGATGGGCAATGACGGCGGCCTGCACCTGATCGACTGGGATGGCTTGTCGCTGGCACCGCGCGAGCGCGACCTGATGTTCATCGGTGGCGCTGTCGGCGGGCGCTGGGGCCGCGAGAATCCGTTGGGATTCGAGGAGGGCTATGGCAGCGACCGCGGCGACCCTCGCTGGATTGCCTGGTACCGTCACTGGCGCATCCTGCAGGACCTGATCGAGTTCCAGCAGGTCCTGCTGGGCAGCGATGGAGAGGATCGTTCGCCGCAGCTGCGCCGGCAGTCGCTGCACTATCTGAGCGAGCAGTTCGCACCGGGCAATGTATTCGACGCGGCCGAGCGGGTGTATCGCGCGCTGTAGATCCCACGCCATGCGTGGATGGCATTTCCTACGATGAACCCTCACGCTGCGCGGCGGGTCGGGCATGGCCCAAATCTACAGGGGCGCGCGGTGTCTGCGCGGGGTGTGGATCTACTCTGCGGGCTTGGCCGCTGCAGAGGCGGCTGCGCTGGCGGCGCGGCGCGACAGTACGGCCTCGCGGTGGGCAATGTAGGCGTTGGCGGCGAGGATGATGCCGGCGCCGATGATCGTCCAGCGGTCCACGCTTTCGTTGAACAGCAGCCAGCCGAACAGCGTTACCAGCGGCAGCTGCAGGAAGCTGATCGGGGTCAGCGCCGAGACTTCACCCAGGCGCAGCGCCCGCGTCCACAACAGCTGGCCGATGGTGCCGAGCACGCCGGTGGCCAGCAGCCACAGCCAGGCCACGCCGCTCGGCCAGACCCAGACGAACAGCGCCGGAAGCAGCGACAGCGGCACCCAGAACACGTAGGTGTAGAGCACCACGGTATCGGCGCTGTCGACGCGGGTGAGCTGCTTGATCTGGATCGCCACCAGCGAACTGAGCACCGCGGCGGCCACGGCGACCAGGCTGCCCGCGGTGAAGCCGGCGGTACCGGGTCGCACGATCACCAGCACACCGATGAAGCCGACCACGACCGCGGCCCAGCGGCGCACGCGCACGGTTTCACCCAGCCACAGCACGGCGGCAATCGTGACGAACAGCGGCGTGGAGTACGACAGCGACACCGCCTGCGCCAACGGCAGGTGGCCCAGTGCCCAGAACGCGCACAGCATCGAGCCCAGGCCAATCGCACTACGCACGAAATAGCGCGGCAGCTGCTGCGTCTTCAGCGGCGCACGGCCCGGCCGCAGCAGCATCGGTAGCAACGCCAGCAGGCCGAAGGCATTGCGGAAGAACGCCACTTCC
Source organism: Stenotrophomonas sp. YJH_SMC_122 (assembly GCF_059369535.1). NCBI lineage: Bacteria > Pseudomonadati > Pseudomonadota > Gammaproteobacteria > Lysobacterales > Lysobacteraceae > Stenotrophomonas > Stenotrophomonas sp. YJH_SMC_122. Next base: position 135,645 of record NZ_JCAFST010000010.1, on the reverse strand, counting down.
TGGGTCGGCACGTAGCGCGTGGCATAGCGGATCGCTACCGCCATCAGGCCGAACGCCATCGTACTGCCGAGCATCAACAGCGCCGCCCGCATCGGAGTGGCGCCGGGGGAGAGGGCGGGAGTGTTCACCACTGTGCGCCGAGCAGGCGGGGCTCCGGTTCGATCGGCACGCCGAACTTCTCCAGCACCGAGGCCGAGATGCGGCGCGCCAGCGCCAGCAGCTCAGCACCGCTGGCATTGCCGTGGTTGACCAGCACCAACGCGTGGCTTGGCGCCACACCGGCATCACCTTCGCGGAAGCCCTTCCAGCCGCAGGACTCGATCATCCAGGCCGCCGAGACCTTGCGCTTGCCGTCCTGCTCGGCCGGGAACACCGGCAGCTCGGGGAAGTGCTGCAGCAGCACGTCGACCTGTTCCAGCGGCAGCACCGGGTTCTTGAAGAAGCTGCCGGCATTGCCCAGCACGTCCGGGTCGGGCAGCTTGCGGCGGCGGATCGCGATCACGGCATTGGCCACGTCCACTGCGCTCGGCAGCTCCACGCCCTGTGCCTGCAGTTCCTCGCGGATGCCGGCGTAGTCCATGCGCAGATCGTGCAGCAGTGGCAGCTTCAGTTCGATGGCGGTGATCAGGTAGCGATCGGGTTGCTGCTTGAACACGCTGTCGCGGTAGGCGAAGCCACACTGTTCGTTGTCCAGCCGTACCCAGGCCTGTTGCTGGCAGTCCCAGGCCTCGACGGCCTGGATGAACTCGCCGACCTGCGCGCCATAGGCGCCGATGTTCTGGATCGGCGCGGCACCGGCGGTGCCGGGAATCAGCGCCAGGTTCTCCAGCCCGGACAGGCCTTCCTGCAGCGACCACATCACCAGGCCATGCCACGGCACGCCGGCGCCGGCACGGATCACGGCATGGTCGGCGCGGTGTTCAAGGAAACTGATGTCACGGTTGCCGAACACCAGTACGGTGCCCTGCAGGTCCTCGGCGATCAGAACGTTGCTGCCGCTGCCCAGCACCAGCAGTGGGTCGCTGGCCACCTCGGGCAATGCCAGCACCTCCGGCAGCAGCGCGGCATCGTGCAGTTCCAGCAGCTGCGCGGCGCTGGCCTGCACGTGGAAGGTATTCAGCGCCTGCAGCGGCGCATTGCGGGTGAGCGTCCAGCGCAGCGGGGCGTTGCCGTCGATGGTATCCATGGGCGCGCTCACAGCGGGGCCACCGCGCCGCGGCTCGGCGCTTCGCGGCGGCGACGGATCGCCTCGACGCATTCGGAAACCAGCGCCGGTCCACGGAAGATCAGGCCGCTGTAACACTGCACCAGTGCGGCACCGGCCGCCATCTTGGCGACCGCATCGGCGCCGGACAGGATGCCGCCGACGCCGACCAGCGGCACCGATTCGGGCAGGCGCGCGCGCAGGCGGCGCAGCACGAGCGTGGACTGCTCCAGCACCGGTGCACCGGACAGGCCGCCAGCCTCATTGGCCAGCGGATCGCCGGCCACCTTGCTGTGGTCGATGGTGGTGTTGGTGGCGATCACGCCGTCCACCTGCAGTTCGCCCAGCACGCGGGCGGCGGCGTCGATATCGCGTTCGCTGAGGTCCGGCGCCACCTTCACCAGCATCGGCACGCGTCGGCCGTGGCGGGCAGCAAGGTCTTCCTGGCGGTCGCGCAGCTGGCTGACCAGCTGGCGCAGCGCGGTCTCTTCCTGCAGCTCACGCAGGCCGGCGGTGTTGGGCGAGGAGATGTTGACGGTGATGTAATCGGCCAGCGGGTACACCTTGTCCAGGCAGGCGATGTAATCGTCCACGGCCTGTTCGTTGGGGGTGTCCTTGTTCTTGCCGATGTTGATGCCGAGCAGGCCGCGGCGGTTGCGCGCGCGCTCGACGTTGCGCACCAGCGTGTCCACGCCCGCGTTGTTGAAGCCCATGCGGTTGATGATCGCGTTGTGTTCCGGCAGCCGGAACAGGCGCGGTTGCGGATTGCCGGCCTGCGGGCGCGGGGTGATGGTGCCGATTTCGACGAAGCCGAAGCCGAGCGCGAACAGTGCATCGATGTGCTCGCCATTCTTGTCCAGGCCGGCGGCCAGGCCGACCGGATTGGGGAAGGTCAGCCCGAACACCGTGCTGGGCATCGGCGCGATGCGTGCGGCCAGCAGCGGCGTGGTGCCGGTGCGATAGGCCAGGTCCAGTGCGGACAGGCCGAGGCCGTGGGCGCGCTCGGCGTCGAGCGAGAACAGGAAGGGGCGGGCAAGCGAATACATGCGTCGGTTCAGTCCAGCGTGCCGAGGAAGGCTCGGGTTCGATATTCAAAAGCGACCTGGCCGTCCACCGCATGGGCGGCGAACAGGTCCTGCAGAGCGTCGATCATCGGCGCGTGGCGAGGATGACCGGATTGGGGTGCGTAGGAGGAGGACAGCAGGCGCCCGCGCAGGGCGTCGAAGTCCAGATGCTGCACGTTCGGCAGCTCTACCCTGCCGCGCAGCCCGGGGCCGAACCAGGCCTGCATGGTGGCATCGTCCTGGTAGCGTTCGGCCACGGCGGTGTAGTCGGTGCCGTAGTCCAGCAGCAGCTGTTCGTAGCCGATCAGGAACGGGCTGGCATCGAGCAGGCGCGAGTTCCAGTAGATCAGTGCCTGGCCACCGGGGCGCAGGATGCGCTGCCACTCGGCGCGCACCGCCACGGTGTCGAACCAATGAAAGGCCTGCGCGACGCTGACCAGATCGATGCTGGTGTCCTCCAGGCCAGTGGCCTCGGCACGGCCATCGACAGCGGAAAAGTCCGGATACTGCGGCGCCAGCCACTGTTCGGCGGCGGCGCGCATGGCAGCGTTGGGCTCGACCGCCACCAGCGGATGACCGCTGGCGAGAAACGGGCGGCTGGAGATGCCGGTGCCGGCGCCGATGTCGGCGACACGGGCCTGGTGGCTGACGCCCATCGGGCCGTGCAGCCAGTCCAGCAGTGCGGGCGGGTAGTCGGGCCGGTAGCGGACGTAGTCGGCGACGCGGCTGCTGAAGCGTTCAGTGCTGTCGGAGGCGGTCATGGCGTCAGTTCGACACCGCCGCCAGCCATGCCAGGCCGCCGAAGAACAGGATGAAGACCAGGATGGCGGCAAGCACGGCGCCGACCATGACCCAGCCCAGCACAAGGCCGGTGAGTGCCATGCCATCGCCTTCCAGTTCATGCGGGCGGCGGCGGATCTCGGCGCGGGCCATGTGGCCGGTGATGATGGCGACGATGCTGGCTACGAAGGGCAGGACGGTCCAGCTGGCGATGCCCATGACCAGGCTGACCACGGCCAGGGCGCTTGTCTGTCGGGGTGCCACGCTCATCGGGTCCTCCTTGGCAGTGTGCACATGATAGTGCCTCTGCCCGGGCAATCCCATGCCCAGCGGTTGCGGACGCGCCAACCAGGGTTGGCCGCGACCGGCGGGCCGGTGTCAGCCCATCAACACCTGGCCGCCATCCACGTTGAGCACGCTGCCGGTCACCCAGCGCGCCAGCGGCGAGCACAGGAACAAGGCGGCGTCGGCGATCTCGCGCGGGTGGCCGAAGCGGCCGAACGGGATCTTCGCCAGGGTGCCGTGGTACAGCGCGGGATCCTCGATGCGGCGACGGTCCCAGAGCCCGTCATCGAACTCGATCGAGCCCGGTGCGATGGCGTTGACCCGGATCCGGTCCTTGGCCAGCGCCAGCGCCTGCGAGGTGGTGTAGTGCGAAAGCGCGGCCTTGGCAGCGGCATACGGCGCGCCACCGGGGCGCGGCTGCTGCGCGGCAATCGACGACAGATTGAGGATGCAGGCATCGCCGGACGCACGCAGCCAGGGCAGTGCCAGGCGCGAGGCACGCACGGCCGCCATCAGGTCGATCTGCAGGCTGGCGGCCCAGCCCTCCTCATTGTCGGCCATGCCGTAGCCGGTGGCATTGTTGACCAGCACGTCGATACCGCCGAAGGCATCGGCGGCGGCCTGCAGCCAGGCCTGGATCTGGCCGGGGTCGGCCAGATCGGTGGAAAACGCATGCAATGGCGTTCCCTGCGCCCGTGCATCGGCGCACAGGGCCTCCAGGCCGGCCTGGCCGCGCGCACAGACCGAGACCTGCGCACCGGCACCGGCAAAGGCCAGTGCCATTTCACGACCAATGCCCTTGCTGCCGCCGGCGATGAGCACGCGGCGGCCGGTGAAATCAATCACCGGCTTGCCAGCCTGTAGCGCCGAGCCAGGCTCGGCTGCACTTCCTGCGGTGTTCATGGCCCGTCCTGCCGAGCATGGCTCGGCACTACAAAACAGCGTTACAGGTCGAACTTGATGCCCTGCGCCAGCGGCAGCGAATCCGAATAGTTGATGGTGTTGGTCTGGCGGCGCATGTAGACCTTCCAGGCATCCGAGCCGGACTCGCGGCCACCGCCGGTGTCCTTCTCGCCACCGAAGGCGCCGCCGATCTCCGCACCGGACGTGCCGATGTTGATGTTGGCGATACCGCAGTCGCTGCCGGCGGCCGACAGGAACTTCTCGGCGGTCTTCAGGTTCTGGGTGAAGATCGAGGAGGACAGGCCCTGCGGCACGCCGTTCTGCATGTCGATGGCTTCGTCGATGCTGTCGTACGGCATCACGTACAGGATCGGTGCGAAGGTCTCGTGCTGGACCACGGCGTCGCTGTTCTTCAGGCCCGTGACGATTGCGGGCAGCACGAAGTTGCCGGCGCGGTCGATGCGGGTGCCGCCGGTCTCGATGGTGCCGCCGGCCGCCTTGGCCTGGGCGATGGCATCGAGGAACTGCTGCACGGCGCCTTCGCTGTTCAGCGGGCCCATCAGGTTGGCGGCATCGGTCGGGTCGCCGATCTTGCCTTCCACCTGCTTGTAGGCCTTGACCAGGGTGGACAGCACGTCAGCGTAGATCGAGCGGTGCACGATCAGGCGGCGGGTGGTGGTGCAGCGCTGGCCGGCGGTGCCCACGGCGCCGAACACGATGCCCGGCACGGCCAGCTTCAGGTCGGCGGTTTCGTCCAGGATGATCGCGTTGTTGCCGCCGAGCTCCAGCAGGCAGCGGCCGAGGCGGCGTGCGACCTTCTCGTTGACGGTGCGGCCGACCTGGGTCGAGCCGGTGAAGCTGATCAGCGGCACGCGGCGGTCGTCGACCATCTTCTCCGACAGCGCGGTGCCGGCATCGTTGATCAGGAAGAAGATGTCCGGGAAGCCCGCTTCGCGCAGGGCGTCGTTGCAGATCTTCAGCGAGGCGATGGCGGTCAGCGGCGTCTTGTTGGACGGCTTCCAGATGCACACGTCACCACAGATGGCGGCCAGGAACGAATTCCAGCTCCACACCGCGACCGGGAAGTTGAAGGCCGAGATGATGCCGACCAGGCCCAGCGGGTGGTACTGCTCGTACATGCGGTGCCCGGGGCGCTCGGAGTGCATGGTGTAGCCGTACAGCATGCGGCTCTGGCCCACGGCGAAATCGGCGATGTCGATCATCTCCTGTACTTCGCCATCGCCTTCCGGCTTGCTCTTGCCCATTTCCAGGGCAACCAGCGAACCCAGGGCGTCCTTGTGCCTGCGCAGTGCTTCACCGCACAGGCGCACGGCTTCACCGCGGCGCGGCGCCGGCGTGGTACGCCAGACCTTGAAGGCTTCCTGGGCGCGGGCGACGACGGTCTCGTACTCGGCCTCGGTGGTGGCGCGGACCTGCGCGATCGGCTCGCCGGTGGTCGGGTTGACCGGGGTGATCAGCTCACCGCTGGTCGCGCTCGACCACTCCCCGTTGCCCAGGTACGTGCCAGCGTTGATCGCGTCCAGGCCAAGGGACTTGAGCAGCTCGGAAGACATGCAGACTCCTGTGTTTCGTTACGTTGTTTGGTGCCATCGCGGGCAGGTGGGGGACGCGATGAACTGAATCGCCGATGGTAGCAGAGCGCCCCGACCGGCCATGGTGCAACGCGCCAGCCGAACCGGGCCGGACATGAATGCTTGGAGGGCAGGGCACGTTGGCTGTAAACTTCCCGGCTGCATGGCCCCGTAGCTCAGCTGGATAGAGCGTCCCCCTCCTAAGGGGAAGGTCGCCCGTTCGAATCGGGCCGGGGTCACCATAAATCAATTGCTTAGGCGTGATGTAGCGTTGGGCGCTTGGTAGGAATTGCCTACTGTCGGCCGTTGGCTGGCACAGTTGGCACAGCAGGATCGAGGTGCGCTGTCATGGAAGCCAGGATGGGCTCAGGGCAATACCGTGCCGATGGGCTATCCCGGTTTGAGAGGGTTGAATTGGAGCCGTGCCGGGGGTAGCAGGTGTTCGAAAAAATCCTTTCCATTCTGGCGGACATTGCGACAATTTCTGCGTCGGGACTCGCATTTTATCTTTTTCTTGCGAAGGGTTCTGAAATTCGATCAATGCTCCGGGCTATAGCGAACTTCGCACATCAAGGTAGTCTTGGCGAAATAAGACAAAAGCTCGACGTAATTGCATCGCTTCGGGTGCATGACGACCAAGATGAGATCGTGAGTGTCTTTCATGACATTTGCGGACAGATCGATGGAAATCCAAAGCTCAAGGATCACTTCGACGCGATAACTAAGAAGGTGCGTAAGCACGCCGGTGGACGACTGACTCTTACGGAGCCCCAAAAGCGCGCGTTGGTAAGTGAACTGCGAGAGAAACTTCGCCACTCTGATGTATCCAACATTGCTGACGCGATGGGAGATTCCGCAAGATGAAGATTGTGTCCGCCGTAAACGCTATGATTGCTAATTCTGAACGTATAGGCGACGTAATTCCTGGTGGCAATGGGGAGGTTTTCTTCAGATATGGTGATAAGTACAACTGGTCTATCAAGCAAGATGGCGAAGGCGTAAAGCTTTGGTTCTATCCCGGCAATCGTGAACTGCGTGAGTTGGCGCATTTCGATGGCTATGATTGGGAATCTTTCGCTGATTACGTGTTCTATTCTGCCGATGACATCGGAACTCGCGAAGCAGTGGAATCGTTTGATGAGTTGTTCCGAATTGTTTCTGAGAAGAGGTTTGGAATCGATCGGATGTTGGATGACATCATCGATAGCGCGGACTGGTGACTGAGAGCGTGGTAGGCCAACCGTTTTAGTTGACTCTCAAGCTCCTGAGTCAGAATTTGAGGGCGGAGACAGCTGCCATATCTTCAGTAGGCGTAGGTGAGCCTAGAACTTCTCCGTCGTTGCATAGTCTGCGTGGCCAGCTAGTAGCTGAATCATCCGAATGCGTCCGGCGCGGCACAAGTTTCGAGCTGATTGGCACAGCTTTGGCAGCCGGTGCCTGAGCCTTTGCTACTCCTGCTGCCGCCGTCGCCGCACTCCTAAGGGGAAGGTCGCCCGTTCGAATCGGGCCGGGGTCACCATGTTTGCGGCGCGACGTCCGCGCGCTGCCCGCGAGGCCACTCGGATATGCTGGCGCCTCGCCCCGCTTTCCGGCCGCCATGGACCACCGCCTGCAGCCCGTGCAACCCCAGGACTACGCGAGCATCGCCGGGTGGCTGGATTCGGCCGCAGCCACGCTGCGCTGGGCCGGGCCAGGCGTGCCCTATCCATTGCGACCCGATCGGTTCGAGCACGTATTGCAGTTGCGCGAACGCCCGGGGTGGGTGCTGCTGGACGCAAGCGACCAGCGCGTGGGTTTCGGCCAGGCCTGGTCCACGCAGCCGGGCACCGTCCATCTGGGCCGCCTGCTGGTTGCGCCGCAGGCGCGGGGCCGCGGTCTCGGGCGTGGGTTGGTGCAGGCGCTGATCGCGCAGGCGTTCCAGGCTGCTGCCGTTGAACGGCTGACCTTGCGGGTCTATCGGGACAATGCCGCTGCAGTTGCGTTGTACAGCTCGCTCGGCTTCGAGCCAGTGGACGCTGCATCTACGCCGGCGCTGCTGTTCATGCAGCAGGCCCGGCGCTGAGCATGGCCATGCAGGCCGGTACGCCTTCAGTCCTGCTTGAGCAGCTCGACCAGCTGGCGCAGGCGATAGGGCTTGGGCAGGAACTCCACCTGCTCCGGAAGCGGCGGCAGCTGCGAACGCGCATAGCCGGAGGACAGGATCATGCGTGCATGCGGCTGCTCACGCGCGACGTGCTCGCTGAGTTCGATTCCGGACATGCCATTGGGCATGCTGACATCGCTGAACACCACGTCGAAGCGTGCGTCGCCCTTCAGCAACGCAGCGGCTTCATGCCCGTCGGCGGTGGTGGACACCTCGATGCCGAAATCGCGCAGGGCCATGCCGATCATCTCGCGCAGATCGTTCTGGTCCTCCACCATCAGTACGCGGATCGGGTCATCGGTCATGGGTTGCATCCTCGGTTGCGGGGAGCAGCAGGCTGACCGTGGTGCCGACACCGGGCGTGGTGGACACATCGACGAAGCCGCCGCTCTGGGTAGTGAATCCGAACACCTGGCTCAGGCCCAGGCCGCTGCCCTTGCCGATGTCCTTGGTGGTGAAGAAGGGCTCGCTGGCCCGCTCGGCGATGTCGGCGGCCATGCCGTGGCCTTCGTCGCAGACGCTGAGGGTGACATAGCCGCGTTGCAGCGTGGTGTCCGCATCCGGGTCGAGGCGATGTTCCAACGCGGTGCCGATCAGGATGCGACCGCCATCGGCGGTGGCCTCCACGGCATTGGCCACCAGGTTCGCCAGGGCGGTCTGGAGCTGCATCGCATCGGTGCTCACCTCCGGCAGGCCCGGGGTGAGATGGGCATCCAGTGCCACCGTGGGCGGGCAGGCGCGTTGCAGGTCCGGCAGCCACTGCCGTACCAGCGCATTGATGTCCACCGATTCCCGGATCAGGGTCTGGCCGGTGCTGAAGGCCAGCAGCTGGCGGGTCAACAGCGCGCCGCGGTCAGTGGCTGCCTGCGCGGCATCCAGCAGCTCGGCCGCGCGTGCATCGTCACCGCGGACGCGCAGCGACAGCAGGTCCAGTGCGTTGCCGATGGTGGTCAGCAGGTTGTTGAACTCGTGTGACAGGCCGCGGCTGAGCCGACCGACCGTCTCGAACTGCTGGGTATTGCGCAGCGCACGCTGGGCATCGCGCAGCAGCCGCTGCGCCTGCCACTGCTCGGTGATGTCACGGGTGATCTTGACGAAGCCCAGCAGTTCGCCGGCCTCCAAGACCGGCTCGATGACCACGCTTGCGCGGAACGACGAGCCATCGCGGCGAACGCGCCAGCCCTCACTGGCGACATGCCCCTGCTGCGCTGCGGCGCGAAGCAGGCGCTGCGGTTCGCCGGCCTCGCGGTCGGCGGCCAGGTAGAAGCGGCTGAAGTGCGTTCCCACCACTTCATCGGCTGAATAGCCTTTGATACGTTCGGCGCCCGGGTTCCAGCTGCACACGATGCCTTCAGGATCAAGCAGGTACAGCGCATGGTCGCGCACGCTGTCGATCAGCAGTCGCAGTTGTCGGGAAGGGTCCGTCAGCACGGACGTCGTAGAGGCGGCTGCGTCCACGTGTAAATAAGTGTTACCCCTGTGAGGGACGTGAAGCTAGGCACTCAAGTGTGAAGGATGCGTGCACGCCTGACACGTGCCATTGGTCCTGTGCGGCTGAATGCGACACGGAGTACCATCTTCCACCCTTTGCCTTCTGGAACCGACCTGCATGCGTCCTGGTGCGACTACGCGTGACCGCTGGATCTGGATGACGTCCGCCGTGCTGCTGGCCGCGACCATCGCGTTGGAACTGGTCGTCCCGCTCGGCTACGCGGTATGGCTGGCCTACTTCCTCGCGGTCGGCGTGACGGTGTTCCAGCGCAGTGCACGCGCGCCGTTCGTGGTCGCGGTGATCGCCTGTGTCCTGCTGGTGATCGGCTTCAACGTTGCGCCAGCCAGCAACAACTCGTCGTTCTCGCTTGTCAACCGTACCGTCGGTGGCTGCGCCTTCCTGATGATCGCACTGATCGTCTCGCGCGCGATCCAGGCCCGGCGCCAGGCGATGCGCGCGCTCTGGCTGCAGGAGGCCGAGAACGCCGTGGCGATGAGCCTGCGCGGTGACCTCGGGCCGGAGCAGATCGCCGAGGCGGCAGCAGTAAGCCTGGCCGGGCAGCTGGATGCAGAGGTCGGTGCGGTCTATCGCCTGGACGGCGGCCGGCTGCAGCTGACCGGTGGCGTGGCGCTGCCCGCTGGGACGCCGGCCTCCCTGGCCCTGCACGAAGGACTGGCCGGGCAGGTTGCCCGGGACGAACGCATCCGCCACCTGCACGGCGAAGACGCTGCCGTGCTCGAACTGCAGACCAGCCTGGGCCGGCTGCCGGTGCGCGAGCGCATCCTGGCGCCGATCAGCAGCGATGGTGCGGTGGTCGGTGTGATCGAGCTGGGCCGCGCGCGGGCGGGTGAACAGCGTGACCTGGATCGCGAGCTGCTTGAGCGCTGCGCCGACACCATCGGCATGGCACTGCGCGCATCGCTGCTGCGTGCGCAGCTGGTGGTGCTGCTGGAAGAGTCGCAGCGCCAGGGCGAGGAGCTGCAGGCCCAGCAGGAAGAGCTGCGCGTGGCCAACGAGGAACTGGAAGAGCAGAGCCGCAGCCTGTTGCAGTCGCAGAGCCACCTGGAAGAACAGCAGGCCGAGCTGGAACAGAGCAACGTGCAGCTGGAAGAGCGCACCCACGAGCTGGAGGCGCAGAAGCAGGCACTGCTGGTCGCGCAGAGCCAGCTGGTGCGCAACAGCAACGAGCTGGCGGCGACCTCGCGCTACAAGTCCGAATTCCTGGCCAACATGTCGCATGAGCTGCGCACGCCGCTGAACAGCTCGCTGATCCTGGCCAAGCTGCTGGCCGACAACAAGGACGGCACCCTGACCGAGGAACAGGTGAAGTACGCGCGTGCGATCCTGTCGTCCAACAACGACCTGCTGGCGCTGATCAACGACATCCTCGACCTGTCGCGCATCGAGGCCGGCCATGTCGAACTGTCCGATGAAGTGGTGGTGGTCGAGAGCGCGCTGCAGCGCCTGCGCGAGACGTTCGAGCCGATGGCGCGGCAGAAGGGCCTGGCCCTGCAGATCGAAGCCGACGCCCTGGCACCGACCCAGATGGTGGTTGACAGCCAGCGGCTGCAGCAGATCCTGAAGAACCTGCTGGCCAACGCGGTGAAGTTCACCGAGCATGGCAAGGTCAGCCTGCACGTGCGTGCCGGCGGCAACGGCCGCATCCGGTTCGAGGTCTGTGACACCGGCATCGGCATTGCCCGCGAGCAGCTGGATGTCATCTTCGAAGCGTTCCGCCAGGCCGATGGCAGCACCCGCCGTCGCTACGGCGGTACCGGCCTGGGCCTGTCGATCTCGCGCGATCTGGCCGAGCGCATGGGCGGCGGCATCCAGGTCGACAGCGAGCCCGGGCGCGGCAGCTGCTTCATCCTGGAGCTGCCGTTGCAGGGTGCGCCCGCGGCGAGCGCAGCCGTCGCTGCCGAGGTCCCCGTGGCAGCGCCGCCGACGGCGCCGGCCGTGCTGCCGGCCGCGCCCGTACGCGCTGCGACCGCAGCAGCGCCGGTCACTGCGATGGCCGGCGTAGCCGACGACCGCGGTCGCCGGCAGCGCGCCGGGCGCCTGATCCTGGCGGTCGAGGACGATGCCACGTTCGCCGAAGCGCTGGTGGCGCTGGCCCATGAACTGGACTTCGACTGCGTGGTAGCGGGCACGGCGGAAGAGGCGCTGGCCCTGGCCAGCGAACTGCGCCCGAACGGCATCCTGCTCGATATCGGCCTGCCGGACGTGTCGGGCCTGAGCGTGCTGGAACGCCTGAAGCGCAACCCGGACACCCGCCACATCCCGGTGCATGTGGTCTCGGCCACGGACCGCAGCCAGGTAGCGCGCGAGCTGGGCGCGATCGGTTTTGCGATCAAGCCGACCACGCGCGAACGGCTGGTGACGGCCATCGAACAGCTGGAACAGACCAGCCAGCGCGACATGCGGCGGCTGCTGATCGTGGAAGACGACAACGAGCTGCGCCACAACCTGGAACTGTTGCTGGGCCGTGACCAGCTGCAGATCGTCGCTGTAGGCACCCTGGCCAGCGCACTGGAACAGCTCAGTACGGTCACGTTCGACTGCATGGTGATGGACCTGTCGCTGCCCGACGGCAGCGGCTACGACCTGCTCGAGCACATGGCCGGCAACGACGATGTCGGTTTCCCGCCGGTGATCGTCTATACCGGTCGCGCACTCAGTCGCGAGGAAGAGCAGCGCCTGCGCCGCTACTCCAAGAGCATCATCATCAAGGGCGCACGTTCGCCCGAGCGCCTGCTGGACGAGGTGACCCTGTTCCTGCACAGCGTGGAGGCCAGCCTGCCAACCGACCAGCAGCGCCTGCTGCGCGAGGCCCGCCGTCGCGACACCGTGCTCGACGGTCGGACGGTGCTGCTGGCCGAGGACGACGTGCGCAACATCTTCGCACTGTCCAGCGTGCTCGAACCCCTCGGCGTCACGCTGGAGATCGCGCGCAATGGCCAGGAAGCGGTGGATCGGCTGGCTGAGCGCGAGGTCGACCTGGTGCTGATGGACATCATGATGCCGGAGAAGGATGGCCTTGCTGCGATGCGCGAAATCCGCGCGCAGCGCCACCTGCAGGACCTGCCGATCATCGCGCTGACCGCCAAGGCCATGCCGGACGACCGTGAGCGCTGCCTGCAGGCCGGCGCCAACGACTACATCGCCAAACCCATCGACGTCGACAAGCTGGTATCGCTGTGCCGGGTCTGGTGCTCGCGGCAATGAACGAGCAGGCCCTGTTCGACCTGGAGCTGAAGGTGCTGCTGGAAGCGCTTTACCAGCGCTATCACTACGATTTCCGCAGTTATGCGGTGTCGTCGCTGCGCCGGCGGATCCGCCAGGCCATGCAGCGCTATGAGTGCGAGCGGCTGGCTGACCTGCAGCACCGCCTGCTGCACGAGCCGGACCTGTTTGCGCAGGCGATGCAGTTCTTCACCGTGCAGGTCTCGGAGATGTTCCGTGACCCGGCCTATTTCCGTGAGCTGCGCGAGCAGGTGGTGCCGGTGCTGCGCACCTACCCGTCGGTGAAGCTGTGGGTGGCCGGGTGCAGTACCGGCGAGGAAGTGTGGTCGCTGGCGATCCTGTTGCACGAGGAAGGCCTGCTGGAGCGCAGCATCGTCTACGCCACCGACATCAATCCGGCAGCCCTGGCCACCGCCGAGGCCGGCGCCTATGGCATCGACCGGATGGCCCAGTTCAGCCGGAACTACCTGGCGGCCGGTGGCACCGCCTCGCTGTCCGACTACTACGCCACGGCCTACGATGGCGCGGTATTCGATCGGCAGCTGCGCCGCAACGTGGTGTTCGCCGACCACAGCCTGGCCACCGACACGGTGTTCTCCGAGGTGCACCTGGTGTCGTGCCGCAATGTGCTGATCTATTTCAACCGCGATCTGCAGGACCGCGCCGTAGGCCTGTTCCGTGAAGCGCTGGTGCATCGCGGCTTCCTTGGCCTGGGCAGCAAGGAGTCGCTGCAGTTCGGGCGCCACCACGGCGCGTTCGAGACCTGCTCGCGGGAGCATCGCCTGTACCGGAAGGTTGCCTGATGGCACTGCCGACACGACCGGCCGTGCTGGTGATCGGGGCCTCTGCGGGTGGGGTCGCGGCGCTGCAGGCGGTGCTCGGCGCGCTGCCCGCGGCTCTGCCGGCGCCGGTGCTGGCAGTGCTGCACCTTCCGCGCGATCGCAGCAGCCGCATCGCCGAAGTGCTGGCGCCGTACTGTGCGCTGCCGGTGCGCGAGGCCGAAGACAAGCAGCCGCTGCAGCCTGGCACGGTGACCTTTGCGCCACCGGACTATCACCTGCTGGTGGAAGACGCCGGTTCGCTGGCATTGTCGGTGGACGCACCGGTGCTGTTTTCGCGCCCGGCGATCGATCCCTTGTTCGAGTCGGCTGCGGCCGTGTTCGGCGCGCAGGTGCTGGCCCTGCTGCTGACCGGTGCCAGCAGCGATGGTAGTGAAGGGGTGGCCGCGGTGCGCGCTGCCGGTGGCCGCGCCTGGCTGCAATGTCCCGACGAGGCCGAGGCATCGATGATGCCGGCCTCCGCCCTGCAGCACGCCGGCGCCGATGCCGTGCTGCCCCTCGAACTGATGTGCCGTCGCCTGAAGGAGTTGTTTGCATGAACCTGCTGCCACCGGACCCTGCGCAGTCGCAGACCCCGGTCAACCTGCTGATCGTCGATGACGTGCCGCAGAACCTGGTGGCCATGCAGGCGCTGCTGCAGCGCGAGGGCGTGAACCTGCTGCTGGCCGGGTCGGGCGCACAGGCGCTGGAACTGCTGCTGGAGCATGAGGTGGCGCTGGCCCTGCTGGACGTGCACATGCCGGAGATCGATGGCTTCACCCTGGCCGAGCTGATGCGCGGTTCACACCGCAGCCGGGATGTGCCGATCATCTTCCTGACCGCCTCGCCGGACGACCCGCTGCGCGCGTTCAAGGGCTACGAAACCGGCGCGGTCGACTTCCTGCACAAGCCGGTGGCGCCGCAGGTGATCCTGAGCAAGGTCAATGTCTTCATCGAGCTGTACCAGCAGCGTCAGCTGCTGAAGGCGCGCAACGAGGCGCTGGAGCGTTCGCTCAAGCTCAACGAGACGATGGCGGCGGTGCTCACCCACGATCTGCGCACGCCGCTGTCGGCGATCCTGCTGTGTGCCGACAAGCTGGCGCTGGAGCTACCTGCGGGCAATGACGGCGCGCAGCAGACCCTGAAGCACCTGGAGGCCAGCACGCTGCGCATGGCGCGCATGGTCGAGCAGCTGCTGGACTTTTCGCGGATCCGCAGCGGCGGCCTGCGCCTGCAGGCCAGCGCCTGTGATCTTGCCGAGGTCACGCGTGCGGTGGTGGCCGAAGCGGGCAGCGCCCACGGCCACGCACGGGTGCATCTGGATATGCAGGGCGATACCCGCCTGCAGGGTGATCTGGATCGGCTGGGTCAGGTTGCCGCCAACCTGATCGGCAATGCGCTCACCCATGGCAGCGAGGCGAGGGTGGAGGTGGACGGCCGTGATCCGCGCAGCGTGCTGCTGCGGGTGAGCAACGCGGGACGGATCGACGACGCGCTGCTGCCGCGCCTGTTCGAGCCGTTCAAGGCCAGCTTCCACCCCAGCAATGGCCTGGGGTTGGGCCTGTATATCGTCGATCAGTTCGTGCGCGCGCACGGCGGGCACATCGCAGCGCGAAATGAAGCCGGCCAGGTGGTGTTCGAAGCCCGGTTGCCGAGACGCGCAGAGGGGCTGCCGGCGGCCGCTACCTGAACTCTTCAGGAAATACCCGCGGGCACTGAGACGGACTCGTCCGCAGCTGCTACCGTGGGTGTACATCTTGTCAAGGAAGCGCCATGCCACTGCGTGCCATCGCCTACGTCAGCCAGGCGCTGCCGGATCTTTCCGCTGAACGGCTGCAGGCGCTGGTCGATGATGCAGCCCGCTTCAACAAGCTGGCGGGCGTGACCGGTGTGCTGCTGCATGACGGCGCGCGATTCCTGCAGTACATCGAAGGGCCGCCGGATGGTATCGATTCGGTGTACGAACGCATTCTGCAGGCCGGTAGCCATATCGACATCATCGAACTGGCGCGTGGCCGCCTCGGCCAGCGCCAGTTTCCGTACTGGTCGATGCGCGCGTTGCCGGTGGAGGAGGCGCTGCTGCGGCAACTGTCTTCCAGCGACTGGTCAGGTTTTACCCGCGCGTTGCATGGTGACCTGTCGGCACCGACCCCGGTGGATCTGCTCGATCAGGTCGTGCAACCGGTGCTGCACGCAGGTTGAACCTGCGTGGAAGGTTCAGCGCGCTGTACTTCCGCAGTACGCCGCGTGCAATGCCTGCAATACGCCCAGCGCCGGCCCTTCCACTACCCGGTAGTGGATCGCCTGCGCTTCGCGCCGGGTCGCGACGATGCCAAGTCCGCGCAGCACCGCCAGGTGCTGGGACAGCGCTGATGCGCTGAGCCCGGTCAGTGCCTGCAGTTCCGGCACTGGCGCCTCGCCTTCGACCAGCCGGCACAGCACGCGCAGCCGCGCAGGATGGGCCAGGCTTTTGAGCAGCGCCGCGGCCTGGGCGGCATGCCCGGCCATCGCGGCACTGTCGAGCTCGATGCGGGTCATGGTTGACCTTTTGTTTTAGAAGAAGCTAATTTAGAAAAAGCTAATTCAAAAGGCAAGCGAATGAACGGAACAAGTGGAGGCAGGTCATGACCGTGCCGTGGGCCGCCGTCGCGGGGGGCGCGTTGATCGGTGCGGCGGCGGTGGTATTGCTGGCGACCACGGGCCGGGTGGCCGGCATCAGCGGCATTGCCGCTGGCAGCGTGCGCGCGACACCGGGCGAGCGCGGCTGGCGCTGGGCATTCCTGCTCGGCCTGCTTGCCGCTGCCGGGGGTGTGCTGTACTGGCAGACCGTGCCAGGTCAAGCGCCCCGCAACCTGTTGCGTGACGCCTTGCCGGCGTGGCAGCTGGTTGGCGCCGGCTTGCTGGTCGGATTCGGTACGCGGTTGGGTAACGGCTGCACCAGTGGTCATGGGGTGTGCGGCGTGGCCCGCGGCTCAATGCGGTCACTGCTGGCGACGCTGGTGTTCATGGCCTGCGCAATGCTGACCACATTCCTGATCCGCCATGGCGGGGGCTTCGCATGAGCCGCGTGATGGTGGCCGCCGGCGCGGCAGGGGCGCTGTTCGGCGCGGGCCTGGCGCTGACCGGCATGACCGATCCGCGCCGCATCCTCGGTTTCCTCGACATCGCCGGCGATTTTGATCCCACCTTGGCCTGGGTGCTGGCCTCGGCACTGCTGGTCAGCGCGGTCGGCCAGCACTGGGCGGTGCGGCGCCCGCGGCCGTCATGCGCAACGCGCTTCCAATTGCCCGCCGCGCGCGCTGTCGATGTGCGCCTGGTGCTGGGCGCGGCATTGTTCGGAATGGGTTGGGGCTGGGCAGGCTATTGCCCGGGCCCTGCCATCGCCGGGCTGGCGGTGGGATCGCGCGAAGCGCTTTGGTTCGTGCCGGCGATGCTTGCAGGTTTCTGGCTGCACGATCGCCTGGCTCGCCGGGGCTTCACCGCTGTGTCACCCTGAATCGGGTCATATCCACGGATCACGGGGAAAGGAGCGCAACGACATGGCACGGATGAAGTGGAAGGAAAGGGCGCTGCTGGCGGTCGCGCTGGCCGCCGCAGTGGCACCGGCGCTGGCCTGCACGCGCGCGGTCTACCTGGGCGACAACGGTGATGTGATCACCGCGCGCTCGATGGACTGGAAGGTCGATGTGGCGACCAACCTCTACGTGCTGCCGCGCGGCATCGCGCGCACCGGCCAGGCCGGGCCGAAGTCGCTGGCCTGGACGGCGCGCTACGGCTCGGTGGTGGCCACCGGTTACGACGTATCGACCACCGATGGCATGAACGAGAAGGGCCTGGTGGCCAACCTGCTGTGGCTGGTCGAATCGGAGTATCCGAAGCAGCGTGGCAACAAGCCGGGCCTGGCCATCTCACTATGGGCGCAGTATGTGCTGGACAACTTCGCCACCGTAGACGAGGCGGTCGCGGCGCTGCAGCGCGAGCCCTACTCGATCGTCACCGACAAGGTGCCGGGCGAAGACCGCCAGGCCACGCTGCACCTGTCGCTGTCAGATGCCAGTGGCGACAGCGCCATCGTCGAATACATCGGCGGTCGCCAGGTGATCCACCATGACCGGCGCTACCAGGTGATGACCAACTCACCGATCTTCGAGCAGCAGCTGGCACTCAACAGCTACTGGCAGCAGATCGGCGGCACGGTGATGCTGCCGGGTACCAACCGCTCAGCCGACCGTTTCGCGCGCGCCTCGTTCTACATCAACGCCATTCCCAAGGCAGAAGACCCGGTAGTGGCGCTGGCCAGTGTGTTCAGCGTGATCCGCAACGCCTCGGTACCGTATGGCATCACCACCCCCGGCGAACCGAATATCTCATCCACGCGCTGGCGCACCGTGGCCGACCACAAGCGGCGGTTGTACTTCTTCGAATCGGCACTGACACCGAACACCTTCTGGGTCGACCTGAACAAGGTCGATTTCGGCGGCAAGGTGCTCAAGCTCGATCTCGGTCCGGACCAGCGCAATACCTTTTCCGGCGACGCGCTGGGCCACTTCGTGCCCAGCGCACCGTTCACGTTCCTCGGCGTCGACGGTTAGTTCGACGCCTGGCTGGAAGCCGGATAGACCGCCTGGATCGTGCAGCCGCCGCGGGTGTACTGCGGCAGCGGCGCCAGCGCGTCGTTGCGCAGGTCACCGTTCTCGAATCCGGCGGTGAGGATGCGATCGCCCGGATTGCCACAGATCAGCCCGTTCTGCATGCCGGAGTGGAAGCTCAGGTGTGGTGCACGGTCGAGCTGGCGGCAGTGGCTGCCAAGCTCCACGCGATAGTAGCGGTGGCCACCATTGCGATGCGGATTGGTCTCCACCAGCATGCCCTGCGGGTCGGACGACCACGCGCGCACGTTGCGCGTGGCAAAGCAGTACGACGGCGAACCACCGAAACTGCGGCGGATGTCGCTGCGCTCGCGGATGGTCAGGGCGGGCAGGGTGGCCATGCGCAGGCGGTCGCTGTCGCGGGCCATGCTGGCGTAGTCGCGATCCTGCACGGGGGTCACCGCGCTGATCGCGCAGCTGCGGCCATCGACCACCACACGCTCGCTGGGGCGACCGCAGGCCCAGCCGGCGGGCGCCTCAAGCTTCAGCGTGGTGGCACCGCGGACGCCGGGACACTCCCCGCTGAAGTCGATCCGATAAGCTTGGCCGGAAGCGGCCCGCAGGGCGATTGAACGCGGTGACGCCTGCTCCACTTCCTGGACGCCGACCGCGTCCATGCAGTGCGGGGCGGGTGGGGTACGTTCCTGCGCGGAGGCCGAGGCGGTGAGCGCCAGGCCGAGGCTGGTGGCAAGCACCAGGGACAGCTGCCGATGGGTCATGACCTGCACTCCCTGCGTTGGATGACGGATCGACTATAGCAGCGGTTTGCACGGCCGTTGCTACGCGCGCACACTGCCCGGATGGGCGCCATCTTCCATCTGCGGCACTACGGGCAGGCCACCGGCCTGGACCGCCATGACTACGCGCAATGGGTGCTGCCGCTGCAGGGCGAACTGCAGTTCGAGATGGAAGGGCGCGGCGGCCGGCTGGACCTGCTGCAGGGGGCATTTGTCGCCGCCGGCGAAGCACATGACCAGATGGCGGACGGCCCCAATGGTTTCGTGATCGTTGATTGTCCTGCAGGCGTGCTTGATGACGGCACGCAGGAGCATCTGTGCCGCCAGCGCTGGCTGCATCTGCCGCTGGCGTTGCGGCAGCGCCTGGCCGACGTGCAGGCAGGGCAGCCGATGCCGGCGCTGCTGCCGCAGTTGCTGCAGGTATTTGCACCGGCGGGCAGTGGCGCGCGCATGCAGGGCCTGTGCGCGGCGGTGCAGGCCGATCCCGGCCGGGCCTGGCCGGTTGCCCGGATGGCCGGCTTTGTCGGTGTCAGCGAGAGCCGCTTGCACGCGCTGTTCCAGCGCGAGTTCGGGCTGAGCCCGCAGGCCTGGCTAAGCGCGTGCCGCTTGCGTTGGGCCAAGCATCAGCTGCGCACCACTGCCGCGCCGATCAGCGATATCGCACTGGCTGCAGGCTATTCCGAGCAGAGCGCACTGACCCGTGCGCTGCGCCGCGAATGTGGCCAGACCCCCGCTGCGTGGCGCAGGGGTGCCGGCTGACGTGTAGAGCCGAGCCGATGCTCGGCTCACAGGTCAGCGGCAGCGCAGCGCAGTAGCCTCGGTCAAGCGTGCCGCGCAGGCCAGCGCTTACACTGCGTGGCCCGTTCCATCCCCCCGGACAACCGAATGCGCAACAACCCGATGGCCGTGGGCATCGCCAATGGCGTTGCCGCTGGCGCACTCTGGGGCGTGGTCTTTCTCGCGCCTGCCGTGCTTCGGTCGTTCAATGCGCTGCAACTGTCCGCCGGCCGCTACCTGGTCTATGGCCTGATTGCCGTCGCCCTGCTGCTGCCGCGATGGAAACGGCTGGCGCCGCGGCTGGGCCGTGCCGAATGGATCGGCCTGCTGTGGCTGAGCCTGGCAGGCAACCTGGTGTATTTCCTGCTGCTGGCGACCGCCGTGCAGTGGGCCGGTGGCGCTGCGGCATCGCTGATCGTTGGCCTGATTCCGGTGGTGGTCACCCTCGTTGGCGTGCGCGAGCAGGGCGCTGTACCACTGAAGCAGCTGTTGCCGGCACTGGGGCTGTGCGTGCTGGGGGTCGCCCTGGTGGGTTGGGAAGCGCTGATGTCCGAGCACCTGGCGACCCCGTGGCGGCAGCGCCTGATCGGGCTGCTGTGCGCGTTCGGTGCGCTGTTCTCGTGGGCGCTGTATTCGATCGGCAACAGCCGCTGGCTGGCGCGCAGGCCGGACCTGTCCAGCCATGACTGGTCGCTGCTGAACGGCGTCACCACCGGCGGCCTGGCCCTGCTGCTGGTGCCGATGGCCTTCACCGGGCACACCGGCAGCCATACGGCGGCGCAATGGGGCGGGTTCTGGGCGATCAGCGCCGGCGTGGCAGTGGTGGCCTCGATCCTCGGCAATGCATTCTGGAACCGCGCCAGCCGCCTGCTGCCACTGACCCTGACTGGCCAGATGATCGTGTTCGAAACCCTGTTCGCGCTGCTGTACGCGTTTGCCTGGCAGCGGCGTTGGCCCTCGTTGCTGGAAGCGTTGGCAATCGTGTTCCTGGTGGCTGGCGTGATGCTGTGCGCGCACGCGCATCGCACACCACGGGCGATCGCCGAACATGCCGGCTGAATGCAGTCGTCAAGCGTGCTGATGCCGGCTTTGTCTCAATTGCAACCAAATGGCGGCACGTTGGCCGATGATCGCGGCAGCGGTTTTCTGCATCGCAGCACTTGACAGCGGCCGGGCGCACGGTGTTTTCTGTGCGCCATGGTCCTTGATGCCGCCCACGCCAGCCTGATCGCCCCCGCCACTGCGGGCCGTTCGACTGCGCCGGTCGCGACCATCACCACCATTACCACCACCACCGTCACCACTGCCCTGGTGCGGCCCGTCGTCTTCGTGTAACTCCCGAAAACCACGGCCCCGCACCATCCAGGTGGCGGGGAAACTCGACACCTGCATGCGACGGGGCCTCCTACCGAGGTCTGCATGTCTTCCCACGCCCCCGCCCATTCCGTTGCCCCGGCCGACCTGGCTGCACCGTTCACCGTCGTGCACAAGTTCGGCGGCACCTCGGTGGCCGATGCCGAACGCTATCGCCATGTGGGCGGCCTGCTGCTGGCCCGTCCCGAATCGTTGCAGGTCACTGTCGTCTCGGCGATGAAGGGCGTCACCGATGCGCTGATCGAACTGGCCCAGCTGGCGGCCAAGGGCGATGAAGGCTGGCGTGAGGCCTGGCATGCCCTGCGCGCACGCCATCGCGGCGCTGCCGTGGCGCTGCTGGGCGAGCAGGTGGGCGAGACGGTCGAGTGGATCGACGCCCGCTTCGATCAGTTGGCCGAAGTGCTGGCCGCGCTGGCGGTGATCGGCGAGCTGCCGCGCGAGGTGCTGGACCGTGTGCAGGGCTTGGGCGAAGTGTTTTCCGCACAGCTGCTTGGCAAGTATCTGCGCGCGCTGGGCGAAGACTGCGCGGTACTCGACGCGCGCGATGTGCTGGTGGTCGGGCATGGCGAACTCGGCGTGGATGTCGACTGGGAAGCCAGTGCCGACCGCCTGGCCAAGTGGCGCCTGCAGCATCCGCAGTCGCGCCTGGTCGCCACCGGATTCGTCGCACGCGATCGCGATGACCGCATCACCACCCTCGGCCGCAACGGCAGCGACTATTCCGGTGCGATCTTTGCCGCGCTGTTCAACGCTGACGAGCTGCACATCTGGACCGATGTCGATGGCGTGCTGTCGGCGGACCCACGGCTGGTGCCCGAGGCAGTGCAGCTGGAAGCGCTGAGCTACGACGAGGCCTGCGAACTGGCGTACTTCGGCGCCAAGGTGGTGCACCCGCAGACGATGTCGCCGGCGATCCGCCTCGGTCTGCCGATCTTCATCCGCAATACGTTCCAGCCGGCGCATCCGGGTACGCGCATCAGTGCCGAGCGCTCGCCGCGTGGGCCGGTAAAGGGCCTGACCCTGAGCCCGGGCCTGGCCCTTTTGAACCTGGAAGGCACCGGCCTGATCGGCGTGCCCGGCACTGCAGAGCGCGTATTCGCCGCCCTGCGCCAGGCGCAGGTGTCGGTGGTGATGATCTCGCAGGGTTCGTCGGAACATTCAATCTGCTGCGTGGTGCGTGCTGCCGAAGCCGGCCGTGGCCGCGATGCACTGCTGCACGCATTTGCGCACGAGTTGTCAGCGGGACAGGTGCAGCGCGTGCAGGTCAGTGAAGGCGTCAGCGTACTGGCCGCGGTCGGTGATGGCATGGCCGGGCAGCCAGGCGTGGCGGCGCGCCTGTTCGAGGCACTGGGGCGTGCGCAGGTGAACATCCTGGCGATTGCGCAGGGCTCGTCCGAGCGCAACATCTCGGTCGCAGTGGACAGTGCCGATGCCACCCGTGCGCTGCGCGCGGCGCATGCAGGCTTCTGGCTATCGCCGCAGACCTTCGCGGTCGGTGTGATCGGGCCCGGCAACGTTGGCGCCGCACTGCTGGACCAGTTGCTGGCCGCGCGCCCGCAGCTGCTGGCCAAGGCCAATGTGGATCTTCGCCTGCGCGCGCTGGCCTCGCGTTCGCGCATGCGCCTGGAAGTGGACGGCCTGCATGCGGACTGGCGCGAGGCCCTGCGGGACGCGGGTGAATCCAGCGATCTTGATCGTTTCACCGAACACCTGCTGGCTGCGCACCTGCCGCATGCGGTGGTGATCGACTGCAGCGGCAGTGCCGAGGTGGCCGAGCGCTACGAGGGCTGGCTGGCGGCGGGCATCCATGTGGTCACCCCGAACAAACAGGCGGGTGCCGGGCCGCTGCCGCGCTACCAGCGCATCCGCGCCGCCGCAGCGGCCAGTGGCGCGCGCTTCCGCTACGAGGCCACCGTGGGCGCGGGCCTGCCGGTGATCACCACGCTACGCGACCTGGTCGATACCGGTGATGAAGTGCTGGCGATTGAAGGCATCTTCTCCGGCACGCTGGCCTGGCTGTTCAACCGCTTCGATGGCAGTCAGCCGTTCTCGCAGCTGGTCGCGCAGGCGCGGTCGATGGGATATACCGAGCCGGACCCGCGCGATGATCTTTCGGGGGTGGACGTAGCACGCAAGCTGGTGATCCTTGCCCGAGAGGCCGGTCACGCGCTCAGCCTGGAGCAGGTACAGGTGGAAAGCCTGGTGCCGGCACTGCTGCGCGACGGCAGCGTGGATGACTTCATGGCGCGGCTGGGCGAGTCCGATGCCAGCCTGCTGCAGCGCCTGCAGGACGCGCGGGCGCGTGGCGCGGTGCTGCGCTACGTGGCACGGCTGGGCGCCGACGGCGCCTCGGTGGGCCTGCAGGAGCTGCCGGCCGACCATGCCTTCGCCAACCTGCGGCTGACCGACAACGTGGTGCAGTTCCGTACCCGCCGCTACTGCGACAACCCGCTGGTGGTGCAGGGACCGGGCGCTGGACCGGAAGTGACGGCGGCGGGCGTGTTCGCCGACCTGCTGCGGGTAGCCGCTGGCGAGGGGGCACGCCTGTGATCGCACGTGCATTTGCGCCCGCCTCGGTGGCCAACGTGGCGGTGGGCTTCGACATTCTTGGGCATGCCATTGCAGGCGTCGGCGATACGGTGAGCGTGCGGCGTATCGATGAGCCGGTGGTGCGCATCGAGGCGATCCGTGGCAGTGCGGTCGAACTGCCGCTGGAGGCGGCTGGAAACACCGCAGGTGCGGCGTTGATGTCGCTGCGCGCAGGGCTGGACCTGGACTTCGGCTTCGCGGTGGAGATCGACAAGGGCATTCCATTCGGCTCGGGCATGGGCGGCTCGGCAGCGTCGTGCGTCGCCGCGCTGGTTGCTGCCAATGCATTGCTGGATGCGCCACTACCGCGCGAGGCGCTGTACCCGTTCGCGCTGGACGGCGAGGCCGTGGCCAGTGGGGGCCGCCACGGCGACAACGTGGGCCCGCTGCTGCTCGGCGGGCTGGCGTTGTGCACGGCCGACCGCCTGCTGCCGATCCCTGTGCCAGCCAGTTGGCACAGCCTGCTGGTGCACCCGCACGCGGTGCTGGAAACCCGTCTGGCACGCCAGGCGCTGCAAGGCAGCTATGCGCTGGGTGAATTCGTGGCGCAGAGTGCGAATCTTGCGTTGGTGCTCAGCGGCTGCCATCGCAGCGACGCGGCGCTGGTGCGCGCTGGCCTGCGCGATGTGCTGGTGGAGCCGCGACGGGCGGGACTGATCGGCGGCTTCGAGGCGGCTCGCGATGCGGCGTTGTCAGCCCGTGCAATGGGCGCAGGCATCTCCGGTGCCGGCCCCAGCGTGTTCGCCTGGTTCGAAGATGCCGACCAGGCCCACGCTGCCGCGGCGCCGGTGCAGACCGCATTCGCTGCTGCCGGCTTCGACAGCGATGCCTGGGTGTCGCCGCTGGATGCGCCGGGAGCCCGGTTGTGCTGAATCCTTCTCCCTCTTTGGATACTGAACCCATGCAATTCGTTTCGACCCGCGGCCGGTCCCCGGCCGTTGGCCTCAGTGCGGCCATCGCTGCAGGCTTGGCGCCCGATGGTGGCCTGTACGTGCCCCAGGTACTGCCGGCGCCACGTGAGCTGGAAGCCGGTGCGGCCCTGGCCGATACCGCTGCAGATCTACTGGCACCGTTCTTCGCCGGGGATGCGCTGGAGGCCGCATTGCCGTCGATCTGCCGCGAGGCGTTCGACTTCCCGGTGCCGCTGCGTGCGCTCGGCGACGGTGACCACGTGCTGGAACTGTTCCATGGACCGACGGCGGCGTTCAAGGACATTGGTGCGCGTTTCCTGGCCGGTACGCTGTCGCGGCTGCAGGCCGGCAAGGACCGTGATCTGACCATCGTCGTCGCCACCTCCGGCGATACCGGCGCCGCCGTTGCCGCGGCCTTCCATCGCCAGCCAGGCGTACGCGTGGTGGTGCTGTATCCGGATGGCCGCGTGTCACCGCGCCAGGCGCACCAGCTCGGCTGCTTCGGTGACAACATCCAGGCGCTGCGCGTGGCCGGTGCCTTCGACGACTGCCAGGCCATGGTCAAGCAGGCGCTGGCCGACCGCGAACTGCAGGCACAGGTGCCGCTGAGCTCGGCCAACAGCATCAGCCTCGGTCGCCTGCTGCCGCAGATGAGTTATTACGCACATACGGCACTGAGCCACTACGCGTTGCATCGTCGCCGGCTCAACCTGGTGGTGCCGACCGGCAACCTGGGCAACGCGATGGCCGCGGTGCTGGCGCGCGCACTGGGGGTGCCGATCGGGCAGATCGTGCTGGCCACCAATGCCAATGCCGTGCTGCCCGCGTACTTCGGTGGCGGCGACTACCAGCCGCAGGCCAGTGTGGCCACCGTGGCCAATGCAATGGACGTGGGTGCGCCGAGCAACTTCGAGCGACTGCGCTGGCTCTACCACGGCGACGACGCGGAACTGCGTGCAGCTTTCCGCGCGTTCGCGGTGGATGACGTGACCATCCGCGCGACGATTGCGGCGGCCCATGCCAGCAGTGGCGAGCTGTTCTGCCCGCATACGGCTACGGCGGTGAAGGTGCTGCAGGATCTGCGCGCGCGCGGTGCCAAGGGCGACTGGGCGGTGGTGGCCACCGCACATCCGGCCAAGTTCGAGGCCGTGGTCGAGCCGTTGATCGGTGAAACGGTGACGGTGCCGCCTGCGCTGGATGCGTTGCTGCAGCGACCGGCGCACGCCGAACCATTGGCGGCAGATTACGCGGCGTTGCGCGAGGTGTTGTTGCGTTGATCGGAGAGGGATGCGGTGGCCGGCCAGCGGCCGGCACTACCTGTGTTGCATCCTTCCGGTAGTGCCGGCCGCTGGCAGGCAATCCCATCATCAGCCGCAGTGCGGTCAGATCAACCCTTCACCGGCCAGTGCGCGCAGCCCGTCCTCGTCGAGGATCTCCACTACGTTCAGGTGGGGCAGGGCAATCAGTCCCTGCTGGCGCAGCTTGGTGAAGGTGCGGCTGACCGTTTCCATGGTCAGGCCCAGATGGTCGGCAATGTCGCCTCGGCCCATCGGCAGCGACACGCGCAGGCCGTCGCCGCCCAGCCTGGCTTCACGCGCGGCCAGGCGCAGCAGGAAATCGGCCAGCTTCTCGGCCGGCTGCAGGCGTGCCAGGGCCAGTGCGGCGTCCTGCGCGGCATCCAGTTCCTGGCAGGCACGCTGCAGCAGCTTGCGCTCCAGATGAGGGAAGCGGCTGCGCAGCAGCTTCATCTGTGGCAGCGCGACGCGGCACACGCGGCTGTCGGCGATGGCTTCGATGTCGCAGCGATGGTGGTCGCTGCCGCTCAGGCCCAGGTAGTCGCCGGGCAGCACGAAGCCGTTGATCTGGCGGCGGCCGTCGGCCAGGGTGCGTACCAGGCGCAGTGCGCCGGCAGTCAGTGTATAGACATGGTCTCGCTCTTCACCCGTGCGGGCCAGCGTGCTGCCCATGCTCACCTGCTGCGAAACGGTGACCTGTTCCAGCGCCTGCACTTCATCGGGCGACAGCGCCGAGCACACCGCAAGATGGCGAACCGAGCAGTGCAGGCAGTCCAGCGTGGTGCAGGACGGCGAGGCGGGATCGTTGGTGGCCGGCGGAGCGCCGGAAGGCCGTGACATGGTGCGGGGGCGTATCGCGGGCGGGGAGGGCCTTATGATACTTCAAGCGGCCGTTCGACCCTGCCCGAGGCGGGGGCGCTAGAATGTCGCCCCCTCCCACGTCCCGTTCCAGCAGGAGTTCCGCCCGTGATCAAGCCCCGTACCCCGCCCGGCACCCTTGAACTGCTGCCGCGCGAGCAGATTGCGTTCCAGCGCATGCTGGACGTCATCCGCCGCAACTACGAGCGCTTCGGGTTCCTGCCGGTGGAGACGCCGGTGTTCGAGCTGTCCGACGTGCTGCTGACCAAGTCCGGCGGCGAGACCGAGCGCCAGGTGTACTTCGTGCAGTCCACCGGTGCGCTGGCCAACGCGGCCGAATCGGGCGACCGCTCGCTGCCGGAGATGGCGCTGCGCTTCGACCTGACCGTGCCGCTGGCACGCTACGTGGCCGAGCACGAACACGAACTCACCTTCCCGTTCCGTCGCTACCAGATGCAGCGCGTGTACCGCGGCGAGCGTGCCCAGCGCGGCCGTTTCCGTGAGTTCTACCAGTGCGACATCGACGTGATCGGCAAGGACAGCCTGAGCGTTCGCTATGATGCCGAAGTGCTGGCGGTCATCCACGCCGTGTTCTCGGAGCTGCGCATCGGCGACTTCAGCATCCAGCTGAACAACCGCAAGCTCATGCGCGGCTTCTTCGAAAGCCTGGGCGTGGCCGAAGGCGAGCGCCAGCTGGCGGTGCTGCGCGAAGTGGACAAGCTGGACAAGCGCGGCGCCGATTACGTGCGCGAGACGCTGGTGGGCGAGGGCTTCAACATCCCGGGCGAGCAGGTCGAGAAGATCCTGGCCTTCGTGGCCGTGCGTTCGCAGGGCCATGCCGATGCGCTGGCGCAGCTGGCCACGCTTGAAGCCGACGCCGGCTCTTCGGAAATCCTGCGCACCGGCGTCGCCGAGCTGCGCGAAGTGCTGCAGCTGGTGCAGGCACTGGGTGTGCCGGAGAGCGCGTACTGCCTGAATTTCTCCATCGCGCGCGGCCTGGACTATTACACCGGCACCGTCTACGAGACCACGCTGACCGACCACCCGCAGATCGGCTCGATCTGTTCGGGCGGCCGTTACGAGGACCTGGCCAGCCACTACAGCAAGTCGAAGCTGCCGGGCGTGGGCATCTCCATCGGCCTGTCGCGCCTGTTCTGGCAGCTGCGCGAAGCCGGCCTGATCGATGGCATCGAGGCCAGCAGCGTGCAGGCGCTGGTGGCGCTGATGGACGAGCAGGGCATGGCGCAGTCGCTGGACATCGCCCGCCGCCTGCGCGCCGGTGGCATCAACACCGAAGTGCAGATGGAGCCGAAGAAGATCGGCAAGCAGTTCCAGTACGCGGCCAAGGCCGGCATCCGCTTCGTGGTGCTGGCCGGTGAGGACGAGCTGGCGCGCGGCGTGGTGGCGGTGAAGGACCTGGTGCGCGAGCAGCAGTTCGAAGTCTCCCGCGACGAGCTGGCCAGCACCCTGCAGGTCGAGCTGGAGCAGTCGAAGGTGATGTAACGGCCGGTTGGCCGCGCGCCACCACGCCACGAAAACGCCCGCCACCCGGTGGGCGTTTTTTTTTGCCATTGCCTGGGGTCAGGGCGGTTTTCCTCCAGAAACGGATCCGCCCCCGCCAACCCTCTGCAACCCGGCATTTGACCTTGCTTCGCATGCAGCAGGCGCAGGGGCAGCGCCGCCCAGCCTCCCCCAGATTTGACGCGCTGCGCAAGAATGCGCTAATGTACTAACGCGCTATTACATTGATGCATGGAAACAGCCCCGTGAAAGCCCGCCCCGATATTGCCGCCAAAGACCCCAAGGCCGACCTGGAAGCCCTGGCCCGGGCCTTTGCCGCCCTGCGCGAGCCGGAGCAGGTGGAAGCCTTCCTGCGCGACCTGTGCACTCCGGCCGAGCTGGAAGCCATGGCCGACCGCTGGAAGGTGGTGCCGCTGCTGCAGCAGGGCGTGCCGTACCGCGAGATCCACGAGCGCACCGGCGTCAGCGTGACCACCACCGGACGGGTGGCGCGCACGCTCGAGCATGGCCATCGGGGCTATGCCGCCGCCATCGACCGCCTTGCTTCGCGCTGATCCGCGCCCCGTTCCGAACTTCGAGACCTCCCCCATGAGTGCAACCCAGGCAGCGCCGGCACGAGACCGGCTGCGTATCGCCATCCAGAAGAGTGGCCGGCTGGCCGAGCCCGCCCGCAACCTGCTCAGCGCCTGTGGCCTGAGCTGGCGCGAAAGCCGTGACAAGTTGTTCTGCTACGGCGAATCGCTGCCGGTAGACCTGCTGCTGGTGCGCGACGACGACATCCCCGGCCTGATCGCCGACGGCGTCTGCGACCTCGGCATCGTCGGCCGCAACGAGCTGGACGAGCAGGCCGCGGCACGTCGCCAGATCGGCCTGCCCGACGCCTACCAGGCGCTGCGCGGGCTGGGCTTCGGCCAGTGCCGGCTGATGCTGGCGGTGCCCGAGGAATGGCAGTGGCAGGGCCCGGCGCAGCTGGCCGGCACCCGCATCGCCACCAGCTACCCGGCCATCCTCACGCAGTGGCTGGCCGAGCAGGGCGTGGACGCGCAGGTGGTCGAGCTGTCCGGGTCGGTGGAAATCGCCCCGCGCCTGGGTACCGCCGACCTGATCTGCGATCTGGTGTCCAGCGGCGCCACGCTGCGTGCCAACCAGTTGACCCCGGTACACAACCTGCTCGACAGCGAGGCGGTGCTGGCTGGTGCGGTGCGCGTGCCGGATGATGCACGTGCATCGCTGCGCGCGATGCTGCTGCGCCGCCTCGACGGCGTGGTGCAGCGCCAGGACCGCAAGCTGCTGATGTTCCGCGCCAGCGAGGATCGCGTCGACGCGCTGGCGCAGTTGCTGGCCGATGCCGAGCCGCTGGTGCGGTTGCCGGCCGATGGCGGTGCGCTGCGCCTGCAGACCATGTGCCCCGGCCCGCTGAGCTGGCAGCGCATGGAGGAACTCGAGCGCGCGGGTGCGCAGGGCCTGATGGTACTGAGCGTGGAGCGGTCGCTGGCATGAACCGTCTGATCTGGTCCCGACTTGATGAGGCCGCGCGCAGCGCGGCATTGACCCGCCCGGTGCAGACCGTGGCGCAGCAGACCCGCGACGCGGTGGCGACGCTGATTGCACAGGTGCGCGCGCAGGGCGACGACGCGCTGCGTGCGATCACCGCACGCTTCGATGGTGTCGAACTGTCGTCCTTTGCAGTGAGCGAAGCCGAGTACGCTGCGGCCGAAGCCGCCGTACCCGGCGAACTGCGCCAGGCCATGGTGGACGCGGCCGAGCGCATCGCCCGCTTCCACGCCGCCGGCATGGGCAAGGGATACGCAGTTGAAACCGCGCCGGGCGTAGTCTGCGAACGCATGCTGCGTCCGATCGGGCGGGTGGGCCTGTACGTGCCAGCCGGCAGCGCGCCGCTGCCGTCCACCGCGCTGATGCTGGGTGTTCCGGCACAGCTGGCCGGCTGCCCGCAGGTGGTGCTGTGCACGCCGCCGCGAGCCGATGGCAGCGCAGACCCGGCCGTACTGGTGGCGGCGCGGCTGACCGGCGTGCAGCGCGTGTTCAAGCTGGGCGGCGCGCAGGCGATCGCTGCCATGGCCTATGGCACCGCAAGCATTCCCGCCTGCGACAAGCTGTTCGGGCCGGGCAACAGCTTCGTTACCGAAGCCAAGCAGCAGGTCGCACAGGACGGCGCCGCCGCCATCGACATGCCGGCCGGTCCTTCGGAAGTGCTGGTGATTGCCGATGCCGGCGCCAATCCGGCATTCGTCGCCGCCGACCTGCTGTCGCAGGCCGAGCATGGCCCGGATTCGCAGGTACTGCTGCTGACCGACGATGCCGCGATGCTGGCCGCGGTCGAAGCCGAGGTCGAGCGCCAGGTGGCCGTGTTGCCGCGCCAGCAGATCGCGCGCCAGGCCTTGTCGGCCTCGCGCCTGATCCAGGTCGATTCGCTGGACGAGGCCTTCGCGATCAGCAACCGCTATGCGCCCGAGCACCTGATCCTGGCCCTGCGCGACCCGCGCGCGTGGCTGGACAAGGTGCAGGCGGCCGGCTCGGTGTTCCTGGGGGATTACACCCCCGAAGCACTGGGCGACTACTGCAGCGGCACCAACCACGTGCTGCCGACCGCCGGTGCCGCGCGTGCCTACAGTGGCGTCAGCGTTGCCAGCTTCCAGAACCTGATCAGCGTGCAGAGCGCGAGCGCCGCCGGCCTGGCGGCGATCGGCGGCTGCGCACGCATCATCGCCAGCGCCGAAGGCCTGGATGCCCACGAACGTGCGGTGGCATTGCGCATGGAGGCCGCCGCATGAGCGCCGCCATTGATGACGTGCTGGCACTGGTGCGCCCGGATCTGCAGGCCTTCGCCGGCTACAGCTCGGCGCGCAGTGCGGTGGTGCAGGGCGAGGTCTGGTTGAATGCCAACGAGTCGGCCTGGGCCAATCCGGCCGATGCGGCTGGCAGCAGCCGGCGCTATCCCGAACCGCAACCGCTGGTGCTGCGTGAGGAACTGGCGGCGCTGTACGGCGTGACGCCACAGCAGCTGCTGGTCGGCCGCGGCAGTGACGAGGCCATCGACCTGCTGGTGCGCGCGCTGTGTGTGCCCGGTCGCGATGGCGTGCTGGTCACGCCGCCGGTGTTCGGCATGTACGCCGTCTGCGCACGCCTGCAGGGCGCCGCATTGATTGAAGTGCCGCTGGTGGACAGCGAGGATGGCCTGCGCGCCGATCTGGATGCGGTGATCGACGCGGCCAAGGCGCAGGGAGCCAAGCTGGTGTTCCTGTGCGCACCGTCGAACCCGGCCGGCAGTGACATCGCTCTGGAGGAGGTCGAGCGTGTGGCGGTTGCGCTGCGCGGGCAGGCGCTGGTGGTGGTGGACGAGGCCTATGTGGAGTACGCGGGGCGCGCATCGGCCACCACGCTTCTGGCCGCACACGCCAACCTGGCGGTACTGCGCACCTTGTCCAAGGCGCACGCGCTGGCTGCTGCCCGTATCGGCACCCTGATGGCCGCCCCGGAGCTGATTGCCGTGCTGCGCCGCTGCCAGGCGCCGTACCCGGTGCCGACGCCGTGCGCGGAACTGGCGGTGCAGGCGTTGCAACCCGCCGCGCTGGCCCGGACCGCCGAGCGCGTAGCCACGGTGATTGCCGAGCGCGAACGCCTGCGCGTGGCGCTGCCGGGCCTGGCCGGCGTGCGTCGCGTCTACCGCTCGGCCGGCAACTACCTGCTGGTTCGCTTCGCCGATGCCCAGGCCGCGTTCGATACGCTGCTGGCTGCGGGCGTGGTGGTGCGCGACCAGCGCGCCGCGCCGCAGCTGGGTGATGCGCTGCGCATCAGCATTGGCAGCCCCGAAGAGAATGACCGCGTGCTTGCGGCCCTGTCGGCGCGGAGGGCCGCAGCATGACCCCGATCCTGTTCATTGACCGCGACGGCACCCTCATCGAGGAGCCGTCCGACTTCCAGATCGACGCCTACGAAAAGCTGCGCTTCGTGCCGCAGGTGATCCCGGCGCTGCTGAAGCTGCGTGACGCCGGCTACCAGTTCGTGATCGTCACCAACCAGGACGGCCTGGGCAGCGACAGCTACCCGCGCGCCAGCTTCGATGGCCCCAACGAGCTGATGCTGCAGATCTTCGAAAGCCAGGGCATCACCTTCCGCGACGTGCTGATCGACTGCAGTTGGCCGCAGGACAACGCCACGACCCGCAAGCCGGGCATCGGCCTGATGACCGCCTACCTGCAGGACCGCAGCATCGACTGGGCACGCTCGGCCATGGTTGGCGACCGCATCACCGACCTGCAGTTCGCCGACAACCTCAACATCCGTGGCTTCCAGCTGCGCACCGCGCAGTTCGGGGGCGAGTGGGACTGGCCGGGCATTGCCCACGCGCTGGCCGACGCGCCGCGCACCGCCGTGGTCCAGCGCAACACGAAGGAGACCAAGATCCGCGTCGAACTGGACCTGGATCGCGCCGGTGATGCACGCATCTCCACCGGCCTGCCGTTCTTCGACCACATGCTGGAACAGATCGGCAAGCACGGCGGCTTCGCGCTGGACATCCAGGCCGAGGGTGACCTGCACATCGATGAGCACCACACCATCGAGGACACCGGGCTGGCCTTGGGCCAGGCCCTGCGCGAGGCGCTGGGCGACAAGCGCGGCATCGGCCGCTACGGTTTCACCCTGCCGATGGACGAGACGCTGGCCAGTGCTGCGCTGGACTTCAGCGGCCGCCCGTACTTCGTGTTCGAGGGCGAGTTCAAGCGCGAGCGGGTGGGGGACATGCCGACCGAGCTGGTGCCGCATTTCTTCCGCTCGCTGTGCGATGCCAGCGGCCTGAACCTCAACCTGCAGGTGCGCGGCGACAACGATCACCACAAGGTGGAGGCCTGCTTCAAGGCGCTGGCGCGCGCACTGCGCCCGGCGCTGGCCAGGCAGGGCACCGCGTTGCCCAGTACCAAGGGGGCGCTGTGAGCGATGTTGCGCTGATCGATGCCGGTGGTGCCAACCTGGGCTCGGTGCGCTACGCACTGGAGCGGCTGGGCGCGACGGTGCGGCTGGTGCGCGATGCGGACGGCCTGGTGGGTGCGCAGCGGGTGATCCTGCCCGGCGTCGGCGCCGCCGGTCCCGGCATGCAGCGCCTGCACGCGCAGGGCCTGGTCGAGCCGTTGCAGCGGCTGGAGGTGCCGCTGATGGGCATCTGCCTTGGCATGCAGCTGCTGTTCGAACGCTCCGAGGAAGCGGGTGTGGAGACACTGGGACTGATTCCGGGCGTGGTGCGCAAGCTGGTGCCGGCCTGTGGCATCCGCGTGCCGCACATGGGCTGGAACCGCCTGCTGCCGCTACGTGAGTCGGTGCTGTTGCAGGGTGTGCCGGAACGCGCCAGCGCCTACTTCGTGCACAGCTATGCGGCGCCGCTCAATACCCATACCGTCGCTGCCTGCGACCACGGCGGGCTGTTCACTGCCGTGGTGGAGCAGGGGCGTTACTACGGCGCACAGTTCCATCCCGAGCGCTCCGGCGAGACCGGCTCGCTGATGCTGCGCAATTTCCTCGAGGGCACTGCTGCATGAGTTTCATCGTCTACCCCGCGCTGGATATCCGCGACGGCCGCGTGGTGCGGCTGCGCCAGGGCGACTACGCGCAGGAAACCTC
The DNA here is from genome assembly GCF_059369535.1 of Stenotrophomonas sp. YJH_SMC_122. NCBI lineage: Bacteria > Pseudomonadati > Pseudomonadota > Gammaproteobacteria > Lysobacterales > Lysobacteraceae > Stenotrophomonas > Stenotrophomonas sp. YJH_SMC_122. The sequence continues at coordinate 101,776 of NZ_JCAFST010000010.1, read as the reverse complement.
CTACGGCGACGATCCGCTGCCGCGCGCGCAGGCGTTCGCCGCGCAGGGCGCGCAGTGGATGCACCTTGTGGATCTGGATGCCGCACGCGCCGGTGGCTATACGCTGGCGCCGCTGCTGGCGGCGATCCGCGCGCACACGCCGCTGCAGGTGCAGACCGGCGGTGGCGTGCGCGGCCGCGACGACGTGGCGCGCATCCTCGATGCCGGCGCCGGCCGCGTGGTGGTGGGTTCGCTGGCGGTGCGTCGCCCCGATGAGGTGGTCGGCTGGCTGGAGGAATTCGGCGCCGAGCGCATCACGATTGCGCTGGATGCCCGCCAGGACGCACAGGGGCAGTGGCAGCTGCCGGTGCACGGCTGGACCGAGAACGCCGGGGTGACCCTGGATGACCTGGCCCAGCGCTACGCGCGCGCCGGCATGCGCCACCTGTTGTGCACCGACATCGCCCGCGACGGCATGCTGGCCGGGCCCAATATCGGCCTCTACCAGCACCTGTCGGCATTGCTGCCGGGAGTGGCGGTGCAGGCGTCCGGCGGCATCCGTGACGTGGCCGACGTTGCTGAAGCGCGAAGTGCGGGTTGCGGCGGTGCGATCCTCGGCAAGGCGCTGCTGGAACAGCGCATGGACCTGGCGGAGGCGCTGGCATGTTGAGCCGCCGCATCATTCCCTGCCTTGACGTGCGCGATGGCCGGGTGGTCAAGGGTGTGCGCTTCCGCGACCACGTCGACATGGGTGACGTCGCCGAGTTGGCGCAGCGCTATCGCGACCAGGGCGCCGACGAGCTGGTGTTCTATGACATCGGCGCCAGCCCCGAGGCGCGTTCGGTCGACGTTGCCTGGATCGAGCGCATCGCGCGGCTGATCGACATTCCGTTCTGCGTGGCCGGTGGCATCGACAGCGTGGAAACCGCGCGCCGCGTGTTGTTCGCCGGTGCCGACAAGGTGTCGATCAACTCGCCCGCGCTGGGCCGTCCCGAACTGATCACTGAACTGGCCGACGAGTTCGGCGTGCAATGCGTGGTGGTCGGTGTCGATTCGGTGCGCGAAGCGGATGGCCAATGGCGGGTGCGCCGTTTCAGCGGAGACCCGGACAAGACCCAGGCGGTGCCACTGCGCACCCTGGACTGGATTGTCGAGGCGCAACGTCGGGGCGCCGGTGAGATCGTGCTGAACTGCATGGACAGCGATGGCGTGCGCCGCGGCTACGATGTCGCACAGTTGCAGCAGGCGCGGGCACTGTGCCAGGTGCCGCTGATCGCCTCTGGTGGCGCCGGTGCGATGGAACATTTCGCAGAAGCCTTCGACCAGGCCGACGTCGATGGTGCACTGGCGGCGAGCGTGTTCCACAGCGGCGCCATCGCTATTCCAGAATTGAAGCGCTACCTGCGCGGACAGCAGATCGAGGTGCGGGATGTCTATTGAAGTCAGGCCGTCGTTGGACGCATTGCAGGCGCTGGACTGGGGCAAGGGCGACGGCCTGCTGCCGGCCGTGGTGCAGGATGCCGATACCCTGCAGGTGCTGATGCTGGGCTATGTCAGCGCAGAGTCGCTGGCGGCCACGCTGGCCATCGGCCACATGACCTTTTTCAGCCGCAGCAAGCAGCGGTTGTGGACCAAGGGCGAGCAGTCCGGCAACGTGCTGGTGGTGCAGTCGATCAGCGTCGACTGCGATGCCGACACGCTGCTGGTGATGGCACGCCCGGCGGGACCAACCTGCCACACGGGTGCGGAGAGCTGTTTCGACCAGGCGCCGAAGGACTTCCTGGGCGGGCTGGGCCAGTTGGTGGCGATGCGTGAGTCGCAGCGCCCGCCGGGCAGCTATACGACCAGCCTGTTCGAGGGCGGCATCCGCCGCATCGCACAGAAGGTGGGTGAGGAGGGGGTGGAGACCGCGCTGGCGGCGGTGGCGCAGGATGACGAGGCGCTGCTCGGCGAGGCTTCGGACCTGCTGTACCACCTGCTGGTACTGCTGCGCGCGCGCGGTCTGTCGCTGGACGATGCGCGGGCGGTGCTGGAAAAACGCCATCGTTGAAGCGTGGTAGTGCCGGCCGCTGGCCGGCAACATCATCATCTTCGGGCATCGAGGGGGTGCCGGCCAGCGGCCGGCATGCCCGCCGGCAATGCAGCCGAGCGTAACTGGGCTCTACAATACCGCGTCTCTTTCTGCTGGATGTCTCCCATGAAACTGCCTGCCGCCTGGCTGTGCTGCCTGTTGCTGACCTCGCCGGCCTGGGCTGCGGACACCGTGGTCACCGGCAAGGTCTATCTGGAGCGTGACGGCAAGCCGGGCCGCGGTGCGACCGATCCGGGCCTGGCCGGGGTGCAGGTCTCCAACGGCGAGGTCATCGTCAAGACCGCCGCCGACGGCAGCTACAGCCTGCCGGTGCGCGATGGCCAGACCGTGTTCGTGATCAAGCCCGATGCGTATTCGTTCCCGAAGGCGGCAGACGGCCTGCCTTCGTTCTGGCGCCACTTCCGCCCGAACGGCTCGCCGGCGCTGAAGTACGGCGGCATCGCCGCCACCAGCGATGTCACCCGCAACTGGGATTTCGCGCTGCAGTCGGATCGCCATGACAGCCGTCGCGGCTTCCAGATGCTGGTCTTCACCGACTCCCAGACCGCCAGCCTGAAGGACATCGGCTACTACCAGCAGTCGATCGTGGCGCCACTGGTCGGCCAGACCAGGGCGCGCATGGGCACCACCCTGGGTGACATCGTCAGCGACGATCTGACCCTGTATCCGGCAATCAACAGGGTCACCACGTCGCTGGGCGTGCCGTGGTTCCATGTGCCGGGCAATCACGACCTCGATTTCGATGCAGCCAGCGACGAGCATTCGCTGGACAGCTGGCGCAACTTCTACGGGCCGGACACCTACGCGGTGGAAGAGGGCGGTGCCAGTTTCGTGTTCCTCGACGACGTGGTGTACGACCCCAACGCAAGGCCGAAGTATGTCGGTGGCCTGCGCGAAGACCAGTTCGCCTTCCTTGCCGGCTACCTGAAGGGCCTGCACAAGGACCGTCTGCTGGTGCTGGGCATGCACATCCCGCTGTTCGACGCCGCGCCGGGGCGCGAGACCTTCCGTCATGCTGACCGCCAGCGCCTGTTCGACCTGCTGAAGGACTTCCGCAACGTGCTGGTGCTCAGCGGCCACAGCCACACCCAGCAGCACGTCTACCACGGCAAGGCCGAGGGCTGGAACGGTGACAAGCCGCTGCACGAATACAACGTCGGTGCCAACTGCGGTGCGTTCTGGTCGGGGGTGAAGAATGCCGCTGGTGTGCCGGACAGCACCATGAGCGACGGCACGCCGAAGGGCTATGCACTGCTCGACGTGGCCGGCAACGGCAGCTATCGCCTGCAGTACCGCGTGGCCGGCAAGCCGGCCAGCGAGCAGATCGGCCTGCATGCCCCCAAGGTGCTGCGCCAGGGGGCCTACCCGGCGTGGGGCATCTATGCCAACGTCTATATGGGTGAGGATGCCAGCATGGTCGAGTACCGCGTCGATGGTGGCGCCTGGCAGCCGATGAAGCAGGTCAGCCAGCCCGATCCGCGCCTGATGGTGGAGAACGTGGCCGACGACCTGGCCGACACCCTGCGCGGCTACGACCGCTCACCGGAGGCCACCGCATCGCCGCACCTCTGGCGCGGTGCGCTGCCGACCGACCTGGCGGTGGGCAGCCACAAGGTTGAGGTACGCTCCACCCAGCCCGATGGCGCGGTGTTCACCGCGACCACCCGCTACAGCCTGCAGGCCGCCCAGCCCTGATCCCGCACCACCGTTCCAGCGAAAGGACCCCGCATGGATATCCGTTTCATGGCCGGCACCACGCCGGTCACTCTCAGCCGCCACTGGTTCACCGGCGCGATGCTGCTGCAGAGCGCCTCCGAGAAGGTCTGGGTGCAGCACCCGCTGCATCCGGGCACCCACTTCTCGTTCTCGCTGGTACAGTCGTGGCTGCGCCACATCGCCGGCCATGAGGTGCTGGTCGAGCGCACCCGGCCGCTGTTGTTCGCCGGCTTCCGCCCGCAGCGCCTGCGCGTGCTGGTGGATGGCGTGCAGGTAGCCGAACAGGAAGGCATGTAGGCCAACCTGAACCGCCGGCGCGCTAGGCAAAGCCGCCCCGATGCCTGAGAATCGGGGCGATTCAATCGATCCAAGCAGGCCAGCGTGACCATCGCAGCAGCGTCCCCGGTTTCCACCGACTCCGCCCGCGGCGGTCTTCCGCGCAGTCTCGTTGTCGCCGATGTCGGCGGCACTTTCGCCCGTTTGGCGCTGGCTGAAACGCAGCCCGGCCAGGCACCCCTGCTGGGCAGCCATCGCACCTATGCCTGCGCCGAGCATCCGAGCCTGGCCGCGATCCTGGCCGATTTCACCGCTGGCCTCGGCCAGCCGGTGCAGACCGCGGTGGTCGCCATCGCCGGCCTGCTCGATGGCGACGTGCTGATCAATTCCAATCTGCCGTGGACGGTCTCGCTGTCGACCACCCGAGCGCAGTCCGGGCTGCATGAGCTGCAGCTGATCAATGATTTTGAGGCGGTGGCGTTGGCCATTCCCTACCTGCAGCCGGATACGCTGGTGCCGTTGAACGGCGATGCCGACCCGGCGCAGGCGTTCCCGGCGCTGGTGCTGGGTGCGGGTACCGGCCTCGGCGCCGCGCTGCGCTTTGCCGATGGCGAGCGCCCGGTGCTGGCCAGTGAAATCGGCCATGCCGCGCTCGGCGCCGGCAATGCGCTGGAGCTGCAGGTGCTGGGCAAGCTGCTGCAGCGCTGGTCGCATGTGGACAATGAGCGCGTGCTGTCCGGCAGTGGCCTGATGAACCTGTATCCGTGCCTGTGCGAACTGCGTGGCGTCACTCCAGTGTGGAGCAGTACCGAAGCACTGATCGGTGCCGCGCGCAGCGGTGAGGATGCGCTGGCCGTGGAAACGCTGCAGGTGTTCTGTGCCTGGCTGGGCAGCCTGGCCGGCGACGCAGCGATCGCGGTGGGTGCGCGTTCGGTTTACCTGGCCGGGGGCATTTCCGCGCATGTGCAGGATTTCCTGGCCGATGGTCGCTTCCGTGAGCGCTTCCTCAACAAGGGCGTGCTGACCGAGGTGCTGCGCCAGGTGCCGGTATGGCGCGTAGAGCATGGCCAGCTGGGCGTGCTCGGCGCGGCGGTCTGGCATGCCGCGCGGCAGCCCACGCACGACTGATCGCCGCGACCGGCATCGGGCCGGCCGCGCATTGCAGACTGGGAGGGGAAGATGGTGGATCGCAGGCAGTTCCTGCAGGCCGGCGCACTGGCCGCCGGCATGGCGGCTTTGCCGGGCGTGCAGGCGCGCACGCAGGGTGGGGCCAGGGTGGTTTCGACCTGGGACTTCGGCGTGCCGGCCAACCAGGCCGCGTGGAAGGTGCTGGCGCAGGGTGGCAGCGCACTGGATGCAGTTGAAGCCGGTGCACGCTGGGCCGAGAGCGAGCTGTGCAACCCCACCGTCGGCCATTGCGGCAACCCGGATCGCGACGGCGTGCTGAGCCTGGATGCGAGCATCATGGATGGCGATGGCCGTTGTGGCGCAGTGGCCGCGCTGGTCGACATCCTGCATCCGGTGTCGGTGGCCCGCAAAGTGATGGAAAACAGCCCGCACGTGCTGCTGGTGGGCGAGGGCGCGCAGCAGTTCGCGGTGCAGCAGGGTTTCGAGCGCAGGCACCTGCTGACGCCGCAGGCCGAAGCGGCCTGGCGCGAGTGGCTGAAGACCGAGAAATACCAGCCGCAGATCAATGCCGAGCGCCGTGCTATTCCTGGCAACAGCGACAACCACGACACCATCGGCATGCTGGCGCTGGATGCCCGCGGTAACCTGGCCGGCGCCTGCACCACCAGCGGCATGGCCTGGAAACTGCACGGCCGGGTCGGCGACAGCCCGATCATCGGTGCCGGCCTGTACGTCGACAACGAAGTGGGTGCGGCCACCGCCTCGGGCGTAGGTGAGGAGATGATCCGCAACGCCGCCTCGTTCCTGGTGGTCGAGCTGATGCGCCAGGGGCGCTCGCCGGCGCAGGCCTGCCGCGAGGCAATCGACCGTGTGGTGCGCAAGCGGCCGGAGGCGAGCAGGACATTGCAGGTGTGCTTCCTGGCGATGAACAAGCAGGGCGAGGTGGGCGCCTACGCGTTGCATCGCGGCTTCGTCTATGCGGTATGCGATGCGCAGCGCCAGGATGACCTGCGTGACTCGCCGTCGATCTACACGAGCACCCAGGCGTGAGCACGCGGCTCACTCTGGAAATCGCCAGCAACTCGCTGGCCTCGGCGCTGGCCGCGCAGGCCGGCGGCGCCGACCGCATCGAGCTGTTCGACAACCTGGCCGAAGGTGGCACCACGCCGTCGTTCGCCAGCATCGCGATCGCACGCGAGCGCCTGTCGATTCCGCTGTTCGTACTGGTGCGCCCGCGCCCGGGCGACTTCCACTACGACGCAGTGGAAACCGAACTGATGCTGCGTGACATCGCGCAGTGCCGCGCGCTGGGCTGCGATGGCGTGGTGATCGGTGCGCTGGATGTGCAGGGCGACATCGACCTCGCGTTGTGCCGTGAACTGGTGCAGGCCGCCGGGCCGCTGCAGGTGACCTTCCATCGCGCGTTCGATGCGGCCCGCGATCTGCCTGCGGCACTGGAACAGGTGATCGGACTGGGTTGCCAGCGCGTGCTGACCTCGGGCGGCCAGGCCAGCGCCGAGGCCGGCGCCGAAGTACTGGCGGGCCTGGTGACCCAGGCGAAGGGACGCATCAGTGTGATGGCCGGCGCGGGGCTGGGCCCGGCCAATATCGCCGCCGTTGCGCGACGGACCGGCTGCACCGAACTGCACGCCTCGGCCAAGGGCCTGCGGCGCTCGGCCATGCAGTTCCAGAACCCGGCTTTGCGCGGCCTGGACCCGGACTGGAGCCAGACCGCCACCGCCACCGTGGCCGCGCTGCGGCAGGCGCTGGACGGCGCAAGGTAGCCCGCTTCTTCTGTAGAGCCGAGCCCACGCTCGGCTGCTCTTTGGACCCGGGGTCGGATCCCTTCGCAGAATGGCTCCGACCCTGGGCCTGCCCATCGTTGCGGCCGAAGAAGTGACGCTTACAGCACGTACGAACGGCTAGGGCGGCGGGCCAAGTCGTTGAAATGGATACGCTGGTGCGCCGTCGCATGGCGGCGCAGTCGGTGATTGCCGATAGTGGTTCATACCGTCGTTCGCCAACGAATTCCCGCATGTTTCGACTGTTCCTGCTGCTTGTCTGCGCGGTGCCAGCCACTGCAATCGGCGCACGTGAAGGGCATGCACCGGAGTGGGTGCGGGAGGTGGCTGCCGACAAGGACCTGCAGGTTGACCCCGAAATGGTTGGGGTGAGGCTTGAGCCGACCGCGCGGGGCGCGTTCCTCGACACGCGTGCACATCGAATCGGGGCGAGGCGTTTGCGCGCGCTGTATCAGGTATTCGATTCCAACGCGGATAACCCGATGGGCCTTTGCGGCGCTGGGCGCGAGATCCATCTGTTCGTCTACGAATTGACCCTACCGAAGCCCATTGAGCGCGGCAGGGTGTTGATCAGCAGCTGCCTTGAAGCCCTGTCTCCGGCGAGCCAGAACTCCGGGCGATCCAACAGTGAATCCGACTTTTCCTCGGTCATCTGGCAGGGGGACGGGTTCACCATCGAGTGGTCGGGTATCGGACCCGGAGGCGATACGTCGAGCCACTACGCGCTCCGAAATGACCGCTTCGTCCCGACTCGATCGGGTGAGGGGAATCGCTGAGGGCGGACAAAACCGTTCCGCGCGCGGTTGTCGTGATCGTGTCACTACTTCGTGCGCCGTTCTCTCAGCGATGTGTCGCAACTCTTTGATTGTTATGGATACCGGCGGCCGTTAGCGGCATACCGCCGGCTGTTGCTGCGCCGCCGCATGCCGGGCGTGGTTCAGCTGTGCTTTAGTTTGGATCGATCCACAGGGGAGGTGCCCAGATCGGTCGTGAACCGATCCAGGCGCCTGGATCCGTCGTAGTGCCGCGCCACCGTCCGCCCGTGCGTCCACATCTTCGAAGAGCAACCACCCATGGCTCAGATCGTCCACAAGCGTCGCCACCTGCTGTCCCAGGCCCTGATCCTGGCCCTGCTTCCCCTGGCTGCCAATGCGCAGCAAGCCTCAAGCTCGTCTACCAAGGACCTCGACGCGGTCACCGTTACCGGTTCGCGCATCAAGCGCGCCGCGGTCGAAGGCCCGGCCCCGGTCAACGTGATCACCGCGCAGCAGATCCAGAAAGAGGGCTTCGTCAGCGTGTATGACGCGCTGAAGACGCTCACCGAAGCGACCGGTACCGTCGAAGCCGCCTCGCAGTGGGGTTCGCACACGCCCAACGCCAGCGGGCTGAACCTGCGCGGGATGGGGCCGAACCGCTCGCTGCTGCTGGTCAATGGCCGCCGCGTGGCCGATTACCCGCTGCCATACGGCGGTGAAACCAACTTCTCCAACTACGGCAACATTCCGGCCGCGGCGGTGGAGCGGATCGAAGTGCTGACCGGTGGCGCCTCGGCCATCTACGGCTCGGATGCGATCGCCGGCGTGGTCAACGTCATCCTCAAAACCGACTACGACGGTGACGAAGTGCGCGTGCGCGGGGGCACCTCCACCGAAGGGGGACGCGATACCTGGGACCTGTCCTGGGCCGGCGGCAGGACAGGGGACAACTGGAGCGTGACCTATGCGTTGCAGTACACCAAGCGCGATCCGTTGTTCGGCCGCGATCGCCCGCAGATGGACGATGCCGATGATGCACCGTATGCGTCCTGGAACATGGAGCAGCGCAAGGTCGGCTTCCGTCCCACGGCCGGGCTGGCGCTGATCGATCCGACGACGGGCCAGCGCCTGGCGCCGCCCACCGGTACCTGCGAGAAGTTCGACGGTGAGTACTACACGGCCGATCGACTGGTATACAACTACGCCGCCAACCGCATCACCAACACCGGCCGCCTGTGCGGCATGAGCGCCGACTACGCCAACTGGCTGCTGACCGGTGGCGCCGAGAACGTGTCCGGCAACCTCTATGCCACCTTCGATTTCAGCAGCGACCTGCAGGCCTGGACCAACCTGGCGGTGTACCGCTCCGAAGCAATCTGGGGCACCAACCCGCCCAGCGTCTCGCTGATCGACGACGACAACGGCTATTACTGGGATGCCAATCGCAACCGCCCGATCCTGGGCGTGCGCCAGTTCACTCCGAACGAAGTCGGTGGCCTGGACACCCTGCGCAACACCAACCGTGAGCTGTCCTGGGACTGGAGCGCGGGCCTGCGTGGCCGCCTTGCCGATCGCTTCGACTGGAGCGCCACGGTGGGCCGTTCCTACTATCGCGTGGAAGAACGGCAGAACGTGGTGGACGAGCAGAAGTCGTATGACTACTTCCTCGGCCCGCGCCTGGGCACCACCGCCGATGGCGAGGCGATCTACGCGTTGAACGAATCGCGCTGGTGGAACCCGCTGACGCCTGACCAGTACTGGCAGATGGGCACAGTGGCCAGGAACCGCGCGTCATCGTGGGTCAACCAGGCCTCGGCGGACATCACCGGCGAGCTGTTCCAGGGCTGGGCCGGCCCGATCTCGTTCGCCGCCGTGGCCGAAGTCGCGCAGCAGGGCTATCACCTCAGCCCGGACCCGCGCGCCGGCGTCGACTTCGATCTGCAGAACGTCGATCGCGGTGGCGGCGAGCGCACCCGTTACTCGGCCGGCGTCGAGTTCAAGATCCCGCTGCTGGAGAGCGTGACGGCCACCGCCGCCGCCCGCTACGACCGCTATGGCAACTACAAGGCCGATGACAGCAGTGAAGCGCTGGATATCGGCAGCCAGAAGGAGACCACCTGGAACGTCGGCCTGGAATGGCGCCCGGTGGAATCGCTGCTGGTGCGTGGCTCGTACGCCACCAGCTTCCACGCGCCGGACATGCACTACCTGCTGGGCCAGCCGAGCAGTTCCGAAGTGCAGACCTATGACCGCCTGCGCTGCATCCAGAGCGGTGCCTACCTGGTCAACAACTGTGGCGTGGGCAACACCGATGTCTGGTACACCTTCGACGTGAACCGTCGTGGCACGCCGCTGCTGCGCTCGGAGACCGGCGATTCGTGGACGGTCGGCTTCGTCTGGGACGTGATGCCCAACCTGTCGGTCAGCGCCGACTACTGGGCGATCAAGCTGGAGGACATGATCGTCGACGTCGGCGCCGACGAGGTGCTGGCCAGCGAGGCCGGCTGCCTGACCGGCAAGAACATCGATGGCACGCCGTGGGCCAATCCGGCCGGTGGCGATTATTGCGCCGGCATCCTGGCCCGCGTGAACCGTGACAGCAACGGCCGCCTGGTATCGATCGAGCGCGGCCCGTTCAACCTGGCCAGCCGGGAAGTGCGCGGCATCGACCTGACTGCTCGCTATCGCCTGGAAACCGCGCAGTGGGGCAGCTTCCAGCTGGGCCTGAACTACACCAACCAGATCTCGACCAAGGAGCAGCGCTACGCCAACGACCCGAATCCGGAACGCCGCGATCGTGACCTGCGCAGCAAGCTGCGCGCGAGCCTGGCCTGGCAGCGCGGCAACTGGAACGCCAACGTCTATGCCGACCGCGTGGGCTCGGTGCCGGGCGTGCGCTATCACTGGGGCACCGATCGCCTGGACAATCCCGGCGGCTGCCTGCCGTTCGCCGATGGCTACGTGCCCAGTGACAGTCCCGCGCTGAACTGCCTGGAACCGGCGCGGCTGCCGGATGGTTCGGTGAATCCGAACCCCAACGCGGGCCAGCAGACCTCGCGCTACTTCGGCCGGGTTGGGCCGTTCATCACCTGGAACGTCAACGTGGGCTACCAGGTGACCGAGCACGCCAAGGTCAATGTCTACGTCAACAACGTGTTCAACTCGGCCAGCTGGAACCACAAGGACCCGTACAAGCTGGATTATGACTTCGCCCCGACCCGGTTGCTGAGCGCGGTCGGCCGCGAGTTCGCGTTGGAGTATGTGTTCACCTTCTGAGGAGACCGACCTCCGCCGCTGGATCCACGCCATGCGTGGATGCGGAAGCGGACCACCGGGGCGGCGCCCCCTTCAGGCATGCGGACAGGCTGGATTTGACCTTCCCACGATGGCAAGGTTTAGCCTGTCCGCATCCAGAAGGAAACCCGGGAATCCGATCATGAGCACGCCGCGCGCCGCTGCTGCCCCTGCCAGCCCCTCCACCATCAGCCTGCCCATCGAGGGCATGACCTGCGCCAGCTGCGTGGGCCGGGTCGAGGCAGCACTGTCCAGGGTCGAGGGCGTGGGCAGTGTCTCGGTGAATCTGGCCACCGAGCGGGCGGACATTCGCCCGTCGGGCCCGGTGGATCGCGCGGCGCTTATCCGGGCGGTGGAGCGGGTGGGCTATGACGTGCCTGCGGCTACCACCGAACTGGCGGTCGAGGGGATGACCTGCGCTTCCTGCGTGGGCCGTGTCGAACGCGCGCTGCTGGCCGTGCCGGGCGTCAGCCAGGCCAGCGTCAACCTGGCCACCGAGCGGGCCACGGTGCGTGGCATGGCGGACGTGGCTGCGCTGGTCGCAGCGATCGACAAGGCCGGCTATGACGCACGTGTGATCGAGGCGGATGTGCAGTCCGATGATCAGGCTGCGGAAAAGAAGGATGTCGAGCGCGCCGAACTGAAGCGCGACCTGATCGTGGCCACCGCGCTGGCACTGCCGGTGTTCGTACTGGAAATGGGCTCGCACCTGATTCCCGGCATGCACGCATGGGTGATGTCCACGATCGGCATGCAGGCCAGCTGGTACCTGCAGTTCGCACTGACGCTCCTGGTGCTGGCCATCCCCGGGCGTCGCTTCTACCAGAAGGGCGTCCCCGCATTGCTGCGCCGTGCGCCGGACATGAATTCACTGGTGGCGGTGGGCACCGCTGCGGCGTTCGGCTATTCGGTGGTGGCGACGTTCCTGCCAAGGCTGCTGCCGGCCGGTACGGTGAACGTCTACTACGAAGCGGCGGCGGTGATCGTCGCGCTGATCCTGCTCGGCCGCTTCCTGGAGGCCCGGGCCAAGGGCCGCACCTCCGAAGCGATCAAGCGCCTGGTCAACCTGCAGGCCAAGGTGGCCCATGTGATCCGTGACGGCCGCGTGGTCGACATCCCGGTCAATGAAGTGCAGAGCGGCGACGTGGTGGAAGTGCGCCCGGGCGAGCGCGTCCCGGTCGACGGCGAGGTGGTTGAAGGCCGCAGCTACATCGATGAATCGATGATCAGCGGCGAGCCGATTCCGGTCGAGAAGCTGCCGGGCAGCAGCGTGGTGGGTGGCACGGTCAACCAGAAGGGCGCACTGACGGTGCGAGCCACGGCCGTGGGCGCGCAGACCCTGCTGGCGCAGATCATCCGAATGGTCGAACAGGCGCAGGGCTCGAAGCTGCCGATCCAGGCGGTGGTCGACAAGGTCACGTTGTGGTTTGTGCCCGCGGTGATGCTGGCCGCAGTGGCGACCTTCGCGGTCTGGTTGATCTTCGGGCCCTCGCCGGCACTGAGCTTCGCGCTGGTCAATGCGGTGGCGGTGCTGATCATTGCCTGCCCGTGCGCGATGGGCCTGGCCACGCCGACCTCGATCATGGTCGGAACCGGTCGTGGCGCCGAAATGGGCGTGCTGTTCCGCAAGGGTGAAGCGCTGCAGCTGTTGAAGGATGCACAGGTGGTGGCGGTGGACAAGACCGGCACGCTGACCGAAGGCCGCCCGCGCCTGACCGACTTCGAGATCACGGACGGTTTCGATCGCAGCGCAGTGCTCGCGGCAGTGGCCGCGGTGGAGTCGCGCTCGGAGCATCCCATTGCCCGCGCGATTGTTGATGCCGCGACCGGGCAGGGCATCGCGTTGCCGGGCATGGTCGACTTCGAATCGGTCACCGGCATGGGCGTGCGGGCCAGTGTCGAGGGTGCACGCGTGGAGGTCGGTGCCGATCGCTTCATGCGCGACCTGGGCGTGGACATCACTGCATTCGCAGCATTGGCGGCGGAACTTGGCACGCAGGGCAAGTCACCGATGTACGTGGCCATCGATGGACGCCTGGCCGCGATCATCGCGGTATCCGATCCGATCAAGCCGAGCACCCCGGCAGCGATCGCGGCACTGCATCGGTTGGGCCTGAAGGTGGCGATGATCACCGGCGACAACGCCGGGACCGCGCAGGCGATCGCGCGCCAGCTCGGCATCGATGAAGTGGTGGCCGAGGTGCTGCCGGAAGGCAAGGTCGAGGCCGTGCGCCGCCTCAAGGCCACGCATGGCCACGTCGCCTTCGTCGGCGACGGCATCAACGATGCCCCTGCGTTGGCTGAGGCTGATGTCGGCCTGGCCATTGGTACCGGCACCGATATCGCGGTGGAGTCGGCCGACGTGGTGCTGATGTCGGGTAGCCTGCAGGGCGTGCCCAATGCCATTGCACTATCCAAGGCAACACTGGGCAACATCCGCCAGAACCTGTTCTGGGCCTTCGCCTACAACACGGCGTTGATTCCGGTGGCGGCTGGCGTGCTGTACCCGGTCTGGGGCGTGCTGCTGTCGCCGGTGTTCGCTGCCGGTGCGATGGCGCTGTCCAGCGTGTTCGTGCTGGGCAACGCGCTGCGCCTGCGCCGCTTCCAGCCGCCGATGGCGGATGCCCACGCCACGACCCATTGAAGGAGCACCACATGAACATCGGTGAAGCCGCCAAGGCCTCCCGTGTGTCGGCGAAAATGATCCGCTACTACGAACAGATTGGCCTGATTCCTGCGGCCGATCGCACCGAGTCGGGCTACCGGGCGTACTCTCAGGCGGACATCCATCGCCTGCGTTTCATCCGCCGCGCGCGCGATCTCGGCTTCCAGGTGGCCGAAATCAGTGAACTGCTGGGCCTGTGGAACGACACCGCGCGGCACAGTGCCGACGTCAAGCACCTGGCCGAGCAGCACATCGCCGACCTGGAACAACGCATCGAGAGCATGCGGCAGATGGTCGACACGTTGAAATCGCTGATCCGTTGCTGTGCGGGCGACGAGCGGCCGGAGTGCCCGATCCTGGAGCGGTTGGGTGAAGACGATGAGGCCCCGCTGCCGGTCGATGTAGCGAAGACCGGCGCGGTGCGGCGGCGCGCGCGCAAGCGCTGAGTTTCCATGTCGCGTGCAGAAAAAAACCGCCCGGTGACAGTGCACGGGGCGGGCTTCGCTGTGGCAGAAGAGAGGGGATCAGGCAGTGCGCGGCGGGAAACCCGCATCGTTCAGCGCGGCGAACACCTGCTCCTGTGATGCGGTGGTCTGCACCTTGACCAGGCCGGTCGGCGGATCGGCCACCACACTGGCGTTCGGATCGATCTGCTGGATCGCGCGGGTCACGCTGCGCGCGCAGCCGCCACAGGTCATGCCGTCAACGTGGAATTCCATCTGTAGCTCCTTCGGTGCTCGTGAGGTGGAACCAGTGTGCACCTTCCAACGATGGCAGGGTCAAGCAGATGGCTGAACGGCGGCGCAGGCACCAATGAAAACGGCACCCGCCTGTACCAGCGCGGCTGCCGTGGAGGACCATTTCCGCCGGGGCGGGCAAGACTGCGCCGGGCAGGCCCGGCGCCGCCTCAGAACTTCCAGTTCACGCCGAAGTACAGCTGGCGGCCGGCGTACAGGTTTGACAGCAGGCGAGCCTGGCTGTCGTTGCCGATGTAGCTGCGCAGCTCGGACTTGGTGGCGTTCAGTACGGCGGCGGTCACCGTCCAGTCCGGGGTGAGGTTGTAGGCCACGTTCAGGTCAAGCTGGCTGTAAGGCTCGGTGTAGGTGGTCATGCCATTGTTCAGGCCGCCGACCACTTCACCACGACGGTTGTACGAGGCGCGCGCCAGGAACTTGTCGTTCTCGTAGAACACCGTAACGTTGGCCTGGTTCTTGGCACTGCCGACCAGCGGCGAGGAGCCGATTTCCTCGCCATCCAGCACGATCGAGGCCAGGTTGGTGTCGTTGTAGGTGTAGTTGGCCTGCACGCCCAGTCCGAAGTCGAACGTGTACTGGCCATACAGTTCCACGCCCTGCGACACGCCATCGCGGCCGTTGGCCTGGGTCTCGTACTTCTGCACGGTGACCGACTGCCCGCCGACGTTCATCTGCTGGTCGCGCACCACCGGCACGGTGAAGTTGTCCACGTTCTTGCGGAACAGCGAAACACCTGCGACCGCGCCCGGCTTGAAGTACCACTCCAGACCCAGGTCGAACTGGACCGCCTTGAACGGTTCCAGCGCCTTGTTGCTGCCCGAGCCGTACCAGCCGGGCGTGTCGGTGCCGCCGGTGACGCGGCGGTCGTTGGCGTACTCTTCGCTGATGTAGCGCAGGCCACCGGGATAGGCGATGCTGGTGTAGCTCGGGCGCGCGACCACCTTCGATGCCGCGCCACGCAGCACCAGGTTGTCGGTGATGTCCCAGGCAATGTTGAAGCTGGGCAGCACGTCGGTATAGGTCTTTTCCAGCGACGACAGGGCATACACCTTGTCGCGCACCTGCGGGTCGGGCAGGCGGACGAAGCCACCCTGGCAGCGCAGGTTCGGGTCGGCGGCCGGATCATCGCAGCTCATCGGTGCGCCGCTGGCGTTGTCGACGAAGTAGTCGTTGAAGCGCTCGACCGAATCGCTGGACTGGGCGAACTGCTTGGTCCGCACCACGCGCACGCCGATGTTGCCGCGTACCCGCTCAGTGCGGAAGTTGGCCTGGAAGTAGCCGGAATGGATCTTCTCGTTGACGTCGTATACGAAGTCTTCTTCGGTGCGGTTGTGCGAGCCACCGTAGGTCTTGTTCAGGTAGTCGATGTAGGCCGGGTAGTTGATGCCCGGGAACACGTTGGCGTTGAACGCGCCGGTGATGTTGCTGATCGGGTTGGACAGGAAGAAGCCCGGCTGCGCATCGCCTGCGGTCGGATCGCAACCGGCCTGGTAGCGATTGTTGTCATAGTCGGACGGATCCAGGCCCGGGCACACCCAATAGGTGTTGCCGGTGTTGCGGTGGACCTTGCCATCGCGGTACTTGGCGCCGAACTGGATCGAATCCAGCCAGCCGGCCTCGAACAGCTTGGTGACGTCGGCCTGGAAGTAGTTCTGCTTGACCTCGGTCTGCATCCACGACGAATCGGTCGAGCCGGTATCGACTTCGGCCACGCCCGCCATCAACTGCTGCTGCAGGTCGGGCGAGAACTGCACCGACGGCGTGCCGGTCAGGTCCCAGGCGGTGTACTGGTTGCCGGACTGCCACTGGTTGCCGACCTTGCGGCGCGGCTTGGCCGACATGCGGAAATTCATCGACGGACCGCCTTCGGACCAGGTGCGGCCGCCGGTGAACGAGGCTTTCCAGAGCGGGCTGATGTCCCAGTCGATGGTCAGGTCGGCGGTCTGCGACAGCGCCTTTTCCTTGCTGTATCCACCGGTGAGCTGCGGAGTGGGGATGGTGCAGTCGTCCGGGCCCCAGCCGCCGGGCTTGAGGCCGGCGGCCGCCGCTTCTTCTTCGCTGCAGTAGTAGGTCTTTCCGGCCAGCTTCTGGTACTGCGCGCCGGTGACGATGCTGCCACTCGGGTCGAAGTCCAGGCCGTTGAGCAGGCGGCCGCCGGCCCAGTTGCCGTCCTGGTTGTAGCGGGCCAGGTTCCACTCCGGCACCTTCAGCATGTTCTGGGTGTAGTCACCCTGCAGTTCAAAGCGGAAGTAGTTGGCCGTCATCGTGACGTTGTCGACCGGCTTGAACTGGAAGGTCAGCTGGCCGCCCTTGCGCTCGCGCTTTTCTTCCTTCACTGCGAAGTTCACCGAGGTCGGCATGAAGAATTCGCTGTAGTTCTTGCCGGCCTGGTTGTTGAAGCCGGACTGGCCCCACCAGTAGTGGATGCCGTCCTGTTCCAGCAGATTGCCGTTGGCATCGCGGGCGGTGGTGCCGTTGCCGTACCACTGGTAGTCCTCGGTGCTGGCTTCCATGGTGCGGGTGGTGCGGTTCTGCTGGGTGACGCCGACCAGCACGCCGAAGCGTTCGTCCTTGCTGTGCCAGGAGTACAGCGCCGACACCTGCGGATCGACATCGTGGCTGGTGTCGGAGGTGGTGCCCTCCAGGTTCACGTAGCCGGAGTTGGATTCCATGTCCAGCGGACGCCGGGTATGCAGGATGACCGTGCCGCCGATGCCGCCTTCGTCGATGCGCGCTTCCGGCGACTTGAACAGCTCGGCGCTCGACAGCATGTTCGACGGCAGCAGGGTGTAGTTGAAGGAGCGGGTCGCTTCGTTGTTGGTTTCCGAGGAGGCGACGAAGTTGCCGTTCAACTGGGTCAGGGTCAGGTCCGGCGCGAGGCCGCGCACGCTGACACTCTTGCCTTCGCCACCGCTGCGGGTGATGACCACGCCGGGCACGCGCTGCAGTGCGTCGGCCACGTTCTTGTCGGGGAACTTGCCAACGTCTTCGGCGGTGATCACCTCGACCACGGCGTTGGCGTCGCGCTTCTGCTCGAGGCTCTTCTCAATGGCGTAGCGGTAGCCGGTGACCTGGACGCTGTCCAGGGTGGTGGCATCCTGCCCGCCGGTGGACGTGGCCTGTTGCGCGGCGGCGCCAGCCGGAACGACGGCGGCGGCCAGGGCCAGCGCGATGGCCAGCGACAATGCGTCCTGGCCGTGCGTACGTGTTGAATGCTTCATTCCCATCTCTCCCTCTCTCCTGGATTGATCCGGTGACGTGGCACGGACAACTTGAATCGATCTAATTTGAAGTGACTTTGCGGCTGTCGCCGTGCAATGGCAGTAGCGCCGCGCGTGTGGCCTGGTACGTCCTGTTGCTGCTCCCCCAACTCCCGGCCATCGCAGTGTCGTTCTTGGATCGATCTAAGCGATGGGCGGGCGATTTTTAGCACGGGTCGCCCGTGGGCGCATGCTGCTCCGCAATATGGTACTGGCGTGGCGAAGGGATGACGGTTTGCTGAAATCAGTGAAATCGTTTTCGTGCGCAGGGGAGGGTGGGCGGCAGGGCTGCGCCCTGCATCTGTGGGGTAGTGCCGGCCGCTGGCCGGCAACAGCGAAAACCAAAGCCAAAAACGGCTCTGGTTTCCTGTGGGTTGGGCGGGGCGGTGTCGGATTGCGGGGACGCCGTAAACCCGTCCATGGGGGCTTGGCCGCGGCATCCATGCCGCGGACACCCCGCAATCCGACACCGCCCCGCCTTCGACAGTTTCCCGGTGACGGTCGGACTGATCCTGGAACGACATGGGGTCCTGGGGTCAGATCCGTTTTCCTTTGGAAAACGGATCTGACCCCAATCGATTTCGTTATCTGACAGAGATTCATCCACGCCTGGCGTGGATCTACCGCAGATCGCGGAGATCTGTCGAAGGCGGGGTGGGTCCGGTTGCGGGGGCGTGAGCCGCATGGGCCCGAGGCATGCCTCGGGCGGGTTGGGCAGGACGCCCAACCCCGGTCTTGCCGTGTGCGCAGGACTGCGCACACGAGCAAGCGGCGACCGAGCCTACATGGGTGAGGGCGCTTTGCTTGCGAAGCACTGCTTCGCAAGCGCCCGAACGCATAGCCGCCAGCGGCTGGGCCGGACCGCGGAGCGGGATTTACGGCGTCCCCCGCAACCGGACCTACCCCGCCATCCCACGGATCGCCGGCTTTTGCTGTTGCTTCGGCTGTTGCTTCTGAGGTTGCCGGCCAGCGGCCGGCACTACCCGGGTGCAGGGCGCAGCCCTGCCGAACCCCCTCATGCTGCGCCGCAGAATGCATTCGGCTGAACCCGCATGCTCTACTTGAATCGATCTAAATTCACGGTCGCACGGGTCGGGCGTCATTCCAGGGGGAGCTCTCTGCCAGTCACGGCGGGACTCAGTGGAACGCTGCCGGACGGCCCCGGCCGTCTGCCTCCGCGCCATCGACTACAGGAACCCGACATGCGTCCAGTGCCGTCCGCTCCCGCCGTCCCATCATCCTCGCGCCCGCTGGTGCGCCTGGCCTGCCTGCTTGCGCTGTCGGCCACGCCGATGCTGTTGCAGGCTGCCCCGGCAGCGCTGGAGCGCGAGGTCAACACCTTCATCGGCAGCAAGGACGACGGCAATACGTTCCCGGGTGCGTCGGCACCGTTCGGCCTGATCCAGGTCAGCCCGATCGGCAGCCACTACTCGGGCTGGCGCTATGACGATGAGAAGATCCGCGGGTTCGGCCACTCCTTCATCTCCGGCGCGGGTTGCTGGGAACAGGGCGGCCAGGTGTCGGTGCTGCCGGTGACCGGCTCGATCGGTCCGGGCGGTGATCTCGATACCGGCAATGCCAAGCAGTTCGACCACAAGGCCTACGCGTCGACCTACACCCATGACGGCGAGATCGGACAGGCCGGCTACTACAAGGTACGCCTGACCAGCTACGGCGGCATCGATGCGGAAGCCACCGCGCGCACCCGTGCCGCGGCCGAGCGCTACACCTTCAGCCAGCGCAGCGGCGATGGCCACGTCCTCGTCAATGTCGGCCAGGCCAACGAGCGCCATTCGGTGATCGGCAGCGTGGTCGATGTGGTCGGCGACCGTGTGGTGGAAGGCAAACTGGTCACCAAGAGCTTTTGTGGCGGCCACCAGTACACCACCTGGTTCCGCATCGAGTTCGACCGTCCGTTCAAGGCGCATGGCACCTGGGGGGAGGGCGGTGGCCTGCCGGGCGCGCGCCACAGCATGGAAGGCGAGCAGAAGCCGAACGGCGCCTGGCTCAGTTTCGACCTGACCAAGGGCCAGTCGGTGACGGCGGTCAGCGCCATCTCGCATGTGGACGCCGAAGGCGCGCGCACCAACCTGCGCGCAGAAGGCATGCAGAATGGGGTGCTCCTCGGCTTCGACCGCATGCGTGCGCTGTCCCAGCAGTCCTGGCGCGAGCAGCTGGGCCGGGTGCGTGTGCAGGGCGGCACTGCCGACGACCGCGCGGTGTTCTACAGCGCGGTCTACCACGCGCTGCTGCAGCCGATGACCGGCAACGACGCCGACGGCCGCTACCGCGGCTATGACGATGGCATCCACCGTGCCGATGGCTGGACCTACTACGAGTACTTCTCGCTGTGGGATACCTACCGCGCGCAGAACCAGTGGTTGGCGCTGACCCGCCCGGACGTGGCGCGCGACATCGGCCGTACCCTGCTGGCGATCGACGAGCAGGGCGGCTGGCTGCCGCGCTGGGGCTATGCCAACTTCGAGACCAACATCATGACCGGCGATCCGGTCACCCCGTTCATGGTCGACCTGTGGCGCTTCGGTGCGCTCAAGGGCCGTGAATCGCAGGCCTGGGATGCGCTGCGCCGCAATGCCTTCGGCACGCCGCCGCTGAACTCGCGCATGGCTGGCCGCTCCGGCAACCCGACGTACCTGGACAAGGGCTACGTGGTCTACGACCGCGCGTTCCCGTCCAAGGGCATGGACGTCGATCCGCACCACGGCGGTTCGGCTACCTTGGAATACGCACTGGCCGACTGTGCGCTTTCGCAGATGGCCGATGGCCTCGGCCATGCGCAGGACGCGGCGACGCTGCGTGAGCGCGGCCGCAACTGGCGCAAGGTGTGGGACCCGCAGGTGCGCGACGCCGAGACCGGCTTCACCGGTTTCCCGCGCCCGCGCACCGAGGATGGCCAGTGGTACACCCCGGCCGATGGCCACTACAGCCCGCGTTCGCACCACGGTTTCCATGAAGGCACGGCGTGGCAGTACCAGTGGCTTGCGCAGCAGGACGTGCCGGGGCTGATCGAAGCGATGCAGGGCCGCGAACAGGCCGGCCGCCGCCTCGATGCCTTCTTCGCGATGGACGCGCTGCAGGCGGACCCGCTCAACGCCGCCCGCAAGGAGTGGGTGGTCGGACCGTACAGCTACTACAACCAGTTCCGCTACAACCCCAACAACGAGCCGGACCTGCACTCGCCGTGGCTGTACACGCTGATCGGCCAGCCGTGGAAGACCGCGGCCGTGGTGCGCGCCGCGCAGCAGTTGTTCACCAATGCGCCCAACGGCGTGACCGGCAACGATGACCTCGGCACGATGTCGGCCTGGTACCTGTTCAGCGCCATCGGCGTGTACCCGGCGGTGCCGGGCAGCGGCCAGTTCCTGCTGCACACGCCGCGCTTCAGCAAGGTGGAAGTGGACATGGGCAATGGCCGCACCCTGCGCATCGACGCGCCGGGTGCCGATGGCCGCCGCCTGCAATACGTGCAGGGTGTGCGGGTCGACGGCCAGGCGCATGCACCGGTGTGGCTGGACTGGGACCGCCTGCAGCAGGGCCCGCGCCTGCAGTTCGCACTCGACGCGAAGGCGCCGGAGCAGGGCTGGGGCACCGCGGTGAAGGACCTGCCGGTGTCCTGGTGCGCGGCACCGGGCAGCCAGCTGCGCTGAGCCGGACTGTGCCGTTCGCGGTGACCCAGCGAACGGCACGGCACGACACGGCCCTGATCCATTAGGCTTGAGCCTCCAGCGGAGTCCGGGAAGACGATGAACGACAACGGCAGCAGTCCCAGCAAGCGCGCCGGCAAGGCGGTGACGGTGACCGACATCGCGCGTGCGATCGGCGTGTCACGGGCAACCGTGTCGCTGGTGCTGCGTGGCAGCCCGCTGGTCAACGTCGATACCCGGGCCAAGGTCGAGGCCGAGCTGCGCCGCCAGCGCTATGTCTACAACCGTGCGGCGGCCAACCTGCGCCGGCGCACCTCGTCGAGCATCGCGCTGGTGATCAACGATCTCTCCAACCCGTTCTTCGCCGAGTTCGCATCGGGCGTGGACGAGGCGTTGGGCGGGCGTGGCTACGTGACCCTGCTCGGCAGTACGGGTGAATCGCCGGAGCGGCAGCAGGCGGTGCTGTCCACGCTGATGGAGCACACCCCGGCCGGCCTGATCCTGTCGCCGGCCGAGGGCAGCGATACCGCACAGCTGCGGCAGGCACTGGGTGCCAATGCCAACGTGCTGCTGTTCAACCGCGAACTGGCCGGGGCCGACTGGGACTTCCTGACCCTGGACAACCAGCACGGCGCCTATCTGGCCACGCGCCACCTGATCGAGCGCGGCCACCGCCAGATCGCCTTCTTCGGCGGCCACGCCGCATCCAGTTCCTGCCACCAGCGCCGCGCGGGTTTCCAGCAGGCGCTGGCCGAGGCCGGTCTGTCGCTGCCGCCGGGCTGGATGGTCGAATCGGCGCCGAACCGGCTGGAAGCCGCTGCGCGCACCGATGAGCTGTTTGCCGATGGCCATCGCCCGAGTGCGGCGGTCTGCTACAACGACACCGTCGCGCTGGGCCTGATGCTGGGCTTGAACTCGCGCGGCATCCGCCCGGGCGGCGACTTCGCCGTGACCGGCTTCGATGATATTTCCGAGGCGTCGGTCGCGGTGCCGCCGTTGACCACGCTCACCGCCGACCCGCGCGAGCGTGGCCGCCAGGCTGCCGCGCTGCTGCTGCAGCGGCTGGACGAACCCGACGCGCCGCCCCGGCGCACGGTCGCGCCGGTGCAGTTGCGCATCCGCGAAAGCAGTGCCGCACGACCGAACTGATTCCTTCCGCATACCCCTTCCACGCAACAACGACCTTCCGCGCATCGAGGCGCGTAACGCATGCCGATCTCCGCAACGCCCCGTCCATCGGGTTCTTCGGGCAACGCACCCGCCGTCACCAACGGCAAGGCGTTGGCTGTCGTCACCACGATCTTCTTCATGTGGGGCTTCCTGACCTGCCTCAATGACATCCTGATCCCGCACCTGAAGGCGGTGTTCGAACTGAACTACGCCAAGGCGATGCTGGTGCAGTTCACCTTCTTCGGTACTTACTTCCTGATGTCGCTGCCGGCGGGCCGCCTGGTGGCGGCGCTGGGCTACAAGAAGGGCATCGTGGCTGGCCTGGTGATCGCCGGCATTGGCGCGCTGGGCTTCTGGCCGGCGGCCGAGCTGCGCGTGTACGGCGCCTTCCTCGGTGCGTTGTTCGTACTGGCCACGGGCATTACCGTGCTGCAGGTCGCCGCCAACCCGTACGTCGCGCTGCTGGGCCCGGAACAGACCAGTTCCAGTCGCCTGACCCTGGCGCAGGCGCTGAACTCGCTGGGCACGGCCATCGCGCCGATCTTCGGCGGCATGCTGATCCTGTCCAACACGGTCAAGAGCGCTGACGACATCGCGGCGCTGCCGGCCGCCGAGCAGCTGGCCTACCGTGCCGCCGAGGCGCAGGCCGTGCAGGGACCGTACGTGGGTCTGGCGGTGGCGCTGGTGCTGCTGGCGCTGTTCGTGTTCCTGTTCCGCCTGCCGGCACTGAGCGACGCCACCGAGCAGGCCGACCAGGGCCACCACCACAGCTACCTGGATGCGCTGCGCAAGCGCCACCTGCTGCTGGGCGTGCTGGGCATCTTCTTCTACGTCGGCGCTGAGGTGTCGATCGGCAGCTTCCTGGTCAACTACCTGTCGATGCCCAACATCGGTGGCTTCAGCGAACAGGAAGCCACGCACTACGTGTCGGCCTACTGGACGATGGCGATGATCGGCCGCTTCGCGGGCTCCGCGCTGCTGGCGCGCTTCTCGCCCAGCCGCCTGCTGGCGATCTTCGCGCTGGTCAACGTGGCGCTGCTGGTCACGACCATGCTGAGCTCCGGCAGCATCGCGCTGTACTCGGTGGTGGCGATCGGCCTGTTCAACTCGATCATGTTCCCGACCATCTTCGCGCTGAGCATCGAGCGCCTGGGGCCGCTGACCAACAAGGGCTCCAGCCTGCTGATCATGGCCATCGTCGGCGGTGCCGTGGTGCCGTACCTGCAGGGCGTCCTGGCCGACCACATCGGTGTCCAGGCCAGCTTCATCCTGCCGCTGCTGTGCTACGGCTACATCATTTTCTACGGACTGGTCGGCGCACGTACGCCGGCTTCCGCAACGCAGGGAGGCTGAGTCCGGAATGGGTGCCATCGTTTGCTTCGGCGAGATTTTGATCGATCTACTAGCGCAGCCGCCGGCCTCGGCCGATACACCGCGCGCGTTCCTGCAGTACGCCGGCGGAGCGCCGGCCAATGTCGCGGTGGCCGCCGCACGGCTGGGTGCGAAGACCCAGTTCGTCGGCACGCTGGGCCGCGACATGTTCGGCGACTTCCTGGCCGACAGCCTGGTCTCGCACGGCGTTGGCACGGACTACATCGTGCGTACCGATGCGGCCAAGACCGCACTGGCCTTCGTCGCACTGGATGCCAGCGGCGAGCGCAGCTTCAGCTTCTATCGTCCGCCGGCAGCCGACCTGCTGTTCCGTGACAGCGACTTCCAGGCTGCGTGCTTCGACAGCGCACAGTGCTTCCATGTCTGTTCCAACAGCCTGACCGAAGCGGCGATCGCCGAGGCGACCCTCGCCGGCATGGATCGCGCGCGTGCGGCTGGTGCGGTGGTCAGCCTCGACCTCAATCTGCGTCCGGCGCTGTGGCCGGCGAACGAAGACCCGACACCGCGCCTGTGGCAGGCGCTGGAACGCGCCGACCTGGTCAAGCTGTCGCGCGAGGAGCTGGACTACCTGGCCGCGCCGCTGGGTGCCGATGGCGAGGCAGCGGTACTGCGGCGCCTGCTCGCTGCTCGCGCGCGCTGGGTGATCGTCACCGACGGTGCGGCCACGCTGCACTGGTACACGCGCGACAACCACGGCACGGTCACCAGCTTCCGCGTGGCTACCGTCGACACCACGGCGGCTGGCGATGCTTTCGTCGGTGGCGTGCTGGTTGGGCTGCTGGAGCGCGGCGGCGCCGGTGCCGGTTTTGCCGCCTTCTGCCAGGACCCGGAGGCGATCACCGCCACGTTGCGCTTCGGCGCCGCCGTCGGCGCGCTGGCTGTTACCCGCAAGGGCGCGTTCGCCGCGATGCCCTCGTTCGATGAAGTGCAGCAGCTGCTGCAGGCCCAGGACATTACCGCATGAGCACCTCCCCCGACTTCCGTTCGCCCGCGTTCCTGCGCGGGCACATCGCCGATACGATGGCCTTCTACCATCCGCGCTGCATCGATCCGAACGGTGGCTTCTTCCACTACTTCCGGGACGACGGCAGCATCTACGACGCCAACCATCGCCATCTGGTGAGCAGCACGCGTTTCGTCTTCAACTACGCGATGGCCTACCGCGAATTCGGCAACGCCGAGTACCGTGAGGCGGTCGAGCACGGCGTGCGCTACCTGCGCGAGGTGCACCGCAACCCGGCCACCGGCGGTTACGCCTGGACCCTGCGCGATGGCAAGGTCGAGGATGACATGAACCACTGCTACGGCGTGGCGTTCGTGCTGTTGGCCTACAGCTGCGCACTGAAGGCCGGTCTCGAACAGGCCCGCGCATGGATGGACGAGACCTGGCAGCTGCTGGAAGCGCGCTTCTGGGAGCCGCAGCACGGCCTCTACAAGGACGAAGCCGATGGGCAGTGGAATTTCACCGGCTACCGTGGCCAGAACGCCAACATGCACATGTGCGAGGCGATGCTGGCCGCCTTCGAGGCCAGCGGCGAACAGCGCTATGTGGAGCGCGCGCTGCAGCTGGCCGACAACATGACCCGCCGCCAGGCCGCCAAGGCCGGTGGCCTGGTGTGGGAGCACTACGATTCCAACTGGGAGATCGACTGGGATTACAACCTGGATGACCCCAAGCACCTGTTCCGCCCGTGGGGCTTCCAGCCGGGCCACCAGACCGAATGGGCCAAGCTGCTGTTGATCCTGGACCGCCATGTGCAGGCCGATTGGCTGGTGCCGACCGCGCAGCACCTGTTCGACGTGGCCGTGGCGCGCAGCTGGGACGAGGCGCGGGGTGGCCTGTACTACGGTTTCGCGCCGGAATCGCGCCGGCAGCCGGGCATGGATGGCGCCCCGATCGGTGGCGACAGTTTCGTCTGCGACGACGACAAGTATTTCTGGGTGCAGGCGGAGACGCTGGCGACCGCCGCACTGATGGCCAAGCGTACCGGCGATGACCGCTATTGGCAGTGGTACCAGCGTATCTGGGCGTATTCGTGGGAACACTTCGTCGATCACCGGTACGGCGCCTGGTTCCGCATCCTCGATGCCGACAATCGCAAGTACAGCGACGAGAAGAGCCCGGCCGGCAAGGTGGATTACCACACCATGGGTGCGTGTTACGAAGTGTTGAACGTGGTGCGTTGAGGTTGGTGCGCCGGGCATGGCCCGGTGCTGCCGTGAGCTGGACTTGCAGGTAGCGCCGGGCCAAGCCCGGCGGAATAACAGGAGCATCCCGTGCATCGCTTTCCCCTCGTTGTCCGCCTGCTCCTGCTGCTGATCGCGGCGTCCGCCTTTCCGGTCGCTGCCGCGCCGCTGCAGGCACAGTGGGAGTTCCGCATGCTGCCCGGCGACGCGCAGGGCGCCGCCCACCCAGGTCTGCAGCAATGGCGGGCGGCGACGGTGCCGGGCAGCGTGCACACCGACCTGCTGGCTCACGAATTGATCCGTGATCCGTATGTCGGTGCGCCCGAGGCCGAACTGCAGTGGATCGGCCTGGCTGCCTGGGAGTACCGCGCGCGCTTCGACGTCGATGCCGCGACGCTGTCCAGGCCCAATGCCGAACTGCGCTTCGATGGGCTGGATACCTACGCCGAAGTCAGCCTCAACGGAAAGCCGCTGCTGCGCGCGGACAACGCACACCGCACGTGGCGTGCCCGGGTCGAAGGCCGCCTCCGTGCGAGCAACAATGAACTGCAGATCGTGTTCCGTTCGCCGATCCGCGCCCTGCTGCCGGGCGTGCAGGCAATGCCGCACAAGATCGCTGGCAACTACCCGTCGCCGTATGGCGATGAGCCGAAGGACGCGATGGTCGGCAACTTCGCGCGCAAGCCGGCCTACCACTTCGGCTGGGACTGGGGTCCGCGCTATGTCACCGCCGGCGTCTGGCGCGGAATCGATCTGCAGGCTTGGGACGCGCACCGCCTGACCGATCTTGCGGTGCGCACGGATGCATTGAGCGCGGAGCAGGCGAAGCTGGCCGTGCTGCTGCAAGTGGAGCAGGGCGCGGCGGCGGGCTCGGCCGTGGTGAATGTGGATGTGCAGGATCCGCAGGGCCGCGCCGTGGCCCAGGTGCAGCGCACGGTGCTGCTGAAGCCCGGCCAGAACAGCATCGAGGTTCCGGTTGAACTGGCCGATCCGCGGCGCTGGTGGCCAGTCGGCCACGGCGCGCAGGACCGCTACACGGTGCAGGCCCGCCTGGACCAAGGTGGCGCGCCGGAGCTGGCGCGCGAGCAGCGCATCGGGCTGCGCACGGTCGAACTGCGCCGCGGGGAAGACCGCAAGGGCGGGCAGGGCTTTGCCTTCGTCATCAACGGCGTGGAGATCTTCGCCAAGGGCGCCAACGTCATTCCGTTCGACGCCTTTCCCGCGCGCGTCGATGCCGCACGCCTGCGCCAGGTGCTGACGGCCGCGCGCGACGCCAACATGAACATGCTGCGCAACTGGGGCGGCGGCTACTACGAGGACGACGCGTTCTTCGACATCGCCGACGAACTGGGCCTGCTGGTGTGGCAGGACTTCATGTTCGGCGGCGGCATGCAGCCGGGCTACGATCCGGCGTTTCGTGCCAACGTGGTGGCCGAAGCACGCGACAACGTGCGCCGTCTGCGCCACCACCCCAGCATCGTGCTGTGGTGTGGCAACAACGAGGAAGAAACCGCCTGGAAGGACTGGGGCCATGGTCGCGACCTGAAGGCGGCCGACCCGGCGTTTGCAGCGAAGGTCTGGCAGGGCTATGTCGACCTGTTCGGCAACGATCTGCGCGCGGTGGTGGGCGAGGAAGGGCTGGGCGTGCCGTACTGGTCCAGTTCACCGAGCAACGATCTTGACGAAAAGGCCAACGACTCGACCCGCGGCGACAAGCACTACTGGCAGGTCTGGGGCAATCCGGCGCTGCCGGTGCAGGCCTACCTGCGTGAGACGCCGCGCTTCATGTCCGAGTACGGGCTGCAGGCGTGGCCGTCGGTGGCGACGGTGGACCAGATCGCCACCCGCGCCGAGCAGCGCATCGACAGTCCAGTGATCCGTGCGCACCAGAAGTTCATGGCTGGCGAGGGCAACAGCCGCCTGCTGCACTACATCGAGCTGGGCTACGGTACGCCGAAGGACTTCGAGGACTTCGTCTACCTCAGCCAGGTCATGCAGGCCGATGGCATCGCTCTGGCGGCACTGCACCATCGCGCCTCGCGCCGGTACACGATGGGCTCGCTGTACTGGCAGCTCAACGATGTCTGGCCCGGCGCCTCGTGGTCCAGCGTGGACTATTTCGGCCGCTGGAAGGCGCTGCACTACGCCGCGCGGCGTTTCTTCGCGCCAGTGACCGTGGCAGCGCTGCGCGACGAGGGCAGCACGCGGGTGCGCCTGATCAACGACGGTGCCGCACTGGATGCACGCTGGCGTCTGCGGGTGATGGACGTGGAGGGCAAGGTGCTGCGTCGTCGCGAGGAAACGGTGACGTTGGCGGCGGCGGGTGTCACCTCGATGCGCGATTTCAGCGATGCAGAGCTGCTGGCCGGTGCCGACCCCACGCGTACGGTGGCGGTGTTCGAGTTGCTGCAGGACGGCAACGTGAGTGCGCGGCAGGTGGTCGGTTTCGTTGAGGCCAAGGACCAGGTGTTGCCGCGGCAGAAACTCAAGGCCACGTTGTCCATCGAAGGGGACCACTATCGTCTGCGGCTGGAAAGCGCGGCGTACGTGCGCGCGGCGTGGATCGACTTCGGCGCGCTGGATGTGCAGGTCGAAGACAATCTGCTGGACCTGTTGCCGGGCGAAACCCGCGATATCGCAGTGCGCGGCCCGGTGGATCTGGTTGCCCTGCGCGAAGCGCTGAAGGTGAAGACCCTCAACGATCGTTGAGGGGTATCCCGCTTTGGTAGGTGCCAACCAAGGTTGGCATCTACCCGGCGCTTTACAGCTGGATCTGCTGGAAATTCTCGACCCGTTCGTGGCCGTTGGCGGCCTGGCCGGTACGCGGCATCGGGTAATCATCCAGGCGATCGATCAGGCGGGTCTGCAACCCGGCTTCGCGGGCGGCATCCAGTTCTTCCACCACATCGGACAGGAACAGGATCTCGCCGGCCGGTACGCCGATGGCCTGCACGATGCGGCGGTAGCTGTCGGCCTCGCGCTTGCCGCCGATCTCGGTATCGAACCAGCCCGACACCAGTGGGCTGAGGTCACCGGCATCGCTGAAACCGAAGAACAGCTTCTGCGCCGGCACCGAACCGGAGGAGTACACGTACAGCGGCAGGCCGGAAGCGTGCCAGCCCTTCAGCACCGGCGCTACTTCCGGGTAGAAGTGCGCGGTGTAGTCGCCACGGCGGTAGCCTTCGTCCCAGATCAGTCCCTGCAGCGCCTTCAGTGCGGTGTGCTTGCGGTCCTGGTCGATCCAGCCCTGCAGCGTCTCGGCCACCAGGCTGTCCTGGCAGGCACCGCCGATCTCCGTAGCCACCGCATCCAGCCAGCGGCGGACGTCCGGCTGCTGGCCATGCTCGGCGACAAACGCGGGCAACGCCTTGCGCGCATAGGGGAACAGCACGTTCTTGACGAACGAGATGCTGCTGGTGGTGCCTTCGATGTCGGTCAGGATGACGCGGGCTTGCATGGATCAGGACGCCTGGGTGGGTACGTAACGAGGGAACTTCTGCGCGATGTCGGTGCCGGTGAAATGGCCGACCCAGCCGTCCGGCTCGGTGAAGAAACGGATCGCCACGAAGCTGGGTTCCTCGCCCATGTCGAACCAGTGGGTGGTGCCATCGGGCACGGCGATCAGGTCGTCCTTCACGCACTCGATCTCATAGACCTTGTCACCCACGTGCAGGGTGAACAGGCCGGAGCCGGCGACGAAGAAGCGCACCTCGTCTTCCTTGTGGAAGTGCTCGTCGAGGAACTTTTTCCGAAGCTCGGCGCGGTTCGGGTTGTCCGGGGCGATCGAGGCCACGTCCACGCTCTTGAAACCGCGCTCGGCAACCAGGCGGTCGATGTCGGCGCGGTAGGCGGCGAACACTTCCTCCTGGCTGGCGCCCGGTGCGACCGGTGCGGTGGCCTGCCAGCGCTCGAAGGTGACGCCGATCTTCTGCAGCTCGGCAGCGATGACCGCGCCGTCCTGGGTGTCCAGCAGCGGCGATTCGGGGCGGATGTCGTCGTAGATGCGCAGTCGGCTCATGGCGGCAGCTTGAACGTCTCGGGGGGAGGACAGGGTAGCAGGGTGGGCGCAGGATGCAGATTCCGGATCGGCATCTGCACCTGCGCGCGGGTTCAGCCGCGCAGCCTGCGCAGTTCCAGTTCGCAGTGGAACAGGAACTCGAACGCTTCCAGATGGCGACGTGCTTCGGCCATGTCGCGGCCCCAGGCGTACAGGCCGTGGCCATCGATCAGATAGCCCCACAGGTTCTGCCGGTCGAGCAGGTCATCGACCTGCTTCGACAGCACGTTCATGTCCTGGGTATTGGCGAACACCGGCACCTCGATGGCCATCTCGTGGGTGCTGTTGCCGGCGAAGGCCTTCAGCAGCTCGTAGCCTTCCAGGCGGATATGACCCTGCGGCGCGTACAGGCGCGAGGCGATGGTCTGCACCGGCGAGTGCGTATGCAGCACGCAGCCGACGTCCGGGAAGCGGCGGTACAGCTGGGTGTGCAGCAGGGTCTCGGCGGACGGGCGCAGCGGACGGCCGACGGCCTGGCCGTCGAAGTCCACCACCATGATGTCGTCCTCGATCAGGCGGCCCTTGTCCTTGCCCGAGACGGTGATCGCCGCGTGGCGGTCGTCCAGGCGGTGGGAGAAGTTGCTGCTGGTGGCCGGGGTCCAGCCGGCGTGGGCCAGTTCGCGGACGTTGTCGATCAGCAGCTGGGCCAGTTCGCTCAGGCGCGCGGTGTCGTACGGGAAGGTGGGGGCGTTCATGTCGGCGATTTTACTGGATTCGGCCAACGGCTGAGCCCCTCGTGGCGGGTCGTATAGAGCGGTTCATGGGCGGGGCGGGGCAGGTGGGCCGTGCAGGGGACGCTGCAAGTACGTCCCTGTAAGCTCGATGGCGCCATCCATGGCGCCAACGCCCCTGCACGGCCCACCCGCCCCGCCTCTGACAGGTTCCGGTGTACGGCCGGCCACGGAGTGAAGAAGGAAAAGCGAAAAGCGGGTCGCTTCGCTGCGCTTGCTCGGAGCGGAGCATGGCTCCGCTCTACAGAATCATTCATTCCGGAGCATTCGTTCATGAGAACGTTTCATCCACGCATGGCGTGGATCCACCGGACGCACCGGGATACTGTCAGGGGCGGGGAGGCATGGGTTCGCGGGGGTGTCCGCGGCATGGATGCCGCGGCCAAGCCTCCAGGGATGGATTCACGGCGTCCCCCGCGAACCCATGCCTCCCCGCCAAGCCCTCAGCCCAGCTGTTGCCGTTGCTGTTGCCGTTGCTCCGGCTTCAAAGGCGGGTGCAGGGCGGCAGGCCCTGCAATGCAAAACCCCTTACTTCCCCCGCAGGCGGCTGTGCCTGAAGCCGTAGCAGAAATAGATCACGAAGCCGACGAAGGTCCATACGCCCATCAGCATCCAGTTGTGCATCGTCATCGCCGACAGCAGCGCCAGGCAGCTGAGCACCCCCAGACTGCAGATCAGCCACGCCATCGGCATGCGGAACGGGCGTGGCAGGTCCGGCTGGGTGCGGCGCAGGATCAGCACGCCGGCGCACACCGCCGCAAAGGCGATCAGCGTGCCCATCGAGGTCAGCTCGCCGAGGATGTCCAGCGGGAACAGCGCCGCCAGCAGCGCGATGCCGATGCCGGTGATCACCGTGTTGATGTGCGGGGTGCGGTACTTCGGGTGGATCCTGGTGAACACCGGCGGCAGCAGGCCGTCGCGGCCCATGATCATGAAGATGCGCGGCTGGCCGATGATCATCACCAGTACCACCGAGGACAGGCCGACCAGCGCGCCGACCTCGACCACCCAGCGCAGCCAGCCCAGCTGCGGATGCGCCGCGACTGCGGTCACCACCGGCTCGTCGGTGCCCAGCAGCTGGAACGGCACCAGACCGGTCATCACTGCGGCCATTGCGATATACAACACGGTGCAGATCACCAGCGACAGCATCATGCCGATCGGCATGTCGCGCTGCGGGTTCTTCGATTCCTGCGCCGCCACCGATACCGCCTCGAAACCGATGTAGGCGAAGAAGACCATCGCCGCGCCACGCAGCACGCCTTCCATGCCGTACTTGCCCGGGCCTTCATTGGCCGGAATGAACGGGGTCCAGTTGCTGGTGTCCACGTACTTCCAGCCGACCACGATGACCAGCACGATCAGGCCGGTCTTGAGCACGACCATCGCCATGTTCATCGCCGAGGACTTGCTGATGCCGACGTAGCACAGCCAGGTCAGCAGCAGCACCAGTGCGGCGGCCGGCAGGTTGGCGATCGCGCCGGTCGGGCGCAGCTGGGCGTCGAGCGGGGCGCTGACCAGGGCCGCCGGTAGGTGGATGTCGAACTGGCTGAGCAGGCTGAGGAAATAGCCGGTCCAGCTGACCGCGACCGCCGAGGCGGACACGCCGTACTCGAGCACCAGCATCCAGCCGATGAACCAGGCCGAGAGCTCGCCGAAGGTGGCGTAGGTATAGGTGTAGGCGCTGCCGGAAACCGGCACCATCGAGGCGAATTCGGCGTAGGCCAGCGCGCAGAAGGCGCAGCAGATCGCGGCCAGCACGAACGACAGCATGATCGCCGGGCCGGCGTGGTTGGCGGCGGCCTGGCCGGTGATGACGAAGATGCCGCCGCCGATCACCGCGCCGATGCCCAGGGCGGTCAGGCCCCAGGGACCGAGATGGCGGCGCAGGCTCAGGCCGTTGGCGTCTTCATGGGCGGCATGCGGGTGCTTGGTGGCCCACAGTTGCTTGAACATGTGTGGTGGTCTTGTCGAAGCGCGCCATGAGCGGCGCACGGGAAAACGGACGGGCCGGCGCGAGGCCGGCCCGGAGGCGGATCAGGGCGACTTGGCGAGCTTGCTGTTGCGCATGCCGTAGCCGAGGTAGATCAGCATGCCCAGCACGGTCCAGCCGACGAACAGGTGCCAGTGCACCACGAACGCCTGCCAGAACAGGAACAGGCAGGCCGCGGCGCCAAGCGGGCAGATGATCCACACCGCCGGCACGCGGAACGGGCGATGGAGTTCGGGCTTGCTATAGCGCAGCACCAGCACGCCGATGCAGACGGTGGCGAAGGCCAGCAGGGTGCCCATCGACACCAGTTCGCCCAGCACGTTCAGCGGCACCAGGCCCGCCAGTGCGGCGGCGATCACGCCGACGACGATCGTGGCCCAGTACGGGGTGCGGAAGCGGGCGTGGACCTTGCCGAAGAACTTCGGCAGCAGGCCGTCGCGGGAGATGGTGTAGGCGATGCGGGTCTGGCCCATCATCATCACCAGCACCACCGAGGACAGGCCGGCAATGGCGCCGACTTCCACGAACGTCTTGAGCCAGGACAGGGTCGGGTAGGGCTCCAGCGCGGTCGCCACCGGCTTGTCGGTGCCCAGCAGGTGGTACGGCATCATGCCGGTCAGCACCGCACAGACGATGATGTAGACGATGGTGCATACGGCCAGCGAGCCGAGCAGGCCGATCGGCATGTTGCGCTGCGGATCCTTGGTCTCACCGGCGGCGGTAGAGACCGCATCGAAACCGATGTAGGCGAAGAACACGATGGTGGCGGCGCGGAAGATGCCGCTCCAGCCGAACTCACCCGGCACGCCGGTGTTTTCCGGGATGAACGGCTGCCAGTTGGCCGGGTCGATGTGGGCCGCGCCGATGCCGATGAACAGGCAGATGACGGTGACCTTGATCGCCACGATGATGGCGTTGACGAACGCCGACTGGGTTACGCCCACGTACAGCAGGCCGGACACCGCCGCCACGATCAGCACCGCCGGCAGGTTGAACAGCTTGCCGGAGGAGACGAACTCGCTGCCGGTCCAGGCGATGGGCGCGGCGCTGAGCATGTCCGGGAAGGGCATGTGCAGCGTGGTGGTGATGAAGCTGATCAGGTAGGCCGACCAGCCCACCGCGACCGACGCCGAGGCGAACAGGTACTCCAGCACCAGGCACCAGCCGATGAACCAGGCCATGCCTTCGCCGAGGGTGGCATAGGAATAGGAGTAGGCACTGCCGGAGACCGGCATCATCGCCGCGAACTCGGCATAGCACAGGCCTGCCAGCGCACAGGCGAAACCGGCCAGCACGAACGACAGCATGACCGCCGGGCCCGCGTGGTTGGCTGCGGCCTGCCCGGTCAGCACGAAGATACCAGCGCCGATCACCGCACCCACGCCAAGCAGGATGAGGTGTTTAGCCGTGAGGGTCCGTTTCAACGTGGCTTCGCCGTCCAGGCTGCCTTCGATGGGTTCGCCGGCATCGACGTGCCCGGCCGGCTCGACCGGCTTGACCCTCAACAGAGCTTTCAGCATGCAGTACTTCCTAGTGATCGGATGGGGTGGGCGGCCGATACGTTGCCGGCTGCCTTGAATGGTGAAGGCCGTGCGAACGGCCCGCTGTACCTTAGCCAAAGCTGAAGCCAACGCACAAGCGCAATCGCAACAATGAACGGCGATAATGAGCAGTATTTTTCCGAACCGCCCCCATTCATGAGCCAGACCGCCGAAACCCTTGCCGCGCTTGACGATCGCCTGCGCGGCCTGCTCCGGGACTACGCGCACCGCGAACCCGCCCACGACGCCCTGGCTGCCGAATTCGGCACATTGCTGGATGATCCGGAAGATCCGTTCCGGCGTGAGCGGCTGGCCGGCCACTTCACCGCCAGCTGCTGGCTGGTCAGCGCCGATGAGCAGCGCCTGCTGCTGACCCACCATCGCAAGCTGCAGCGCTGGCTGCAGCTGGGCGGCCACGCCGACGGCGACCGCGACCTGGCCCGGGTGGCGCTGAAGGAAGCCGAGGAAGAGTCCGGCTTGAGCGGCCTGGTGCTGGAAGACCCGGCCATCTTCGATCTGGACAAGCATTGGATTCCGGAGCGCAAGGACGTGCCGGGACACTGGCACTACGACGTGCGCTTCGTGATCCGGGCGCTGGGTGGCGAGGCCTTCGTACCCAGCGAGGAATCACTGGACCTGGCCTGGCGGCCGGTGACCGAGGTCGCGGCCGACCCGGAGTCGGATGAGTCCATGCAGCGCATGGCGCGCCGCTGGTTGGCACGCTAGCAACCTGTAAGGCCGAGCCGATGCTCGGCTCGATGCGGGCCGGAACCGCAGCCGAGCATGGGCTCGGCTCTACAAGCGCATGGCGGAATCCGCATCAATACAGAATGCGCGTCCGCAGCGTGCCTGGAATCGCGGCCAGCTCGTCGCGCACGGCGGCGGCCTGTGCCTCGCTGGCGGTGATGTCGATCACCACGTAGCCCACCTTCGGGTCGGTGCGCAGGAACTGGCCGTCGATGTTGACGTTGTGGCGCGAGAAGATCTCGTTGACCCTGGACAGCACGCCCGGCACGTTCTGGTGGATGTGCAGCAGGCGCAGGCTGTCTTCGTGTTCGGGCAGGGTCACTTCCGGGAAGTTGACCGCCGACAGGGTGCTGCCGTTATCGCTGTAGCGCACCAGCTTGGCCGCCACTTCCACGCCGATGTTGTCCTGCGCTTCCAGCGTGCTGCCGCCGACGTGCGGGGTGAGGATCACGTTGTCGTGGCGGGTCAGCGGTGATTCGAAGATATCGCCGTTGCCCTTCGGCTCGACCGGGAACACGTCCAGCGCGGCGCCACCGACGTGGCCGCTGGCCAGGGCCGCGTCCAGCGCATCGATGTCGACCACGGTGCCGCGCGCGGCGTTGATCAGGTGCACGCCCTTGCGCATCTTCGCCAGCTCGGTGCTGCCGATCATCCACTGCGTGGACGGCGTCTCCGGCACGTGCAGGGTGACGATGTCGGCGCGTGCCAGCAGGTCGTCCAGGCTGGCCGCTGCACGGGCGTTACCCAGTGCCAGCTTGGTTTCCACGTCGTGGAAGATCACCTGCATGCCCAGCGATTCGGCGAGCACGCCGACCTGGGTGCCGATGTGGCCATAACCGATGATGCCCAGCGTCTTGCCGCGCACTTCATGGCTGCCGCTGGCCGACTTCGACCAGCCGCCGCGATGGCATTCGGCGTTCTTCTGCGGGATGCCGCGGGTCAGCATGATCGCCTCGGCGATCACCAGCTCGGCCACGCTGCGGGTGTTGGAATAGGGCGCATTGAACACCGGGATGCCGGCCAGTTCGGCCGCATCCAGGTCGACCTGGTTGGTGCCGATGCAGAAGCAGCCCACCGCGATCAGGCGCTTGGCCTCGGCCAGCACCTCGGCGCTGAGCTGGGTGCGCGAGCGGATGCCGACGATGTGCGCCTCGGCGATGCGCGCCTTCAGTTCGTCCTCGGGCAGCGCCTTGGTGTGCGCCTCGATCTGGCTGTAGCCGGCGGCGCTGAACACCTCCACGGCGGTCTGGCTGACCCCCTCCAGCAACAGCACGCGGATATCCTGCTTCGGGAACGAGGTCTTCTTCGGCGACATGGGGCAACACGGCCAGTGGGACAGGGGCTGACCACTATGCCAGATCGCAACGCCCATGGTGCAGTGCGCAATTGGTTGCATCCGTAGCTATCTGCCCGGCTGCGGGGCTGGACGCTGGCGCGTGCCGCTGGCACGCTTGCCCGTTCTTCACGCACCGCGCTGGACCGTCATGACCGATTCCCGCATTGCCTCGCTGCAGCAGGCCTGTCCCGGCCTGAAGCTGAAGACCGACCCGGCCGACCTGGAGCATTACGGGCGCGACTGGACCCGGCGCTGGACGCCGGCACCGCTGGCGGTCGCACTGCCGGCCACGGTCGAGGAAGTGCAGGCGGTGATGCGCTGGAGCGCAGGCGAGGGCGTGGCCGTGGTGCCGTCCGGCGGCCGTACCGGCCTTTCCGGTGGCGCGGTGGCCGCCAACGGCGAGCTGGTGCTCAGCCTGGAACGGATGAACAAGGCACTGGCCTACGACGCGGTCGATCGCACGCTGGTGGTGCAGGCCGGCATGCCGCTGGAAGCCGTGCACAACGCCGCGCTGGACCACGGCCTGATCTACCCGGTGGATTTCGCCGCGCGCGGCTCGTGCACGATCGGCGGCAACATCGCCACCAATGCCGGCGGCATCCGCGTGATCCGCTACGGCAACACCCGCGAGTGGATTGCCGGGCTGAAGGTGGTCACCGCCAGCGGCGAACTGCTCGAGCTCAACAAGGGCCTGATCAAGAATTCCAGCGGCTATGACTTCCGCCAGCTGCTGATTGGTTCGGAAGGTACGCTGGGGGTGATCGTCGAGGCGACGGTGAAGCTGACCGATCCGCCGCCGGCCAGCAACGTGATGCTGCTGGCACTGCCCAGCTTCGAAGTGCTGATGCAGGTGTTCGCCGCGTTCCGCGCGCGCCTGCAGCTGCAGGCCTTCGAGTTCTTCACCGACCGGGCGCTGGAGCATGTGCTGGCGCACGGCGCGCAGGCGCCGTTCGACGAAGTGCATCCGTACTATGTGGTTACCGAGTTCGCCGCCAACGACGAAGCGCAGGAAGCGGCGGCGATGGCGGCCTTCGAGGATTGCATGGGCAACGGTTGGGTCAGCGACGGTGTGATCAGTGCCAGCGACGCCCAGGCGGCCCAGCTGTGGCGCCTGCGCGAAGGCATCACCGAGTCGCTGGCGCGCTACAAGCCCTACAAGAATGATGTCTCGGTGCGGATATCGGCGATGCCGGCGTTCCTGGCCGAGACCCAGGCACTGATCGGGCAGGCCTACCCGCACTTCGACGTGGTCTGGTTCGGCCACATCGGCGACGGCAACTTGCACATCAACGTGCTCAAGCCGGACGACACCAGCGACGCCGACTTCGTGGCGCAGTGCGAGCAGGTGACCAAGCTGCTGGCGCAGGTGCTGGCCCGCTTCGATGGCAGCATCTCGGCCGAGCACGGCATCGGACTGGTCAAGAAGGGCTACCTGGACAGCACCCGCGGCCCCGCCGAGATCGCGCTCATGAAGGCGGTCAAACGCGCGTTCGATCCCCAAGCGCGGCTGAATCCCGGCAAGCTGTTCGACGCCTGAGCCGGGCAAATCCTTCACGCACCCGTTACGCTCCACGCATCCTCACAACCGGCTTCGAACGATGACCCGTCCGCTTCTGCTGCTCGCCCTGCTGTCCCTGCCGCTGGCCGGCTTTGCTTCCAGCTTCGCCGGCACCTCGGCCGGTTCGGCCACCGGTGCTTCCTCCGGCTCCTCGGGCAGCAGCTCGGGCGACGACAAGGTGGTGCAGGCTGCGCGCGACGATGCCGCTGCGTTCGTCGCCAGCGACGGCCAGATCCGTGGCGCCCGCCTGCAGGCCGCGCTGGTCCACCTGCGTGAGCAGAGCGCTACCGCACAGCAGCAGAGCGACCTCGAACTGGCCCGCGCGCTGCTGGCCCGTTGATCCGGCCTTCGGGTAGTGCCGGCCGCTGGCCGGCAACTCCATGACATCTGCACGGAACGGCGCCACGCTTGGCGTGGCTCTACTGCTGATCGCCCACGTCGCGCCCGCAGCCGATCGCCTGAAGCTCGACCCGGCGGGGCTGAGCCCTGCAGAGCAGCAGCTCGCCAGCCAGACCCTGGCCGACGTGCAGTCACTGCTGCCGGAGGGCCTGCGGCGCGCTTTGCCGCCTCAGGTGCAGGTGCGCTGGCGTGATGACCTTCCCGCCGAGGTGCATGGCCGCGCTTTCGCCGGCCGCATCACATTGCGCCGTAACCTGCTGGATGACAGCATGCCCGGCAGCCGCCGTGCGCGCCGCAGCGCATTGGTGCATGAACTGACCCACGTCGCCGACCGTGGCGGTGCGAACTGGTCGCAGAGCATGCGATGGCGTGACCTCGCGGGTTGGCAGCGCAAGCCCTGGCATCTCGGCCGTGGTGACAACGACTTCCGTGACCGCAGTCCCGATGCGTATGAACTGAAGGGCCCGGCCGAGTACCTGGCAGTGAACGCCGAGCATTTCGTGCTCGACAGCGAGTTTGCCTGCCGGCGCCCGGCACTGGCGCAGTGGTACCAGGCCCATTTCGGAACGCCGCCATCGCTGCCGCAGTCGCATTGCGCGAACGCGTTGCCATTGCTGCAGGCCGAATCGGAAGAGGGGGCGGCATCGCTGCTGCAGCTCGACCCCGCGCGGGTCTACGCCGTGGATTACCTGTTCGCCGAAGGCAGCGCACAGCCGATGAGCCGCTGGGGCCACAGCATGCTGCGATTGGTGATCTGCAGGCCCGGGCGTGCCCCGGGGCCGGACTGCCGGCTGGATCTTGAAT
This sequence comes from Stenotrophomonas sp. YJH_SMC_122, assembly GCF_059369535.1. NCBI lineage: Bacteria > Pseudomonadati > Pseudomonadota > Gammaproteobacteria > Lysobacterales > Lysobacteraceae > Stenotrophomonas > Stenotrophomonas sp. YJH_SMC_122. Next base: position 62,474 of record NZ_JCAFST010000010.1, on the reverse strand, counting down.
ACCACCGCGTGCTGTCCTTCCGCGCGTTCGTGGGCGACGTACAGATATCCAACTGGCGCGGCTTGACCGGCGGCTACCCGTCGCGGCTGTTCGTGCTGCCGCTGCAGCAGGTGGTGGACGAGTACACCAAGGTCGAACTGCGCGGCCTGCAGTCGCTGCCATTGCGGCTGCAGCGTGATGAGATCGCCAGCCTGCTCGAGCGCACCGCCCAGGTGCACTGGAGCTATGACGGGCGCTATTACTTCGTCAGCAACAACTGTGCGGTGGAGACCGCCAAGCTGCTGCAGGCCGGAGTGCCGCGGCTGGGCGAGGCCGGGCTGGCCCAGCTGAGTCCGCGCGGTCTCAAGCGCCGGCTGGCGCGGCTGGGCATGCTCGACGAGCGGGTACTCACGGACCGCAACGCAGCGCAGTCACAGGGCTATTACTTCGCTTCCGCGCGCGACCACTACCAGCAGTTGTTCACAGTGGCGGCGACCCAGCTGAGCTTGCCCGCCCGCGATGTGCGCGGCTGGTTGAAGCTGCCGGCAGAACAACGGGCACCCTGGCTGCTGAAGGGCGACCTGCGCGCCAGTGCCGGCCTGCTGTTGCTGGAACAGGCCGCACAGCGGCGTGCCGAGCTGCGAGCACGCGATGTGCTCAAGCGGCAGTTGCTGGCTGCTGCGGACAGCGCCGAAACCCGTAGCCTGCGCGGCCTGCTGGCGCAGAGTGGGCAGTGGTTGCGCCCGGGGACGCTGCTGCAGGACGGCGGCTATGGGTTGCCGCTGGGCGACGAGCAGGTGCTGCTGTCTGCGGCCGTGGCCACTGCCAGTGCGCAGGCGGTACCGGCATGGCAGGCATTGCGTGTGCAGCTTCGCCAGCAGTTGCCGGCGCGGCAGCGTGAGGAAATGGATGCGATCGACGCCAATCTGGCCGCGCTGGGAGCACACCTGCGCACGCAGGCCGCTGGTCCGGCTACTGGCGCGGCAGTTCGATGACGAAACGGCTGCCGCCGCAGCTGCCGGGTGTGCAGTAGGCACGGCCACCATGTGCATCGGCGATGGCCTTGACCACCGCCAGGCCGAGCCCGCTGCCACCGCCCTGGCGCGAACGTGAGCCGTCGGCGCGCATGAACGGAGTGAAGATGTCGGCGTGCAGTCCGGGATCAATGCCCGGGCCTTCATCCTCGATGGCCACCTGCACATGGCCCGGCGTGTCATGCACGGCGATCCGCACCTTGCCTGGGCTGGCATAGCGACGCGCGTTTTCCAGCAGCGCCAGCAGGGCCTGGCGCAGGCGCGTGGGATCACAGTGTGCGTTGTGTTCCTCGCGGCTGGTTTCCAGTTCCAGCACGAAGCCCGCAGCGCGGAACTGCGGGTCGACCAGCGTCATCACCGAATGCACCTCGGCCACCACGTCGGTGCGTGCGCGACGCACGTCCAGCCGTGCGTTGTCGGACAGGCTCAGTACGCGCAGATCTTCAATCAGGCGGGACAGCCCTTCGACCTGGGCGAGCAGGCTGCGGAACTGCGACTCGTCCGGCTGGAACACGCCCTCGGCCAGTCCCTGCAGGCGGCCGCGCAGGATCGTCACCGGAGTACGCAGCTCATGTGCGATGGCCGCATGCCACATCGCGCGCTCGCTCTCCATGTGCTGCAGGCGGCGCGCCATCGCATTGAAGTCTTCAACCAGGGTCGCCACTTCGCCCGGCGAATTCTCCTCGACGCTGGCGCGCGCCCCAAGGTCACCGCTGGCGAGCGCACGCACGCTGTCCACCAGCGAATTCAACGGCGACAGGATGCGGTGGGCGAGGCGGAACGAGGCGGCGATGGCCAGCGCCAGACCAGTCAGGATCACGCCCACCATCCATGCCAGCTCCGGCCCGGTCGGCAGCCAGCTTTCCGGCTCTTCGGTACTTCCGGGGAAGAACTCGACCAGCACCGCGTACAGCAGCCACGACGAGAGGATCATCATCACGATGACGCCGATCACCATCAGTGACATCGAGACGATGATGTGGCGGCTGAGCCCGGAACGGCGCAGTCGGGCCATCAGCGGTCAGCCATCAACCGGTAGCCGACGCCGCGCACGCTGGCCGGAACATTGACCATGCCCACTTCGTCCAGCTTGCGGCGCAGCTTGCTGACATGGCTGTCGACGGTACGCTCCAGCGCTTCGCTTTCCGGCAGGCATTCGTGCATCAGCTCGCTGCGGCTGAAGATGCGGGTCGGCGCCAGCGCCATGCAGTGCAGCAGCTTGAACTCGGTGAGCGTGAGCAGCACTTCGTGACTGTAGCCTTCGCCCTCCACGTGCACGGCGTGGGTGGCCGAGTCGATCAGCAGCGGGCCGACGCGCAGCGCAGTGGGCGCGTCCACGCGCGAGGCGCGCAGCGTACGCCGCAGCACCGCGCGCACGCGCGCCGCCACCTCGGCCGGGTTGAACGGCTTGACCACGTAGTCGTCGGCACCCATGCGCAGCGCGGTCAGCTTGTCCAGGTCCTGGTCCAGCGCAGTCAGCATGATCACCGGCGTCTCACCACGCTGGCGCAGCTGGGTCAGCACGCTCCAGCCATCCAGGCGTGGCAGCTGTACATCGAGCAGGACCAGGTCGGGGCGGGCGCTGCGATGCAGGTCCAGCGCGCTATGGCCATCGGCCGCGCGCAGCGTGCGCAGTCCTTCGCGTTGCAGGTAGGCGCTGAGAATATCGGCGATCTCGGCCTCATCCTCGACGATCAGGACGAGAGCGGCGAGGGCGGGGGAGGCATGCATGCAGGGGCGGGGCCGTAAGGTGCTTGTCTCCATCGTATCTCCACAGTTCCTCCATCGAAACCCCATCATCGCCACGCACACTGCGCGCTTCAGAACCTATCCGCCGCCCGCGCGGCATTGTGCACAGCAATGAGAACCTTCAGGACTCCGGTCGCGTTGATCGCGGCCCTCGCCCTGGCCATGACGGCCTGCTCCACTCCCGAAGCCACTCCCGAAGCCGCACCGCGTGTCAGCGTGGTCACCGTCGGCCCGCAGGTGGTGCAGCGTGACGACGAACTGCCCGGCCGCGTGGCCGCCGTGCGCACCGCGCAGATCCGTGCGCAGGTGGGCGGCATCGTGCAGCGCCGGCTGTTCGACCAGGGGGCCGAGGTGAGCGCCGGCCAGGCCCTGTTCCAGATCGACCCGGCCGCGTTCCGGGCCGACGTCGATTCGGCACTGGCTGCCCTGCAGCGCAGTGAGGCCGCGCTTGGCCGCAGCCGCGTGCAGTCGCAGCGCCTGCATGCGCTGGCCGCCGCGCAGGCCGTCAGCCAGCAGCATCGCGACGACGCCCACGCCGAATACGAACAGGCCCGCGCCGCAGTCAACGAAGCGCGCGCGATCCTGTCGCGTCGCCAGCTCGACCTGCGCTATGCGACGGTCAGTGCGCCGATTGCCGGCCGTATCGACCAGGCGCTGGTGACCGAAGGTGCGCTGGTCGGCGTGGCCGATGCCGAGCCGATGGCAGTGGTGCAGCAGATCGACCAGGTCTACGTCGATGTGCGCCAACCGGCGGCGCAGCTGGAGTCTCTGCAGCGGAGTGCCGCCGGTGGCGGCGAGCTGCCGGTGACGATCATCGGTGCCAGCGGCAAGCCACTGCCCGAACGCGGCCAGCTGCTGTTCTCCGGCATCAATGTCGATGCGCGAACCGGTGATGTCATCCTGCGCATCCTGGTCGACAACCCGCAGCGGAAGCTGCTGCCCGGCATGTATGTGCGTGCAAGAGTGCCACGCGGTGCCCCGGCCAGTGCATTGACCGTGCCACAGCAGGCGCTGCTGCGCAGCGCCGGTGGCCAGGCCTATGCCTGGGTGATCGGCGCCGACGGCAAGGCGGTGATCCGCACGCTGGAAGTGGAGGGCAGTGTTGATCGCCAGTGGCTGGTGCGTTCTGGCCTGAAGGCGGGCGAGAAGGTGGTGGTCGAGGGCCAGGAACGCCTGCAGGAAGGCGTGGTGGTCGATGCGCGCGACTGGCAGACGCCGGTTGCCAGCGCCGGTGCAGTGCAGGCCGGCAGCAAGGGCTGAGCCTGTTCCGGGCCGGTCCCTCCAGGAAAATCCAACATGGCACGTTTCTTCATCGATCGCCCGGTGTTCGCCTGGGTGCTGGCGATCTTCATCATCCTGGCCGGCGCGCTGGCGATCCCACGGCTGGCGGTGGAGCGCTATCCAGCAGTCGCCCCGCCCAGCGTCAGCATCTATGCCAGCTACCCGGGTGCCAGCCCGCAGACGCTGAATGATGCAGTGGTTGGCCTGATCGAGCGCGAGCTGTCCAGTGTCAAGCACCTGCTGTACTTCGAGTCGTCGGTGGACACGTCCGGCGAAGCGTCGATCACTGCCACCTTCAAGCCCGGCACCAATCCGGAGCTGGCGCAGGTGGACGTGCAGAACCGGATCAAGGCGATCGAACCACGGCTGCCGCGCAGCGTGCGCCAGAACGGCCTGTTCGTGGAGGCCGCTGATTCCGGCTTCCTGATGCTGGTCGGCCTGCGTTCGCCCGATGCCAGCGTCAGCGAGGCCGCGCTGGGCGACTTCATGGCGCGCAACATCATCGAAGAGCTGCGCCGTATCGATGGCGTCGGCCGCGTGCAGTTGTTCGGTGCCGAGCAGGCGATGCGCGTGTGGCTGGACCCGACCCGGTTGACCGGCTACGGCCTGACCATGGGCGATGTGGCAACCGCCATCGAGCAGCAGAACCTGGAGATTTCGCCAGGACGCATTGGTGATTCGCCGGGTGTTCCAGGCCAGCGCATCACCGTGCCGCTCAGCGCCGACGGTCAGTTGTCTACGCCGGAACAGTTCGCGGCGATCGTACTGCGTGCCGGCGCCGACGGTTCACGGGTGGTGCTGGGTGATGTCGCCCGCGTCGAGCTGGGCGCGCAGAGCTATGCCTGGGGCACCCGCGAGGATGGTCATCCTGCCACCGCCGCCGGCGTGCAGCTGCGCCCGGGCGCGAACGCGGTGCGTACCGCTGCGGCGGTGCGTGAACGCATGGCTGAGCTGGCACCGCTGCTGCCGCGCGGGGTGGAAGCGAGCATCCCGTTCGACACCGCGCCGTTCGTGAAGATCTCGATCCAGAAGGTGGTGCAGACGCTGCTGGAGGCGATGCTGCTGGTGTTCGCGGTGATGTACCTGTTCCTGCAGAACTGGCGCTACACGCTGATTCCAGCGCTGGTCGCACCGATCGCACTGCTGGGCACCTTCGCGGTGATGCTGGCCCTGGGCTTCTCGATCAACGTGCTGACCATGTTCGGCATGGTGCTGGCGATCGGCATCATCGTCGACGACGCGATCGTGGTGGTTGAGGGCGTGGAACGGATCATGGCCGAGGAGGGCCTGCCGCCGCGCGAGGCCACCATCAAGGCGATGCGTGAACTGACCGGCGCAGTGATCGGCATTACCCTGGTGCTGACTGCGGTGTTCATCCCGATGGCGTTCGCCAGTGGTTCGGTGGGCGCGATCTACCGCCAGTTCACCGTGGCGATGACGGTGTCGATCCTGTTCTCGGCGCTGCTGGCCCTGAGCCTGACGCCGGCGCTGTGCGGGACCCTGCTGCGCCAGGCCACCCACGGCCATCGCGGTCGCGGCGGGCTGTTCGGCGCCTTCAACCGGGGCTTCGAGCGGATGACCGGGCGTTACCAGCGTGGTGTGGCGTCGCTGCTGCAGCGGAGCGGGCGGGTGATGGGCGTGTTCGCCGCACTGGTGGCGGCATTGCTGCTGGGCCTGCACTGGCTGCCGGGTGCATTTCTGCCGGAAGAAGACCAGGGCTACTTCATGACCTCGATCCAGCTGCCGGCCGAGGCGACGGCCGAGCGTACGCTGGCCGTGGTCGAAGCCTACGAACGGCACGTGGCCTCGCGCCCGGGCATCGGCTCCAACCAGTCGATCCTCGGCTACAGCTTTTCCGGTTCCGGCCCGAGTGCGGCGCTGACCTACACCATGCTGAAGGACTGGGGTGAGCGCGCAGGCGCAACCGCGGCCGGTGAGGTGGAGGCCGCGCAGAAGGCGATGGCCACGATTGCCGAGGGCGAGGTGATGAGCGTGATGCCGCCGGCCATCGACAGCCTGGGGCGCTCGTCCGGGTTCTCGCTGGCCCTGCAGGCGCGCACCGGGCAGAGCCAGTCCGAACTGCGTGCGGCCCTGCAGCAGCTGCTGAAGCTGGCCGAGGCCAGTCCGCTGCTGTCGGAGGTGCATGCCGATGGCCTGCCGGCAGGTACCAGCGTGCGGCTGGACATCGACCGCGCCAAGGCCGAGGCGATGGGCGTGGGGTTCGAGCAGATCAGCAGTACGCTGTCTGCGGCGATGGGCTCGCAGTACGTCAACGATTTCCCCAGCAAGGGGCGGCTGCAGCAGGTGATCCTGCAGGCCGATGCGCCGCACCGGATGGAGCTGGAAGACGTGCTGAAGCTGTACGTGCGCAACAGCGAGGGCGGCATGGTGGCGTTGTCGGAACTGGTGACGCCGTACTGGACCGAGGCGCCGCTGCAGCTTCAGCGCTATCTCGGCTTCCCGGCATTGAACCTGTCCGGCGCACCGGCCTCCGGCGTATCGACCGGCCAGGCCATGGCGGAGATGGAGCGGTTGGCGGAGAAGCTGCCGTCCGGCTTCGCCCTGCAGTGGACCAGCCAGTCGCTGCAGGAGCGTGAGTCGGGGGCGCAGGCGCCGTGGCTGTTGCTGCTGTCGATGCTGGTGGTGTTCCTGGTGCTGGCGGCACTGTACGAGAGCTGGTCGATTCCGTTGGCGGTGCTGCTGGTGGTGCCACTGGGCCTGCTTGGCGCGGTCGCCGCGGTGCTGTTGCGGGGCATGCCCAACGACGTGTTCTTCAAGGTCGGGATGATCACCGTGATCGGGCTGTCGGCGAAGAACGCGATCCTCATCGTCGAATTCGCGCGCCAGCTGCAGCAGCAGGGTCGCGGCCTGGTTGAAGCAGCGCTGGAGGCAGCGCGGCTGCGACTGCGGCCGATCGTGATGACCTCGCTGGCATTCGCGCTGGGCGTGGTGCCGCTGATGCTGGCGCAGGGCGCGTCGAAGGAAACCCAGCAGGCGATTGGAACCGGTGTGTTCGGCGGCATGGTCAGTGCGACCGTGCTGGCCGTGTTCTTCGTGCCGGTCTTCTATGTAGTGGTGCAGGGCGCGCGGCAGTGGATCGCGCAACGCCTGCGCAGGCGCCGGCCGATGCCGGGAGGAACCGTGGATGGAACGGAACATCGTTGAAGATCTGCATGAGCAGCAGTTGCTGGCGCTGGAGCAGCGCCTGTGCGCAGCGCTGCTGGAGAACAATCACGATGCGCTGGCCGCGCTGGTATCGCCGGCCTTGTTCATGATGGACGGCCACGGCGGCCGCATGCTCGAGCTGCCGTGGCTGGGCGATTGGCTGGCGGGTAGCCTGCAGGTGCGAGGCCTGCAATTGCACGCAGCTGAAACGCTGCTGTGTGGTCGCCTGGCACTGCTGTCCAGCGACGTACGGATGTCGGTCTGGCAGCAGGGCCGCGAGCGCGAAGTGAAGCTGCGCCTGTTGCGGGTCTGGACCTGCAGTTCCGGCGGCAGTGGCGCGCAGCTGCTGTCGATGGCGGCGCTGGCCTCATGAGTGCGGTCAGGCCGTTTTCAGGCCCCGCTCACCACGAGGTGGTAGGGTCGAGCATTCCTGTAGTGTCGACAAGGAGTCGAGCCATGCGTGTAGTTCCCAGTCTGTTGGCAGCCTCCCTGGGGTTGGTCCTGGCCGCGTGCCAGCCGGCCCAGGCACCCGCGGCGGGCAGCAATGACGCCCCGCCTGCCACGCCGCAGCCGAGCGCCAACACGGAAGGTGGCAGCGAGACCGCCTACCAGTGTGGTGATCTGAGTGTGGGCGCGACATTCAATGGCGAGGATGCTGCCACGCTGGTGATCGGCGAGCGTAGCTTCGCCATGACCTCCGAGCGCGCGGCATCCGGCGCCAAGTACAGCGATGGCCTTGGCAACAGCTTCTGGACCAGGGGCAGCAATGATGGCCTGCTGAGCCTGAAGGGCGAACCGGATCGCGAGTGCCATGCGGTGGAAGCTACCGAAGGCGATGGCAGCGCCGGCAATGCCGCGTTCCGTGCCACCGGCAATGAACCTGGATGGCTTGCAGTCGTCGATGGCGATATGCCGGGCCTGCAGGTGGAAGTTGACTATGGCGAGCGCCGCTTCGACGTGGCCAAACCCACCCAGGGCGCTGATGGATGGAGCGGGAAGGCGTCCGACGGCACCGACGTCAAGCTCAGCTTCCAGCGCACCACCTGCCAGGATGACATGAGCGGCGAGACATTCGAGGCCAAGGCGATGCTGACTGTCGGTACCCGCCAGTACCATGGCTGCGGCAACTTCGGTGCGAAACAGCCGTAAGTTACCTGTAGAGCCGAGCCCACGCTCGGCTGCAGTAGCTGTCCAGCCCACAGCAGCCGAGCGTGGGCTCGGCTCTACACAACCGCTGCCACCGATGATCCGTCCGCTGCCTGCGGCGAACACGCCGCAGGCAGGGAGCGGCAGGCGATCGGCGCAGGGTGCTCAGTCGGCACGGCCGGCGAATTCACCGGTGGCGGTGTTCACCAGCACGCGCTCGCCGTTGACGATGTACTCCGGCACCATGATCTCGATGCCGGTGTTGAGCTTGGCCGGCTTCGGGCGCTTGGTGGCGGTGCCACCCTTCAGTTCCGGCGGCGTCTCGATCACTTCCAGCACCACGGAGGCCGGCAGCTGGATCGCCACCGGCTGCTCGTCGATCACCTGCACGTAGATGCCGGTCAGACCGTCGGTGATGTAACCGGCGTCGTCGCCGATCACGTCCGCATCCAGGGTGTACGGGGTGTAGTCCTCGTCATCGAGGAACACGAAGGCATCGCCGTCCTTGTACGAATAGGTGGACTGGCGGCGCAGCAGTTCGACCTCGACCAGGTTGTCGTCGGCATCGAAGCTGGCGTCGAGCTTGTTGCCGCCCGGCACGCTGTACATGATGAAGCGGAAGCGGACGTTGCCGCCGCGACCCTGCGGCGAGCTGCGCTCGATGTCGCGGATCTGGTACACGCCGTTGTTGTACTCGACGACGTTGCCCTTCTTGATGTCGTTGGCTTTCATGGTGATCTAGGTCGTTGGGGGAGGGCGCCGTCCCGGCGCCCGGGGGAATCACTTCGGAGCGAGGCGGGTAGCGCCGTCCAGGCGGATGGTCTCGCCATTGAGGTAGGTGTTGCCAAGGATGAAGCCGACCAGGCTGGCGAAGTCTTCCGGCTTGCCCAGGCGCGGCGGGAACGGGATCGAGGCGGCCAGCGACTGCTGCACGGCTTCGGGCATGCCATCGACCATCGGCGTCCAGAATACGCCTGGGGCGATGGTGTTGACGCGGATGCCGAAGCGCGACAGTTCGCGTGCCATCGGCAGCGTCATCGACACCACGCCGCCCTTGCTGGCGGCATACGCGGCCTGGCCGATCTGGCCTTCATAGGCGGCGATGCTGGCGGTGTTGATGATCACGCCGCGCTCGCCGTCGGTGCCGGCTTCATTGTGCTGCATGCGGTTGGCCGCGGCCTTGGCGACGTTGAAGCTGCCGACCAGGTTGACCATCACCGTGCCCTGGAAGCCGGCCAGCGGCATCGGGCCTTCCTTGCCGAGCACGCGACCGGCGCCGAGGATGCCGGCGCAGTTCATCGCCACGTTCAGGCCGCCGAGGAAATCGTGGGCCTGGTCGATGGCTGCAGCCACGGCCGCCTCATCGCTGACGTTGACATTGAAATAGCGGGCCTTGTCGGCACCCAGCCCGGCAACGGCAGCTGCACCCTTGTCGTCGTTGAGGTCGAACAGGGCCACCTTGCCGCCCTGGGCGACGAGGTGCTGGGCCACGGCCAGGCCGAGGCCGGAGACGCCGCCAGTGATCACGGCACGTACGGAAGACAGCTGCATTGCACGGTCCTGCTGGTTCGAGAACCGCCGATTCTAACGGAAGCGGCGACCGTCGCTGTTGTGCACTGCGCCGCCGCAGCAGGGCGGCGCAGCGCGACGGTCAACCTGCGGCGGCCAGCGCCTGGCCGGTGCGGCTGGCGGTGGCGCGACCGAGCAGGCCAGCCAGCCAGCGGCCGGTCTCGGCCAGTGCCGGCAAGTCCACGCCGCTGTCCAGGCCCAGGCCCTGCAGCAGGTAGACCACGTCTTCGCTGGCGACGTTGCCGCTGGCACCCTTGGCATACGGGCAGCCACCGGCGCCGGACACGGCGCTGTCGACCACGCGCACGCCTTCTTCCAGGCAGGTGGCGATGTTGGCGATGGCCTGGCCGTAGGTGTCGTGGAAGTGCACGGCCAAGGCTTCCATCGGAATCTCGGCCGCCACCGCCTGCAGCATCGCCCGTGCCTTGCGCGGGGTGCCGACGCCGATGGTGTCGCCCAGCGAGATTTCGTAACAGCCCATCTGGTGCAGCGCGCGCGCCACGCGCACCACGTCGGCCAGCGGCACCTCGCCCTGGTAGGGGCAACCGAGCACGGTGGAGACGTAGCCGCGCACGCGCACGCCATCGGCGGCTGCGCGGCGCAGGATCGGCTCGAACCGGGCCAGCGACGCGTCGATGCTGGCATTGGTATTGGTGCGGTTGAACGCCTCGGACGCGGCAGTGAACACCGCCACCTCCTCGACGCCGACCGCTCGGGCGCGGTCGTAGCCCTGTTCGTTCGGCACCAGTACCGGGTAGTGGATGCCGGGGCGGCGCTGGATGCCGGCGTAGACCTCGGCGGCATCGGCCAGCTGCGGAATCCACTTCGGGCTGACGAAGCTGGTCGCCTCGATGCTGCGCAGGCCGGTGGCCGACAGGCGGTTGATCAGTTCGATCTTGTCGGCGGTGGACACCAACTGCTTTTCGTTCTGCAGGCCGTCACGCGGGCCGACCTCGACGATGCGGACGTAGTCGCTCATGCGGCCACCCCGGCGGCGGGGAGGTGGCAGACCGCTTCGATGTTGTTGCCGTCCGGGTCGAGCACGAAGGCAGCGTAGTAATCCGGGTGGTACCACGGGCGCAGGCCCGGGGCGCCGTTGTCGCGGCCACCGGCGGCGAGGGCAGCGGCGTGGAAGGCGTCCACCTGCGCGCGGCGGGCGCAGGCGAAGGCCACGTGCACGCCGTGGCTGGCGGTGCCGCCATTGCCGAGCCAGAAGAACGGCTTGCCGTCGCTGCCGAAGCCGACGTGGTCGTGGTCGCCGGTCTGTTCGGCGCTCACTTCCATCACCACGCCGATCTGCAGCGGCGCCAGCGCCTGCAGGAAGAAGGTCTTGCTGCGCGCTAGGTCGGCGCTGGTCAAACCAAGATGATCGAGCATGTTCAGGCTTCCGTGACCCAATGGGGGGCGCGCTTGTCGAGGAAGGCGCCCAGGCCTTCCTGGCCCTCGGCGGACACCCGCAGGCGCGCGATCAGGGCCGCGTTATCGCGATCCAGGGCGTCGCGGTCATGGCTGTCCCGGACCTGCCGCACCAGCTGCTTGGCGGTGGACGAGGCGATCGGGCCGGCCTTGTCGAGCAGCGCCAGCTGGCGTTCCAGCGCCTCGTCCAGGCGCTCGGGCTCGACCAGCTGATGGACCAGGCCGATGCGCAGCGCGGTATCGGCATCGAAGTGCTCGCCGGTGGCGAACCAGCGACGGGCCTGGCGGGGGCCGATGGCCTCGATCACGTAGGGCGAGATGACGGCGGGCAGCAGGCCCAGGCGGCTTTCGGTCAGGCCGAAGCGGGCCGAGGTGCTGGCGATGGCGATGTCGCAGCAGGCGACCAGGCCGACACCGCCGCCGAAGGCCGCGCCGTGGACCCGGGCCAGGGTCGGTCTGGGCAGCTCGTCCAGGGTGCGCATCAGCCGTGCAAGGGCCAGCGAGTCCTCGCGGTTGTCGGCTTCGCTGGCCGCCGCCATGCCGCGCATCCACTGCATGTCGGCACCGGCCGAGAAGGAGGCGCCGTGACCGGCCACCACCACGGCCCGGATCGAATCGTCGCGCCCGGCGGCCTCCAGCGCGGCGGTCAGCCGCGCGATCAGGCTGGCATCGAAGGCGTTGTGCAGCTCCGGCCGGTTCAGCCAGAGGGTGAGGACGGCGCCGCGGCGCTCGATCTGCAAAGCATCGTTCATGGGATTCCAGGGTCACTCCATACCTGTATGGATCATAGCGGGCCATTGGTCATGGGCCATGACGCGACGCGGGAATGTTAGAATCGAGAACCATTTACATCCAGCAGAGAACACGCTAGATGACGCTGTCCGAACTGCCGCTGCACACCTCGGCCGTGGTCGAGTCCGTGCAGGACCTGCATGCCAACGATGCCATTGCCCGTCGCCTGCGCGAGTTGGGTTTCGTGAATGGCGAGGAAGTACGCCTGGTGGCCAAGGGCCCGGTGGGAGGCGAACCGCTGCTGGTGCAGGTCGGGTTCACCCGGTTCGCGCTGCGGATCAGCGAAGCCAAGCGCGTCGTGGTCGACGCCGCCAGCCAGGAACGACGTGCATGACCGCTACTGTCTCCGCTGCACCGCTGCGCATCGCGCTGGTCGGGAACCCCAACAGCGGCAAGACCGCGCTGTTCAACCAGCTGACCGGCAGCCGGCAGAAGGTCGCCAACTACACCGGCGTCACCGTAGAGCGCAAGGAAGGCCGCCTGCGTGCGCCGTCCGGCCGCGAGTTCGCGGTACTCGACCTTCCGGGCGCCTACAGCCTGCATCCGGCCAGCCTGGACGAGGCGATCACCCGTGACCTGTGCCGGGGCTTCTACCCGGGCGAAGCCGCGCCGGATGTGCTGCTGTGCGTGATCGACGCCACCAACCTGCGCCTGCACCTGCGCTTCGCGCTGGAACTGCGCGAGCTGGGCAAGCCGATGGTGGTCGCCCTGAACATGGTCGATGCGGCCCAGCGCCGTGGCATCCAGGTGGACGTGGCCGCGCTGGAGCGCGAGCTGGGCGTACCGGTGGTGGAGACCGTGGCGGTGCGCAAGCAGGGTGCCAGGGCCCTGGTCGAGCGCCTCGATGCGATGGTGCCGCACCTGGATGCGCCGGTGCCGGGCCCGGAAGGTGGCATCGACTACCACGCCAAGGTGCGCGAGATCCTGTCGGTCGCCGTGCGGATGCCGGCGCGGACCGCGAAGATCGACGACGCGCTGGACCGCTGGCTGCTGCACCCGGTGTTCGGGCTGATCAGCCTTGCGGTGGTGATGTTCCTGATCTTCCAGGCGGTGTACGCGTGGGCGACGCCGTTGATGGATGGCATCGAGGCTGGCTTCGCCTGGCTCGGTGCTCTCGTTGGCAGCGTGTTGCCGGAGGGTCCGCTGGCCAGCCTGCTGACCGACGGCATCATCGCCGGCGTCGGTGGCGTGGTGGTGTTCCTGCCGCAGATCCTGATCCTGTTCTTCTTCATCCTGGTGCTGGAGGAATCCGGCTACCTGCCACGTGCGGCATTCCTGCTCGACCGCATGATGGCCGCCGCCGGCCTGTCCGGCCGCTCGTTCATCCCGCTGCTGTCCAGCTTCGCCTGCGCGGTGCCTGGCATCATGTCCACGCGCAGCATCCAGGACCCGCGCGACCGCCTGGCCACCATCCTGGTCGCACCGCTGATGACCTGCTCGGCGCGCCTGCCGGTGTACGCGCTGCTGATCGGTGCCTTCATTCCGCAGAAGACGGTGTGGGGCGTGTTCAACCAGCAGGGCCTGGTCCTGTTCGGCCTGTACGCGGCCGGCATCCTCAGTGCGCTGGCGATGTCCTGGATCATGAAGAAGTGGCGCCGCGACAAAAGCGAGCATCCGCTGATGCTGGAGCTGCCGTCGTACCGCCTGCCACACGTGCGTGACCTGGCGGTCGGCCTGTATGAGCGCGGCATGATCTTCCTCAAGCGTGTCGGCGGCATCATCCTGGCGCTGACCATCCTGCTGTGGGTGCTGCTGTCGTTCCCGGCGGCACCGGCCGATGCCACGATGCCGGCCATCGACTACAGCTACGCCGGCCGGATCGGCCATGCGATGGCGGTGTTCTTCGCACCGCTGGGCTTCAACTGGCAGATCTGCATCGCGCTGATTCCGGGCCTGGCCGCGCGTGAGGTGGCGGTGTCGTCGCTGGCCACCGTGTATGCGCTGTCGGCCGCCGATGACGATGCCGCCAGCCAGGCGCTGACCCCGTTGATCAGCGATGGCTGGTCGCTGGCCACGGCCCTGTCGCTGCTGGTCTGGTACATCTACGCCCCGATGTGCATCTCGACGCTGGCTACCATCAAGCGCGAGACCAACTCGTGGAAGCAGATGGGCTTTGCCGCGTTCTACCTGTTTGCTGCGGCCTACGTGGCCGCGCTGATCACCTACCAGGTGACCAGGGCGCTGGGAGGCGGCTGATGGATACCGGCCTGCTGATCCAGTACCTGATCATCGCGGTGGCCGTGCTGGTCAGTGCCTGGGTGGTGCTGAAGAAGCAGTTCCCGGGCACCGTGCGCACGCTGCGCGGGACGCTGGCGCTGGCCCTGCTGAAGCCGGGGCGCGCGGCCTGGCTGCAGGCGCTGGGGCGCAGGGTCGCGCCGCCGGCCAGTGGAGGTGGTGGCGCCTGTGGCGGTTGCGACAGCTGCGGGCCGACCAAGAAGTAGCGTCGAGCCATGCTCGACGGCGGCTGTCCGGAGGCTGCGAACTTTCCACCTGTGGGTGCGAACCCTGGTTCGCACGCGCCGGGGTTCAGACCTCTCTGCGGATGATCGCGCGGAAGTTCCCGTCCTGATTCAATCGCCGCACCGATTCGCGGTTTCCATGGGCTGCTGCGAAACCCGCCACGTCGGCCAGGGCATCGAGCAGCAGGGCCTTCAACGCGTCGCGGTTACCGGCCTCCAGCAGGTCATCAAGATCCTGCTGGATGAAGGTCCGGCGCAGGCCCGGCGTTTCTTCGATCCGCCAGTCGACATGCGGCGTGGGAATGCTGGAGCGGTACCGGAAAGCCGTTTCAAGATCGTCAGGCGCGAGGGGATACGCGAGCAGCTCTGGAAAGTAGAGTCCAGCATTCACATAAAAGCCCCGGCTTTCGCTGGCGCGCTGGTGATTCACGACAAGCAGGGCGGCATCCAGCAAGCGGTAGCGCGTGGTCGACGTCCCGGCATAACCGGTCTTCCTGGCGCATTTGCTGAAGACGGTCGAGGATTTCATGGGTTTTGCCCGGGCTGAGGGAAGGGCCACAGACTTGAAGGGGAGCGTTGCCGCGTCCAGTGGCAAACCCGTCACCGCCGGTGTCGCGCGGGCTGACAGAGGCGTGCAGATGACGCCGCACGTCGCGAGGAATGCGCGCCATCGCGCGAGGGGCATGCAGCATCGCAGCGATGGCGCTTGCCGGAGCGGGCGTGCTGCCGCTAGCCTTCAGGCATGAACCAGACCCCCCTGCGATTGCTCATTCACGGCGCCTCCGGGCGCATGGGCCAGGCCCTGCTGCGGCTGGCCGCCGAACATCCCGATACCCTGCAGATCGTGGCTGCGGTGACCGGCCGTGCGCCGGCGCAGCGCGTGGTCGACGGCGTGCCGTTCTTCGCGGCCAGCGAACTGCCCGGTGCGCCGGTGTTCGACGTGGCGATCGACTTCAGCCTGCCGGAGGGCTTCGACCCGCTGCTGGCGCTGTGCGTGGATCGCGGGGCAGGGCTGGTGTCGGGTACCACCGGCATTTCCAGCACGCAGCGCCAGGCGCTGGATGCGGCAGCGGCGAAGATTCCGCTGGTCTGGGCCTCGAACTTCAGCCTGGGCGTGGCGGTACTGGACGAGCTGGTCGAGCGTGCGGCACAGGCGCTGGCCGGCTGGGACTGCGATATCGTCGAATCGCACCACACGCAGAAGAAGGACGCACCTTCGGGCACCGCGCTGACCCTGGGCGCGGCCGCGCAGCGGGGCGGGGCGGAGCCGCATTACGCCAGCCTGCGTGCTGGCGACATCGTTGGCGAGCATCTGGTGCAGTTCACCGGGCTGGGCGAGCGCATCGAGCTGGTACACCGGGCCACCAACCGCGACATCTTCGCCCGCGGCGCCCTGTTTGCCGCCCGCCAACTGCAGGGCCGGGCCCCCGGCAGCTACCGGGTGCGGGACCTGCTGGCGTGAGGCGGTAGTGCCGGCCGCTGGCCGGCAACCTTGCGTTACGGGACGCCAAAGGGATTGCCGGCCAGCGGCCGGCACTACCCGGTAGCGGGTGCCGCATACGCGGCCGGATTGAAATGAATGCGCAATCGCCTGTTCATGAAGCGCGATAACCGCTGGCGCGAGCGCCCCGGCAGCGCTACAATTCGCACTCGCCGAATCACGAAAGCCGGACCGGTCCCAGACCGTACGTCCGCGCTTTTTTGCAACCGGATTTCCGTGAAGCGCAGGCGTGACTTCGGCAGCCCCCTCGGTAGCCAAAGTGAGATTCCCGTGACCCAAGCCGCAATCCTCGTCCTCGAAGACGGCACCGTATTCGAGGGCGAATCCGTAGGCGCGCCCGGCCTGTCCGTCGGTGAAGTGGTGTTCAACACCGCCATGACCGGCTATCAGGAAGTGTTGACCGACCCGTCCTACGCCCGGCAGATGGTCACGCTGACCTATCCGCATATCGGCAACACCGGCATGACCGACCAGGACGATGAAGCGTCCAAGGTGTGGTCGGCCGGCCTGATCGTGCGCGACGTTCCGCGCCGTCCCAGCAACTGGCGCAGCCAGGTGTCGCTGCAGGACTGGCTGATCCAGCGTGGCGTGGTCGCCATCGCCGGCATCGACACCCGCAAGCTGACCCGCATCCTGCGCGAGAAGGGCGCGCAGAACGGTGCGCTTATGGCCGGCGACATCGACGTGGAAAAGGCACTGGAAGCCGCCCGCAAGTTCCCGGGGCTGAAGGGCATGGATCTGGCCAAGGTCGTCACTACCGAGAAGACCTACACCTGGACCGAGGGCCAGTTGGACCTGGATGCCAATGCCTTCGTCAGCGTGCCGGCCCGGTTCAAGGTCGTGGCCTACGACTTCGGCGTGAAGACCAACATCCTGCGCATGCTGGCCGAGCGCGGCTGCGAAGTGACCGTGGTGCCGGCGCAGACCCCGGCCGCCGAAGTACTGGCACTGAAGCCGGACGGCGTGTTCCTGTCCAACGGCCCGGGTGACCCGGAACCGTGCGACTACGCCATCGACGCGATCAAGACCTTCATCGACGTGAAGATCCCGACCTTCGGCATCTGCCTGGGCCACCAGCTGCTGGGCCTGGCCTCGGGCGCGCAGACCATGAAGATGGGCCACGGCCACCACGGTGCCAACCACCCGGTGCAGGACCTGGACAGCGGGCGGGTGATGATCACCTCGCAGAACCACGGTTTCGCGATCGATGAAGCAACCCTGCCGCCGACCCTGCGCGTGACCCACCGTTCGCTGTTCGACGGCACCAACCAGGGCGTCGCCCGCACCGACGTGCCGGCGTTCTCGTTCCAGGGCCACCCGGAAGCATCCCCGGGCCCGCACGACGTCGGTCCGTTGTTCGACCGTTTCGTGGCGCTGATGGAGCAGGCCAAGGCGTGATCAGTACGCCGCCGGCCCCGGTGGCGTCGCGATGGACCGTAAACCCCGCATCGCTGCTGCCACTGGCGCGGCGCTGCGGATCAAGATTCCTGATCGACAGCGTGCGATCACTCCCCCTTGTCACGCTGTACTGACTTAGAGAAGAAAATGCCCAAGCGCACTGACCTCAAGACCATCCTCATCATCGGTGCTGGCCCGATCGTCATCGGCCAGGCCTGCGAGTTCGACTACTCCGGCGCCCAGGCCTGCAAGGCCCTGCGCGACGAGGGCTACCGCGTGGTGCTGGTCAACAGCAACCCGGCCACGATCATGACCGACCCGGAAATGGCCGACGCCGTCTACATCGAGCCGATCAACTGGCAGACGGTCGAGAAGATCATCGCCAAGGAAAAGCCCGATGCGCTGCTGCCGACCATGGGTGGCCAGACCGCGCTGAACTGCGCGCTGGACCTGGCCGACAACGGCGTGCTGGAGAAGTACAACGTCGAACTGATCGGCGCCAAGCGCGAAGCGATCCGCATGGCCGAAGACCGCGAGCTGTTCCGCGTGGCCATGGGTGAGATCGGCCTGGAGTGCCCGACCGCCGCCGTCGCCCACACCCTGGACGAAGCGCTTGAAATCCAGACCCGCGTCGGCTATCCGACCATCATCCGCCCCAGCTTCACCCTGGGCGGCAGCGGTGGTGGCATCGCCTACAACCGCGAAGAGCTGGTCGAGATCGTCAGCCGCGGCCTGGAGCTGTCGCCGACCACCGAAGTGCTGGTGGAAGAGTCGGTGCTGGGCTGGAAGGAATTCGAGATGGAAGTGGTCCGCGATACCGCGGACAACTGCATCATCGTCTGCTCGATCGAGAACCTGGACCCGATGGGCGTGCACACCGGTGACTCGATCACCGTGGCGCCGGCACAGACCCTGACCGACAAGGAATACCAGCGCCTGCGCGATGCCTCCATCGCCGTGCTGCGCAAGATCGGCGTCGATACCGGTGGCTCGAACGTGCAGTTCGGCATCAACCCGAAGACCGGCCGCGTGGTCGTCATCGAGATGAACCCGCGCGTGTCGCGTTCCTCGGCGCTGGCTTCCAAGGCCACCGGCTTCCCGATCGCCAAGGTCGCCGCCAAGCTGGCCGTCGGCTACACCCTGGACGAACTGAAGAACGAAATCACCGGCGGCCTGACCCCGGCCTCGTTCGAGCCGTCCATCGACTACGTCGTCACCAAGATCCCGCGCTTCGCCTTCGAGAAGTTCCCGGCGGCCGATGCGCGCCTGACCACCCAGATGAAGTCGGTGGGCGAGGTGATGGCGATGGGCCGCACCTTCCAGGAGTCGGTGCAGAAGGCCCTGCGTGGCCTGGAGACCGGCAAGGTCGGCTTCGACCCGACCGGCCTGGACCTGGGCAGCGAAGACGACCTGCAGACCCTGCGCCGCGAGCTGAAGGCGCCGGGCCCGGAGCGCTTGTTCTTCGTCGCCGATGCGTTCCGCGCCGGCATGAGCGTGGAAGAGATCTACGCGCTGTCGTTCATCGATCACTGGTTCCTGGACCAGATCGAGGAAATCATCGCTGCCGAAGCTGAGGTTGCTGCCGGTGGCATCGACGCGCTGGACGCCGCACGCCTGCGCAGGCTGAAGCGCGCAGGCTTCTCCGACGCGCGCCTGGCGCAGCTGACCGGCACCAACGAAGCCGCCATCCGCGCGCTGCGCCGTGCGCACAAGGTGCGTCCGGTCTACAAGCGCGTGGACTCCTGTGCCGGTGAATTCTCCACCGGTACCGCCTACCTGTACTCGACCTATGAGGACGAGTGCGAGGCCGCGCCGAGCAACCGCGACAAGATCATGATCCTGGGTGGTGGCCCGAACCGCATCGGCCAGGGCATCGAGTTCGACTACTGCTGCGTGCACGCGGCGCTGGCGCTGCGCGAGGATGGCTATGAAACCATCATGGTCAACTGCAACCCGGAGACCGTGTCGACCGACTATGACACCTCCGACCGCCTGTACTTCGAACCGCTGACCCTGGAAGACGTGCTGGAAATCGTCGAACTGGAACAGCCGAAGGGCGTGATCGTGCAGTACGGCGGCCAGACCCCGCTGAAGCTGGCGCGCGCGCTGGAAGCCAACGGCGTGCCGGTGATCGGCACCAGCCCGGACTCGATCGATCTGGCCGAAGACCGCGAGCGCTTCCAGCAGCTGGTCGACACGCTGGGCCTGAAGCAGCCGCCGAACCGCATCGCCCGCAACGACCAGGAAGCCCTGCTGCTGGCCCGCGAGATCGGCTACCCGCTGGTGGTGCGCCCGAGCTACGTGCTGGGCGGCCGTGCGATGGAAATCGTCTACGGTGAAGCCGACCTGGCCCGCTACGTGCGCGACGCGGTGAAGGTGTCCAACGATTCGCCGGTGCTGCTGGACCGCTTCCTCGACAACGCCGTCGAGTGCGACGTCGACATCATCGCCGACAAGGACGGCAACGTCCTGATCGGTGGCGTGATGGAGCACATCGAAGAAGCCGGCGTGCACTCGGGCGATTCCTCGTGCTCGCTGCCGCCGTACTCGCTGTCGGCTGAAACCCAGGCCGAACTGCGCCGCCAGGTGGTGGAGCTGGCCAAGGCCCTGAACGTGGTGGGCCTGATGAACACCCAGTTCGCGATCCAGACCAGCGACGAAGGTGCCGACACCGTCTACCTGCTGGAAGTGAACCCGCGTGCCTCGCGCACCGTGCCGTTCGTGTCCAAGGCCACCGGCATGGCGCTGGCCAAGATCGCCGCCCGCTGCATGGCCGGCAAGACCTTGGCCGAGCAGGGTGCGACCAAGGAAATCGTGCCGGACTACTACTCGGTGAAGGAAGCGATCTTCCCGTTCGCCAAGTTCCAGGGCGTCGATCCGATCCTCGGGCCGGAGATGCGCTCCACCGGTGAGGTGATGGGCGTGGGCCGCACCTTCAACGCCGCCTTCGCGCGTGCGCAGGAAGCCGGCGGCATCAAGGCGCCGCCGGTCGGCAAGGCCTTCGTGTCGGTGCGCGACCCGGACAAGAAGCGCGTGCTGCCGGTGGCCAAGGCGCTGCTGGCGCGTGGCTACAGCCTGGTTGCCACCCGTGGCACCGCCGCGTGGCTGCAGCAGCACGGCATGGACTGCGAGATCATCAACAAGGTGGTGGAAGGCCGTCCGCACATCGTCGATTCGATCAAGAACGGCGAGATCGTCTACATCGTCAACACGACCGAAGGTCGCTCAGCGATCAACGACTCGTTCTCGATCCGTCGCGAGGCGCTGCAGCATCGCGTCACCTACTCGACCACCATTGCCGGCGCCAAGGCGCTGGTGGATTCACTGGAATTCCGCGGCACCGGCCCCGTCTGGTCGCTGCAGGAGCTGCACAAGGAGTTGAATGCATGAGAGCCCCCATCACCATGAAGGGCGCGCAGAAGCTGCGCGACGAACTGGATCACCTGAAGTCGGTCAAGCGCCCGAAGGTGATCGCCGCGATCGCCGAAGCGCGCGAGCATGGCGACCTGAAGGAGAACGCCGAGTACCACGCCGCGCGCGAGGAACAGGGCTTCATCGAGGGCCGCATCAAGCAGCTGGAAGGCGAGCTGTCGCATGCCGAGATCATCGACGTGAGCAAGCTCAATGCCGGCTCCAAGGTGGTGTTCGGCGCCAGCGTGACCCTGGCCGACGTGGAAACCGACGAAGAGAAGAAGTACCAGATCGTCGGTGACCTGGAGGCGGACATCAAGCAGGGCCTGATCGCGATTTCCTCGCCGGTGGCGCGCGCGATGATCGGCAAGCTGGAAGGCGATTCGATCGTGATCGACGCCCCGGCCGGCCAGCGCGAGTACGAGATCGTCAGCGTCAGCTACGTGGACTGACCACGTGGCGACGGCGACCCTGCTGTTGCCTGCACGCAGCCGCTTTGCCGCGGCTGCGCTGCCGGACGATGTGGCACGTGCGCTCGGCCGTGCCACCACGGTGCAGGTCGCGCCAGGCGAACGCGCGCAGCTGGCACGCCATTTCTCGGTTGCCGCGCCGCACTGGCCGGTGGCCGCGCTGACCCGCCAGCGCGACGTCGGCGATGCCGCCGGCGCCAGCTGGCTGCGTGCCGATCCGGCCTGCATGGTGCCGGACATGCATGGCGCGCGGATGATGGCCTACGGCGAAACACTGCGGCCGACGCTGGCCGACAGCCTGGCCCTGCTGCCGGTGCTGCAGCCCTTGTTTGCCGATGCCGGGTTCGTGCTTGACGCACCGGACCCGTCGCGCTGGTACCTGCGGCTTCCAATCGACCTGGTGCTGCCGGACTTCAATAGTCCGGACGAGGTGCTGGGCGATGACCTGTTCTCGCATCTGCCGGAGGGCGAGGGCGGCCGTCGCTGGCGGGCGCTGATGACCGAAGCGCAGGTACTGCTGCACAACCATTCCTGGAACCAGCAGCGCGCCGCTCAGGGACAGCAGCCGATCAATTCGCTGTGGTTCTGGGGCGGCGGCGTGATGCCGGTGTCGGTCAGCACCCCACACGCGCAGGTGCGCAGCCGCGACGCGCTGTTGCAGGGCCTGGCCCTGGCGGCTGGCGTAGCCGTGGATGGCGAGCAGGCGGTGGATGCACTGGTCGATCTGCGCCAGCTGCGTTCCCTGCAGCAGCTCGGCAACGATGCGATCCGTCCGCTGCTGGCTGCGCTGAAGCGTGGTGAGCTGCAGCGGCTGGTGCTGGATTTCGAGGACGGCCTGCAGTTCCAGCTGGACCGCGGCCAGCGCTGGCAGTTCTGGAAGAAGCCGCGCCAGCTTCACGATTGATCGGGGTCGACCGATCGGGGTCGGATCCGTTTTCCATCGGAAAACGGCTCTGACCCCCAGGGTTTGTCGGGGTTGCCGACCAGCGGCCGGCACTACCGCAGGTAGCGGCGCCTCAACGGACCTCGCTGACCACCGTCGGCAGTGTCCAGTGCCCGCCGAGCATATTGCGACACTGGCCCGTCGTGAAATCGCTGCTCTTCACGAAGCGCTCCCCGTCCCACACCCAGTCATTGGCGGAGATGCAATCGCCGACACCGCGGCCTCGGGAGCGGCCTCGCAGCGTAGCGTCATCGCGGTCAAAATCTTCGGCCAGGTTGGTGACAAAGGTCGCCTGGTACGGCGATTTGTCTCGCACCACCCAGTAGGCGTTGCTCATGTTGTAGGCACCCACGAAGCAGCGGGTGCTTGCCAGCACATGCTGGGCGTCCAGCCGCTGGATCTCGATCTCATCTTCCTCGCCATCGCTCAGGCGACCGCACTCATCCGGCTTCGGCAGACTGGCAATCAGCGCCTTGCGCAGGCCCGGTGCCTTCGCCAGCGCCGCGTCCGAGGCGCGCGGTGCCACCAGCGTGCCGCGCATGATCACCGGCACCGGCAAGGGCGCAGGCACGTTCGCTTCGGGCTTGTCGCCACGCCGCACCAGCGCCCCGGGCGTGCCCAGCCGGCCCTGTGCCTCGTCCATCTTCAGCAGTACGGCCGCTGCACCGCTGTCGGAGATCGGCCACGCCTTGCCCTTGCCGTCGATGATCTCGATGCGTGCCTGGCGCGGCAGTGCGGCGACCAGTGCATCGGTCTGTGCCTGCTGCAACAACACTTTGTCCCCGTCGCCCGTGTCGCGCACCGGGCCCAGGTCCTTGCCGTTCAGGCGCAGGCGCAGCGCCCCGGCCGGCGTCGCGCTTTCGCCATCCTCGCCATTGCGCAGCCGCGCGAGCACCTTCGTACCCGGGCCGCCCGCGCGTTCCAGCATCAGGCTGAGCAGATTGCCGGGTTGTTCCGGACTGTAGCCGGCGGCGCGACAGGTGCGGGTGTTGTCACAGGCCAGCGACCAGTCGTTGTGTTCGAATTCGACCCCGGGCCTGGGCTCAGGCGTGGCGGAGTGGGCGGCCGGGGCCACGGTGAGTGCCATCAGCGCGGTCAGCAGGGTGCGGGTCATGGATGGAAGTCCGTTCCAGGGCAGGCAAGCGTGGAAGATGCGGTCGTGAAATCCAAATGCTGCTGGCCGGAGAGCCAAGGTGCCTCGTCAGCAGCGGCAGCCGACCGGGGGAGCGGTGCACGTTATGATGTGCGGGTCTTTCGTAACCGGCGATGCCGATGTCCCTTGCCGCCGATGCTGCGCAGCCCGCCTCTGATACGCCAACGATCCGCCGCCGCGATGCGGTAATAGCCGGCAATTGGCCGGACGGCACGCTGCCGTTGCTGGCGCGGCTCTATGCCAGCCGTGGCGCAGCTACACCGGAGTTGGCGCAGCCGAAGCTGGGCAATCTGCACGCGCCTGAGCTGCTGACCGGCATCGATGATGCGGTGGGTCTGCTGATCGAGGCCATCGCCAACGACAAGCGCATCCTGGTGGTCGGCGATTTCGATTGCGATGGCGCCACCGCCTGTGCGGTCGGCGTGCGTGGCCTGCGCATGCTCGGCGCGCAACACGTCTTCCACGCGGTGCCGAACCGCATGGTGCATGGCTATGGCCTGTCACCGTCGCTGGTGGAAGAGCTGGCCACGCTGCAGCCAGACCTGCTGGTCACGGTCGACCACGGTATTGCCTGCCATGCCGGTGTCACCGCGGCCAAGGCGCGCGGCTGGAAGGTGCTGGTCACCGACCACCATCTGCCGGGGCCGCAGCTGCCGCCGGCCGATGTCATCGTCGATCCCAATCTCGACGGTGATGCCTTCCCCAGCAAGTCGCTGGCCGGCGTCGGCGTGATCTTCTACGTGCTGATGGCGCTGCGCCGGCAGATGCGCGAGGCCGGCGTCTTCGCCGATGGGAAGGGGCCGGACCTGACCACGCTGCTGGACCTGGTGGCGGTCGGCACCGTCGCCGACCTGGTGGCGCTGGATCCGAACAACCGCGCACTGGTCAGCGCGGGCCTGCGCCGCCTGCGCGCGGGGCAGGGCTGTGTCGGCCTGCGTGCGCTGATCGAAGCCAGCGGCCGTGATGCCGCGCGCCTCACAGCCACCGACATCGGCTTCGCGCTCGGCCCGCGCCTGAATGCCGCGGGCCGGCTGGAAGACATGGCGCTGGGCATCGCGCTGCTGCTGACCGAAGACCCGCGCCAGGCACGCGAGATCGCGCAGACGCTGGAGCAGATCAATTCGGAACGGCGCGCCGTGCAGCAGTCGATGACCGATGACGCCGAGCAGGCGTTGACCCGGGTGGTGCTGGACATGGCCGGTCAGCGACCGGTGGCGGCCTGCCTGTTCGATGCTGACTGGCATCCGGGCGTGGTCGGCCTGGTCGCGTCGAAGATGAAGGATCGCCTGCATCGCCCGGTGATCGCCTTCGCTCCGGCCGAACCCGGCGCCGACACCCTGCGAGGCTCGGCGCGCTCCATTCCCGGCCTGCACATCCGTGACGCCCTGGCGCTGGTCGATGCGCGCCATCCGGGCCTGGTCGAACGTTTCGGTGGCCACGCCATGGCGGCCGGGCTCAGCCTTCGGCGTGACCACGTCGATGACTTCAAGGCCGCCTTCGTCGCGGTGGTGCTGGAAATGCTCGATCCGGCGGCACTGCAGCAGCAGGTGCTCAGCGACGGCGAACTGGCCGCGGACGAGCTGGACCATCGCCACGCCGATGCGTTGCGCCTGGCCGGGCCGTGGGGCCAGGGTTTCCCCGAGCCACTGTTCGATGGCCACTTCGAAGTGGC
Source organism: Stenotrophomonas sp. YJH_SMC_122 (assembly GCF_059369535.1). Lineage (NCBI taxonomy): Bacteria > Pseudomonadati > Pseudomonadota > Gammaproteobacteria > Lysobacterales > Lysobacteraceae > Stenotrophomonas > Stenotrophomonas sp. YJH_SMC_122. The sequence continues at coordinate 37,336 of NZ_JCAFST010000010.1, read as the reverse complement.
CAACTGGCGCGTGCTGAAGGAGCGTCACCTGAAGCTGGAACTGCGCCTGCCGGGCGTGCCCGGCACGATCAACGCGATCCACTTCGGCGGCTGGCACGGCAACGCGCCATCACGTCACGTCCACCTGGCCTATCGTCTCGCCTGCGACGACTATCGCGGCGGCAGCGCCATCCAGCTGATCGTGGAGCACTGCCTGAGCGCATAGAAAAAGGGGACGGAGGGGATTAAGCCGCTTTTGCCTCGTTTGCCAGTTGCGACTTAATCCCCTCCGTCCCCTTTTTGGGTTTCCCAACCCCGTTACGGCTGCTGGTGCGTTCAAAGGTCCACGATCCCACTGGAGTCCGGTCATGGTCTTCGCCCGTTGCTGCACTGTGTTGTTGCTGGCCCTTGTGGCCTGGCCCGTTGGCGCACAGTCGCCGACGATCTCCCGGCCGCAGGCCGCCACGCCGCTGCTGATCGCGCCGGCGGCTGAGCAGCCGGTTCAATTACGACACGCCCGCATCGAAGGCGAGGTCCAGGCCGGCATCGCCCAGACCCGGATCACCCTGGAATTCCACAACCCCAACCGGCGCGTGCTGGAGGGTGAGCTGCAGTTCCCGCTGGCTGATGGCCAGCAGATCACCGGCTTCGCGCTGGATATCAACGGCGAGATGCGTGACGCGGTGCCTGTGCCCAAGGACCGCGGCCGCCAGGTGTTCGAGGAGATCGCCCGCCGCGGCGTCGACCCGGGCCTGCTGGAACAGACCGCCGGCAACCAGTTCCGGTTGCGCATCTACCCGCTGCCGGCCGGCGGTAGCCGGCGCGTGCAGCTGGTGATTCGCGAGCCGTTGGCCTTCGCCGGCCAAGGCTGGCAGTGGACGCTGCCACTGCAGTTTGCCGCCGCTGCAGCCACGGTTGAACTGAAACTGCAGGCCCCCGACGCGACCGCTGCGGGTACGGCGCCGTTCCGCATCAGCGCGGGCCAGCTGCAGTGGCAAGGCAAGGGCGCGCAGCTGCCGAAGCAACTGCAGTGGAGCCTGCCGGCAGCCCGCCAGGCACAGGTGCAGGTGGCGCCCTGGCAGGACGGCCATTACCTGCTGGCGCAGCTGCCGGTGGCGGCCAGCAGCACGCCGCGCACGTTGCCCAGGGAGATCGGCCTGCTGTGGGACGGCTCCGGTTCGGCGGGCCAGCGCGATCGCACGCGCGAGTTCGCACTGCTGGACCGTTACTTCGCAGCGCTGGGTGACGGCACCGTGGCGTTGACCGTGCTGCGCGACCGCGCCGAGCCGGTACGCCGGTTCCGCATCCGCGCCGGCAACTGGAGTGAACTGCGCGCAGCCCTGCAGGCCGTGCGCCCGGACGGTGCCAGCGCGCTGGCACAGTGGCAGCCGCAGCCGGGCGTGAAGGAATACCTGCTGGTCAGCGATGGCCTGCTGACCTATGGGCCGGAACAGCTGCCGGCGATGGCGCCGGATCAGCGCCTGTTTGCGGTCAGCAGTGCCGGTGCGCGCACTGATGTCGTGCGGCTGCGTGGTTGGAGTGAGGCGCATGGCGGCCGCTTCGTTGCGCTGGGCAAGGATGTCGATTCGGCGGCGCGCGCGCTGCTGTCGTCGCCGCTGGATGTGCAGGTCGATGCGGGGCGCGGCGTGCAGGACGTGGTGATCGATCGTCGCAGTGAAGCCCAGGGCTGGCTGTGGCTGCATGCACGACTGGCGGCCGACGGTGTGCCGATGCGGGTGCGCGTGGGTGGCGGCGAATGGCAGGCGCTGCCCGCCACGCAGAAGAGCGACGACGGAGAGCTGCTGTCCGGCCTGTGGGCGCAGGCGCGCCTGCAGCAGCTGGCCGCCGACCGCCGTGGCAACCGCGAGGCGATGCAGCGCCTGTCCCAGCAGTTTGGCGTGGTGGGGCCGGATACCTCGCTGATCGTGCTGGAGACGCTGGAGGACTACCTGCGCTATGCGATCCGTCCGTCCGGCAGGCTGCGCGCCGAGTACGACGCCAGGTTTGCAGTGCAGGTAAGGGATCGCGCCGCTGCTGATCGCCAGCGCCTGGATGAAGTGGCCGCCCGCTGGAAGGAGCGCCAGCAGTGGTGGAGCCGTAGCTGGCCGAAGGATGCGCCGCCGCAGGCCAAGGAAATGGTGCTGGAGGTTGCATCCGCAGACTCTGCAGCCGAATCCGCCCCCGTGGCGATGCTGGCAGCCCCTGCGCCCGCGGCACCGCCCGCGCCTGCACCGATGGCCGCAGCGGCAGAACAGCGCATGCAGGCCAGCAGCGCACGCGCGCGTCGTCCGGCGCCCGCGTCGGAGAACGCACTGGATGCGATTGTGGTCACCGGCGGCACGGTCGATGCCGAGCTGGCCGCCAACGACGGCCAGCTCGGCATCCAGCTGGCGGCCTGGCAGCCGGACTCGGCCATCGCCCGGCGCCTGCGCCAGGGGCCGCCGTCGCAGCTCTATGGCCGCTATCTGGCCGAGCGCGATGCCCATGCCGACAGCAGCGCGTTCTTCCTCGATGTTGCCGACCTGCTGCTGGAGCAGGGCCAGCGCGAGCTGGCACTGCGCGTGTTGTCGAATCTGGCAGAGATGGATCTGGACAACCGCCACCTGCTGCGCGTGCTCGGTTACCGGCTGATGCAGGCCGACGCGCCCGCACTGGCGGTGCCGGTATTCGAGCAGGTGCTGGCGATGGGCCAGGAAGAACCGCAGAGCTTCCGCGACCTGGGCCTGGCGCTGGCAGCGGCAGGCAAGCCACAGCAGGCGCTGGCGCCGCTGTACCAGGTGGTGGTGCGGCCGTGGGACAGCCGCTTCGATGGCATCGCCCTGATTGCACTGGATGAGCTGACCAACCTGGTGGCCGGCAGCACGCCCCGGCTGGATACCACCGGCATCGACCCGCGCCTGCTGCAGCCGATGCCGCTGGACCTGCGCGTGGTGCTGTCGTGGGACGCCGACAACAGCGACATGGACCTGTGGGTGACCGACCCGAACGGCGAGCGCGCGTACTACGGCAACCGGCTGACCTACCAGGGCGGGCAGATGTCGCAGGACTTCACCGGCGGCTACGGCCCCGAGCAGTTCTCGCTGCGCAACGCCAAGCCCGGCAAGTACAAGGTGGAGGCAAACTATTTCGGCAGCCGCCAGCAGCTGGTGACCGGTGCTACGACCCTGATGCTGCGCCTGACCACCCATTGGGGCACGGCCAAGCAGAAGGATCAGATGGTGACGATGCGGCTGAAGGACCGCGCGGAGACCGTGCTTGTGGGCGAGTTCGAGGTGCGTTGATCGATCCCGGACGTATGTGGAGTCAGGCCTGCTCGACCGCTTTGGTATGGAGCCGAGCCCATGCTCGGCTCATGGCAGAGGCAGCCGAGCGCGGGCTCGGCTCTACAACCGAGCAGCGTGTGCAACCGGCGACGCTGGCGGATTCGCACGCAGGCCGAACAGCGGCCGCAGCCAGCGCACGCGGCGGATCAGCAGCTCATGGATCAGCAGGCAGCTGCCGACGGTGCCACCCAGCAGCAGCGCCGGTTCCAGCCATGGGCCCAACTGAAGTGGCTTGAGCCAGAACAGCAGGGCGATGATCAGGCTCTGGTGCAGCATGTACCACGGATAGATCGCCTCGGTGCAGTACGGCAGCCAGTGGAACGGGCGGTCGAGGAAGACTTTGCCCCAGCCGAGGATGCTCAGCAGCGCGGTCCAGACGTACAGCGACTGGCTGGCCCGGCCCTGCAGGTCCCAGAACGGTTCGGGCCATTGCCGCAGCGGGGAATCGGCGGGCAGCACCTGGCCGAGGATGCGCAACCCCAGATACCAGCCAACGGCAGCCAGTGCCAGCCATAGCGTGGTGCGGCGCAGGGCGACCACGCGCTCCCAGAACACCGGCTCACGACCCAGCAGGTAGCCCGCCAGGAATACCGTTGCGTACTTCGCGTGCTGGTACCAGTCGCTGAGCAGGGCGTTGGTGGACGGGTAGATCGGCTCCAGCCAGATCACCCAGGCCAGCAGCAGGGCGGACGGAAGGCCGATCAGCAGCACAGGCGATGCTGCGCAGAGCGCCATCGCGCGGCGAACCACCGCCGTTCCCAGCAATGGCATCAACAGGGCCAAGGCCAGCGTGTAGTTCCAAAGATAGGCCAGGTACCACAGATGGTTCCAGGTGATGCCGTACTGCCAGCCGGCGAAGCTGCCTTCCGGCCACGGCCGCACCTGCCAGTAGCGCAGCAGGAAGTGGCCGAAGCCAGGCGCCACGAGGCCGTTGGCCACGCCTTCGCAGTAGGGCTGGATCGGCACGATCACGAACATGCCGAACAGCAGCGGCAGCAGCAGCCGCCAGGTGCGCAGGGCGGCGAAGCGCAGCAACCTGCCTTCCGGCCGCATCAGGGCGATGGCGATACCCGAGATCAGGAACAGCAGCGACATCCGCCAGCGGTTGACGAACAGCATCGGCCACTGCAGCCATTCGGCGGTATGCACGCTCTTGAGGTGAAAGCCCCAGTCGTCCACGTAGGCCATGGCGGTGTGGTAGAGGATCAGCAGGGCGAAGGCGAACACGCGCAGGGCGTCGATGTCGTGGCGTCGGGTCATGGTGGTGGTGTGCCGGAAGGTCGAGCCAAGGTGACGCCGCCCGGCCCGTGCAGCCACTGCCGAGGGGCCGCCGGAACCCGCGCAGTGACCAATGGCGGGGGTGGTGGGACCAATGGAGCCGCTACCCTTGGTCCCTTGAGGCAGGCTGGAGCACCGCAACGACATGGATGCAGCAATGACCCAGGGCCGACCACCGCGCTGGCGTACTTCAACCCGCCTGCTGGTATGGGCGGCGATCCTGTCGGCCTCGGCAGTGACCAATGCGCTGGTGGAAGTGATGGACGCCAGTCGCCGCGGCGCCGATCTCGGGCTGTGGGAGCCAATGGTCTGGGAGTTCAGCAGCCTCGGCCTGGTCCTGTTGACCCTGCCGCTGCTGTGGTGGGGCTGCGAGCGCTGGCCGCTGCATGCTGACACCTGGGCGCGGCGGCTGCCGCTGTATCTGTTGGCCAGTGTCGGCTGGTCGTTGCTGCATGTGGCGGGGATGATCCTGCTGCGGCATGTGGCCTACGCGTGGCTGGGCTACCGCTACCAGGACGATGCCGGTTTGTTGGAGCGTTTTGCCTACGAGTACCTGAAGGATGTGCGCACGTTCGCGATGTTCGTGGCGCTTGAGCACTTTGCCAGCTGGTTCGGCAGGCGCAGGCAGGGCGAGGCGAGCCTCCTGGCCGAGCCCGACGTCGGGCCGCCGGTGGAGCCGGTCGAGCGCCCCCAGCACTTCCTGGTGCGCAAGCTGGGCAAGGAATTCCTGGTGGCCACCGCCGACGTGGAGTACGCCCAGGCGGCGGGGAATTACGTGAACCTGCGGGTGCGCGGCCACGATTATCCGCTGCGGATCACCATGGCGGCGCTGGAGCAGCGGCTGGACCCGGGCGAGTTCCTGCGCCCGCACCGCAGCTGGCTGATCCACCGCGGCCAGCTGCGCTCGATCGAGCCGCTGGACGGTGGCGAGGCCCTGCTGCACATGGCCGACGGGGCGAAAGTGCCCTGCAGCCGGCGCCAGTTGCCGCTGCTGCGGCAGGCGCTGGGGGCAGGGTGAGGCCTCATTCCGGGCATCCCCGGCCTGCGGTATCATTACCAGTCATCTTTTGAATGCATAACCGCCGACATGATCGAACTGAATCCTGTCCGCCAGCGCATCACCGATCTGACTGATCGCGTGCTGTCGCTTCGGGGGTATCTTTGACTACGACGCCAAGAAAGAGCGTCTTGAAGAAGTAACGCGGGAGCTGGAAAGCCCCGATGTCTGGAACAACGCCGAGTACGCCCAGAACCTGGGCCGCGAGCGTTCCAGCCTGGAAAAGACCGTGGGCGGCATCGCCTCGGTGCTCGATGGCCTGAACGATGCCACCGAACTGCTGGAGCTGGCCGAGTCCGAGCAGGACGAGGAGACCGCACTGGCCGTGGTTGCCGATCTGGACAAGCACCAGGCGCACGTGGAGAAGCTGGAGTTCCAGCGCATGTTCTCCGGCGAGATGGACAATGCGGCCGCGTTCGTCGACATCCAGGCCGGTGCCGGTGGCACCGAAGCCCAGGACTGGGCCGAGATCCTGCTGCGCATGTACCTGCGCTGGTGCGAGTCGCGCGGCTGGAAGACCGAGCTGATGGAAGTCTCCGGTGGCGACGTCGCCGGCATCAAGTCCGCCACGCTGCGCGTGGAAGGCGACTATGCCTACGGCTGGCTGAAGACCGAGACCGGCGTGCACCGCCTGGTCCGCAAGTCGCCGTTCGACTCGGACAACCGCCGCCATACCAGCTTCACCTCGGTGTTCGTGTCGCCGGAGATCGATGACAACATCGACATCACCATCAACCCGGCCGACCTGCGTACCGACGTGTACCGTTCGTCCGGTGCCGGTGGCCAGCACGTCAACAAGACCGAGTCGGCGGTGCGTATCACCCACATCCCGACCAACATCGTCGTGGCCTGCCAGACCGGCCGCAGCCAGCACCAGAACCGCGACAACGCGATGAAGATGCTGGCGGCCAAGCTGTACGAGCTGGAGATCCAGAAGCGCAACGCCGAGAAGGACGCGGTGGAAGCGACCAAGTCCGACATCGGCTGGGGCAGTCAGATCCGCAACTACGTGCTCGACCAGAGCCGTATCAAGGACCTGCGTACCGGCATCGAGCGTTCGGATACGCAGAAGGTGCTGGACGGCGACCTGGACGAGTTCGTCGAGGCCAGCCTGAAGGCCGGCCTGGCCGTGGGCTCCAAGCGCGTCGATGCCTGATCGACGCGCCTGCGTGGAGATCATCACCCTCGCGCGCAACGCCGAGGGTGGCTGAACTGGTTTTTTGTAGAGCCGAGCCACGCTCGGCTGCTTTTCGCGAGCTGGCGGACGCGTCGAGCATGGCTCGACGCTACAAAGGGTAGGACGGGCCGATTATGCGCAGCGAAAGTGAACGCAAGGAACTCGGCGGCTTCCTCAAGGCCTGCCGCGCCCGTGTCGACCCCGCCACGCTCGGCCTGCCGGCCGGGCGCCGGCGTACCCCGGGCCTGAAACGCGAGGAAGTCGCGCTGGCGATCGGGGTCAGCGTCAGCTGGTACACCTGGATCGAGCAGGGCCGTGAAGTGCGCGCCTCGCCCGAGGTGCTGGAGCGGCTGGCGCAGGTGCTGCGCATGAGCGACGACGAGCGCGCCTATGCGTTTGCGCTGTCCGGCTACGGCGTGCCGCTGGAGTCACCGGACGAGAGCGTGACCGATGGCCTGCGCCAGTTGGTGGAGGCGATGCAGCCGATCCCGGCCTACGTGCGCAACACCCGCTTTGACATCCTGGCCTGGAACCCGGCCATTGCCGATCTGTTCGTGGACTACAGCCAGTTGGCGCCGCATGAGCGCAACACGCTGCGGCTGATGTTCCTGTACCCGCCATACCGCACATTGATCCTCAACTGGGAAGAAATGACCCGCGGCCTGCTGGCCGGCTTCCGCGCGGCGATGGCGCAGGCGCCGGACAAGGCGCCGTTCCTGGCGCTGGTGGAGGACATCGCCGCGCACAGCGAAGAGTTCCGCCAGTGGTGGCCGGAGCACGACGTGCGCCGGTTCGATGAAGGGGCGAAGAAGCTGAACCACCCCACGCGCGGGTTGCTGGACCTGCAGTACGTGGCGCTGGTGCCGGAGAGCCGGCATGACCTGTCCCTGGTGACCTACCTGCCGCGGAAGTAGGGGGTGTTCGGCAGGGCTGCGCCCTGCACCCGCAGAGGCCGAAGCAACGGCAACAGCAAAGGCGGGCATTCGGTGGGATGGCGGGGCGGTGTGGGTTGGCAGGACACGCCGTAAACCCGTCCATGGGGGCTCGATGGCGCCATCCATGGCGCCAACGGTCCTGCCAACCCACACCGCCCCGCCTCAGACAAATTTCGCGCGGCCGTTGGTAGGTGTCGACCTTGGTCGACACATCTGTCAGATATCGAAAGAAATTCCGGGGTCAGATCCCAAGAGTATTCCCGACAGATCGCAGAACTCTGTCGAAGGCGGGGTGGGTCCGGTTGCGGGGGCGTGAGCCGCATGGATGCGGCGACCGAGCTTACATGGATGTACTTGCAGCGTCCCCCTCAACCGGACCCGCCCCGCCAACCCACGGAATGCCAGCTTCTGCCGTTGCCGTTGCCTTGGCTTGGCTTGAAGCCTCTGCGGGTGCAGGGCGCAGCCCTGCCAAGAGCCCCATTCAGGCAGGTAAGTGCAAGTCACAGGATAAGCAGACGCCTTGTTGCCTCCGCCAATCGGGTCCACATTCCTGTGCAGAAGACGGGCCGCTGCCCGTTGCCGAGACAACAGGAGCCCTGCATGTCCGCTGCCCCCACCACCGCCATTTCCCGCGATCCGGCCACCGGCCAGCAGATCGCCAGCCATCCCTTCGCCACCGATGCCGAGCTGGAAACAATCCTCGATCGCGGCCAGGTCGGCTTTGCGGCCTGGAGCGTCAAGAGCCTCGAAGAGCGCGCAGACGTACTGCGAGCGATGGCCGCCGTACTGCGGCGTGACCGCGAGAAGCTGGCCGCGCTGGCCACTGCCGAAATGGGCAAGGTCCAGGCTGAAGCGCTGGCCGAAATCGAGAAATGTGCCGTGCTGTGCGACTGGTACGCGGACCACGGCGCGCAGTTCCTGCGCGACGAACCGACCCAGGTGCCCGACGACAAGGCTTACGTGTCCTACCTGCCGCTGGGCGTGGTGCTGGGCATCATGCCGTGGAACTTCCCGTACTGGCAGGTGATGCGTGCGGCGGTGCCGATCCTGATGGGCGGCAACGGCTTCCTGCTGAAGCCGGCCGAGAACATCGTCGGTACCGCGCAGCTGCTCGACGCGGCCTGGCGCGATGCCGGGCTGCCGGAAGGCACCTTCATCGCCGCCAACATCAGCCGCGAGGGCACCAGCCGCGCGATCGCCGATGACCGCATCGCCGCAGTGACCCTGACCGGCAGCGTGGCCGCAGGCCGCAGCATCGCGGCCCAGGCCGGGCAGGCGCTGAAGAAGGTGGTGCTGGAGTTGGGTGGCTCGGATCCGTTCATCGTGCTGGCCGACGCCGATCTGGACGCCGCCGTTGATGCGGCGGTGGCCTCGCGCTTCCAGAACACCGGGCAGGTCTGCATCGCCGGAAAGCGCATCATCGTCGAAGACGCGGTCTACGATCGTTTCGTGGCGCAGTTCTGCCAGAAGGTGCAGGCACTGACCATCGGCGATGGCCGCGACCCGGCCAACCGCATCGGGCCGATGGCACGCCAGGACCTGCTGGAACAGTTGGACGCGCAGGTGCGCGCCTCGGTCGACGCAGGCGCGCAGCTGCTTGTCGGTGGCCATCAGCTCGATCGCCCGGGCGCGTTCTATGCGCCCACCGTGCTGGCGGACGTGGAGCCGGGCATGCAGGCCTTTGATACGGAAACGTTCGGGCCGGTGGCCTCGATCAGCCGCGCCCGCGATGCCGACCATGCGGTGGAACTGGCCAACCAGAGCGAATTCGGCCTCAGCGGCAACCTCTGGACCGGCGACCGCGCCCGAGCGATGCAGCTGGCACGCCGGCTGCAGACCGGCGGCGTGTTCGTCAACGGCTTCTCCGCTTCAGACCCTCGCGTGCCGATCGGCGGCGTGAAGAAGAGCGGCTTCGGCCGCGAGCTCTCGCACTTCGGCATCCGTGAATTCGTCAACGCGCAGACAGTGTGGTTCGACAAGCATTGACGCGCGGCTCTCATTCCTCCTGCAACGATCCACCATCAGTCCAGCACAAAGGACGGCATCCGATGTCCAAGGGTTCAGATCTGCTCGTCGCCGCACTTGAGAACGAAGGCGTCGAGCGCATTTTCGGTATTCCCGGCGAAGAAAACCTCGACGTGGTCGAGTCGCTCCGCCATTCCAGCATCGAGCTGGTCATCACCCGCCACGAACAGGCAGCGGTGTTCATGGCGGCCACCTATGGCCGCCTGACCGGCAAGCCGGGCGTGTGCCTGGCCACGCTCGGTCCGGGCGCGCTCAACTTCACCACCGGCGCCGCCTATGCGCTGCTCGGTGCGTGGCCGGTGATCATGATCACTGGCCAGAAGGGCATCGTCGCCAGCAAGCAGGCGCGCTTCCAGATCGTCGACATCGTCGGCACGATGAAGCCGCTGACCAAGCAGGCGCGGCAGATCGTCTCGGCACGCACCATCCCGACCATCGTCCGCGAGGCGTTCCGTGTCGCCCAGGAAGAGCGCCCGGGCCCAGTGCTGCTGGAACTCCCCGAAGACATCGCCGCCGATGAGGTCGAAGGCGTGGCGCTGGTTCCGCCGCACGCGGTGGATCGTCCCATCGCCAGCCCGGAAGCGCTGGATCGGGCGGCAGAGACCATCCGCAACGCCCGGCGTCCGCTGCTGATGATCGCTTCGGCGGCGTCGCGGCCGCAGTCCAGCGAGGCGCTGTCGGCGTTCGTGCTGCGCGCCGGCATTCCGTTCTTCACCACGCAGATGGGCAAGGGCGCGGTCGCCGGGGGCTCGGGCCTGTACATGGGTACCGCAGCGCTCACCGAGCATGATTACGTGCACATGGCGATCGACCAGGCCGACGTGATCGTGACCATCGGCCACGAGGTCACCGAGAAGCCGCCGTTCGTGATGCGCCCGGGTGGGCCGACCGTGATCCATATCGGCTACTCGCAGGCGGCGGTGGAACAGGTGTACTTCCCGCAGGTGGAGGTGATCGGCGACATCGGCCGTTCGCTGACCCAACTGGCCGACCGCATCGAAGGCGCGGTGCCGAATGCCGCTGCGCTGCTGCCGCTGCGCGCGACCATCCTCGAGCACCTGGCCGACCGTGCCGAAGAGGCCCGGTTCACCCCGCAGCGGCTGGTGCACGACGTGCGCCAGGTGATGCCGCCGGACGGCATCGTGGCGCTGGACAACGGCATGTACAAGATCTGGTTTGCGCGCAACTACCGCACCCAGGTGGCCAACACGCTGTTGCTGGACAACGCGCTGGCGACCATGGGCGCGGGCCTGCCGTCGGCGATCATGGCCTCGATCCTGTACCCGCAACGACGAGTGCTGGCGGTGTGTGGCGACGGTGGATTCATGATGAACAGCCAGGAGCTGGAGACAGCGCGCCGGCTGGGCCTGAACCTGGTGGTGCTGATCCTCAACGACGGCGCCTACGGCATGATCCGCTGGAAGCAGGCGGTGGATGGCTTCACCGACTACGGCATGACCTTCAGCAACCCGGATTTCGTGAAGTACGCGGAGGCCTACGGCTGCAAGGGCCACGAGGTGACCGCCATCGAGCAGTTCATCCCGACCCTGCAGGCGGCCTTCAACGAGGGCGGGGTGCACCTGGTGTCGGTACCGGTCGATTACTCGGAGAACCAGCGGGTGCTGGTGGACGAGCTGCGGCAGGCGTTCCCCGGCAACGGGTAGACATCCAGAGTCCAGGTGAGGGCCCGGGCGGGGTCAGATCCCTTTGCGCAGCAGAGGGATCTGACCCCTCTCCCGGCTGGGGCTGGGCGGTTTTGGTATGCTGGGCAACCGGCTGTGCCGGGCGCTGCATCCCCCCTCACTACACGATTCCCGCAGATCCATGAGCGAAGCTACCGATACCCCCCCCGTCGACGAGAACAAGTTGATCGCCGAGCGCCGTGAGAAACTCAAAGCGCTGCGTGGGCAGGGCATCGCGTACCCGAACGATTTCCGTCGTGAGGACTTCGCCGGCCGCCTGCAGGAAGAATTCGCCGATGCCGGACAGTGGACCGCCGAGGCGCTGGAAGGCAACGGCCGCCAGGTGAAGATGGCCGGCCGCCTGATGGCCAAGCGCATCATGGGCAAGGCGAGCTTCGCGCAGATCCAGGACGAGTCCGGCCGCATCCAGCTGTTCCTGCAGGGGGCCGTGCTGGGCGATGCCTACACCGCCTTCAAGGGCTGGGACGTGGGCGACATCATCGCCGTCGAAGGCGGCCTGACCCGCACCAAGACCGGCGAGCTGTCGGTCAAGGCCGAGTCGATCCGCCTGCTGACCAAGTCGCTGCGCCCGCTGCCGGACAAGTGGCATGGCCTGGCCGACGTCGAGCAGCGTTACCGCCAGCGTTACGTCGACCTGATCGTCACCCCGGAGTCGCGCGCGGTCTTCATCAAGCGCTCGAAGATCATCCGCGCCATGCGTGCGTGGCTGGACAACCGCGACTTCCTGGAAGTCGAGACGCCGATGATGCATTACATCCCCGGCGGCGCGGCGGCCAAGCCGTTCACCACCCACCACAACGCGCTGGACCTGGACCTGTACCTGCGCGTGGCGCCGGAGCTGTACCTCAAGCGACTGACCGTGGGCGGCCTGGAGCGCGTGTACGAGATCAACCGCAACTTCCGCAACGAAGGCGTCAGCACCCGCCACAATCCGGAATTCACCATGATGGAGCTGTACGAGGCCTATGCCACGTACAACGAGATCATGGACCTGACCGAAGGCGTGATCCGTGACGTGGCCAAGACGGTCAACGGCAGCACCGAGGTCGAGTGGGACGGTGCGAAGATCGACCTGGGCCCGGCGTTCCGCCGCTGGCGCATGGACGAAGCCGTGCGCCACCACAACCCGGAAATCTCGGTTGCCGACTGCACCGACCGTGACGCGCTGCTGCGCCATTGCGAGCGCTTGAACATCCGCGTCAAGCCGTCCTACGGCTGGGGCAAGCTGCTGCTTGAGATCTTCGAGGCCACCGTCGAGCACACCCTGATCCAGCCGACCTTCATCACCGACCATCCGGTGGAAGTCTCGCCGCTGGCCCGTGCCAACGACAATGATCCGGGCTACACCGACCGCTTCGAGCTGTTCGTCAACGGCAAGGAGCTGGCCAATGGCTTCTCCGAGTTGAACGACCCGGAAGACCAGGCCCAGCGCTTCCAGGCCCAGGTGGCCGCGAAGGAAGGTGGCGACGACGAGGCCATGCACTACGACGCCGACTACATCCGTGCGCTGGAGTACGGCATGGCCCCGACCGGCGGCCTGGGCATCGGCGTCGATCGTCTGGTGATGCTGCTGACCGGCAGCAGCTCGATCCGCGATGTGCTGCTGTTCCCGTACATGCGTCCGGAGCAGTAAGTCACCTTTTTGACTCCCGTTTGTGCGCGCCGTCCCGAAACGAGACGGCGCGATTGACGCGTCCCGCACTCGGCGTATCGTAATTGCACTACCTTGACGCCTGTTATGGCTTGATCGGCGTCAGGGGAAGGCACGGTGTGGGGAGTCCGCTTCACATTGTGATGACGATCATGAATCGGGATGCACGACACGGGAGTCAGGCCGATGCAGGGTGCGAGCGTTCGCAGCGGCAGAGTATCCTCGCCTGCTGATGATCCAGCGTGGTCGAAAAACCAGGCAGAGTACGCGTTGAATATCGTCATCGTTGATGACCAGACTTCCGCCCGGACGATGCTGCGTCACGTCATCGAAGACATCGCGCCGGAACTGAGCGTGTATGACTTCGGCGATCCGCTGACCGCATTGGCCTGGTGCGAAGCCCATCCGGTCGACCTGCTGCTGCTCGATTACCGCATGCCGGAGATGGACGGGCTGGAATTCGCTCGTCGTTTCCGTCGGCTGCCCAAGCACCGCGACATTCCGGTGATCCTGATCACCGTGGTCGGTGACGAGCCGATCCGGCAGGCGGCACTGGAAGCAGGGGTCATCGACTTCCTGGTCAAGCCGATCCGCCCGCGCGAACTGCGTGCGCGCTGCTACAACCTGCTGCAGCTGCGCCAGCAGACCGAGAACGTGAAGCAACGGGCGCTGTCGCTGGAGCAGCGCCTGCTGGCCAGCATGCATGAGGTCGAAGAGCGGGAGCGCGAAACGCTGTCGCGGCTGGCGCGCGCGATCGAGTTCCGTGATGCCGGCACCAGCGCCTACCTGGAGCGCATGGCACGTGTGGCCGGCCTGATTGCCGAACAGCTCGGGCTGCCCGAGGAGGAGGTGCGCCTGATCGAAATGGCTGCGCCGCTGCATGACATGGGCAAGATTGCCATTCCCGATGCGGTGCTGCTCAAGCAGGGCAAGCTCAACGAGGAGGAGCTGGCGATCATGCGCCGGCACCCGCGGATTGGCCATGAACTGCTGAGCGGCAGCCAGAATCGTTTCATCCAGGTTGGCGCGTTGATCGCACTGCGTCATCATGAGCGCTACGACGGCAGCGGCTATCCCGATGGGCTGGTCGGCGATGCGATTCCGCTGGAAGCGCGCATCGTGGCTGTCGCCGATGTCTTCGACGCCCTGATTTCGCCCCGTCCGTACAAGGAAGCATGGACCATGGAAGCCACCCTGGCTTATCTCTACGCCCAGCGTGGCCGGCTGTTCGATCCCCGATGCGTGGACGCGCTGCTGCGCGGCCGCGAACAGCTGGACCAGATCTGCGCCGAGCATTCGATGGCGTCCGCGCGCCCGGGGCTGGGCGCGTGAAACGGCTGTTGTCGCGGCTGCGGCTGCGCCTGTCCCAGCGCCAGGACAGCGAACACGGCCAGCAGATCGTCCGTATTGTCCTGATCAGCCTGATCCTGGCCTATGTGCTGTTGCCGGCGCCGCGCCACGACCTGCCGCACACGCAGTACGTGGGCGTGCTGGCGATCGTATTGACCGGCCTGAGCCTGTCGCTGCTGCTGTTCGGCTGGCTGCTGTGGCGGCCGGCGCGTTCCGATCCCCGCCGCGTGCTGGGCATGCTCGCCGACTATGGCCTGATCGCTGCCGGCATGGTGCAGATGGGCGAGCCCCTGGCCTGGGTCTACATCGTGGTGATGTGGGTGACGGTCGGCAACGGCATGCGCTTCGGCAACCACTACCTGTACGTGGCGGTGGCGATGGCGATGGTGAGCTTCGGTTGCACGGTGCTGCTGACGCCTTACTGGCAACAGAATTTCCGTCTGGCCATCGGCCTCTGGCTCGGCCTGGCGGCGGTGCCGCTGTACTTCTCGACACTGCTGCGGCAGCTGACCGAAGCGATGGCCGAGGCGCGCCGTGCCAGCGAGGCCAAGAGCCGTTTCCTGGCCAACATGAGCCACGAGTTCCGCACGCCGTTGAACGGCCTCAACGGCATGACCGAAGTGCTGGCGACCACGCGCCTGGACGAGGAGCAGCGCGAGTGCCTCAACACCATCCAGGCGTCGTCGCGCAGCCTGCTGGCGCTGGTGGAGGAAGTGCTGGACATCTCGGCCATCGAGGCCGGCAAGCTGCGCGTGGTGGCCGAAGACTTCGCCGTGGCCGACGTGATCCAGGCGATCGGGCTGATCCTGTTGCCGCAGGCCAAGGCCAAGCGCCTGGATTACCGGGTGAAGGTCGCCGATGGCGTGCCGCCACGCGTGCGCGGAGACGTCGGGCACCTGCGGCAGATCCTGCTGAACCTGGCCGGCAACGCGGTCAAGTTCACCGATCACGGCCGGGTCGAAATCCGTGTCAGCGTGGTGCAGGCCGATACCAGTGGCGCGGTGCGGCTGCGCTTCGACATCCTCGACACCGGCATCGGCGTGGCCCCGGCCATGCGTGCGCGGCTGTTCGATGCCTTCGAGCAGGCTGACGTCAGCATGGCGCGTCGCCACGAGGGCACCGGGCTGGGCACAACCATCGCCAAGGGCCTGGTCGAAGCAATGGACGGCGATATCGGCTATCTGGAAAACCCGCCTCGCGGCAGCCACTTCTGGGTCGAGCTGCCGTTCGCGCCGCCGCAGCCGCAGGTGCCGGGTGCGGTGCCGAGCCTGACCGGCGACGAAGACGTGGGGCCGGGCGGCAACGTGATCGCATTTGCCGACCCGTTCCTGCGCCATCGCGCCCGCGTGCGCAGCATGCAGATCCTGGTGGCCGACGACCACGAGGCCAACCGCATGGTCCTGCAGCGCCTGCTGCAGAAGGCCGGGCATCGCGTGCTGTGCGTGGATGGCGGTGAGGCGGTGCTGGATGCGCTGGCCGACAGTGAGTTCGACGCGGTCATTGTCGACCTGCACATGCCGGGCATGAGCGGGCTGGACATGCTGAAGGAGTTGCGGGTGATGCAGGCCGGCGGCGGACCGCGCACGCCGGTGCTGGTGCTCAGCGCCGATGTCACGCCCGAGGCGATCCAGCGCTGTACCCAGGCTGGGGCGCATGCGTTCCTGGCCAAGCCCGTGGTGGCGGTGCGCCTGCTCGATACGCTGGCGGAGATCGCCAGCAACGCCCAGCTGAAGACCATGGCCGCACCGGTGGTGCGACCGATGGCGCTGCAGGATGGGGTGCTCGACAGCAGCGTGCTGGACGAGCTGGCCTCGCTGGGCATGGGCGAGGGCTTCGAACGTGAGTTCATCCGCCAATGCCTGGAGGACGTGGCGGGCTGCATGGGCAAGGCCGAGCAGGCCGGTGAGGCCACGCGGTGGGATGTGTTCCGCGAACAATCCCACGCGATCAAGGGCGTGGCCAGCAACCTCGGCCTGATGCGCGCGTCCAACCGTGCCGGCGAGCTGATGCGGATGGCCGACTGGCAGCTGAAGACCGAATGGCGCACGCGCCTGGGCATCCTGCAGGAGGCGATCAAGGAAGGCCGGCGTGCACTGGAGGCACGGGCCGAACGCCGGCTGCGCGGCGCTGCCGACGATGGCGAGGCGCGCTGAACCACGGCATGGTCCATAAAAAAAGCCCGGTGGCCAACCGGGCTTGAACCCATCCTGGGGGAGGGATGAATCAGGCTGCGTCGAGGCTGGCGCGACGGGTCTGGGCCTTGATCAGGCGATCCATGGTGCGCAGCGAGCGGTCGCCGAGTGCGAGGGCGGAATCGACCCATACCTTGGTGATCTCCAGCAGTTCGTCGTAGCTGACCGGCTGGGCGATGGCGCGTGCGGCGTTCATCGCCAGATAGGACTGCGGCGTGCGCTGCTGCTGGCGGATCAGTTCTTCCACCGCGGCCCGGCCTTCGCCCTTCTTCACCAGTACGTCGACCACGCCCATCGCATGCATTTCCTCGGCGCTGTAGACCCGGCCGTCGAGGATGATCTTCTCGGCCAGATGCGGCGACACCCGGCGGCACAGGAAGGAATAGGCGCCCATGCCCGGGAACAGGCCGAACAGCACCTCCGGCAGGCCCAGTCCGCTGCCTTCCTCGGCGACGATGGTGTGGCAGGCCAGGGCCATTTCCAGGCCACCGCCGAGGGCGTCGCCCTGGATCAGCGCGATCGAACGGACATCACCGCCGAACCCGGTATGCAGGTGGTGCACGCCCTCCACGCAGCGCTGGGCGTAGTTCAGCAGGAGGTCGCGGTTGCCTTCGCGGATCAGGCGGGTGAACAGGTCCAGGTCGCCGCCCAGGTTGTAGGCGACGGCATCGGAGGCCAGCACGAAATGCCGCAAGGTTCCGTTGTGGCGTTCGGCAGGGCTGCGGGTGATGGCCGCCATGTAGCTCCACATTTCGTCGAGCATGTCCTTGCGGCAGCAGGGGCGGATCCCGGTGGCGGCATCGGCGTGCATGAACAGCCAGTGGGCAGCGCCGTCGGCGCTGTCTTCGGTACGGATGGTGGCGAACGGTGAGCCGCTTGAAGGCAGCTTTTCGATGGTACTCATGGAAGGGTCCTCGGCATGCGGCCCGCAGTGTCAGGTGGGTGGCCGGCGGGCCGAACGGTCCACACACGCGGCGATGCTACACCGCCCCAGGGGCGTCGCATGCGAAAGGGCCCGGGACGTTTCCGCCCCGGGCCCGGTGCCGTTCAAATTGCCGAAAACCCTTACTGGGCGGGCGTATCGCGGAGTTCGCGACGGAGGATCTTGCCGACATTGGTCTTCGGCAGCTCCTTTCGGAATTCAACGATTTTGGGATGCTTGTAGCCGGTCAGGTTGGCCCGGGCATGCTCCTTGACCATTTCGGCGGTCAGGTTCGGGTCCTTCTTCACGATGACCACCTTCACCACCTCGCCGGACTTGTCGTCCGGGACACCGACCGCGGCCACTTCCAGCACGCCCGGCATCATCGCGATCACGTCCTCGACTTCATTCGGGTACACGTTGAAGCCGGACACCAGGATCATGTCCTTCTTGCGGTCGACGATGTAGAAGAAGCCGTGTTCGTCCATCTTCGCCATGTCGCCGGTATGCAGCCAGCCGTCGGCATCGATCGCCTTGGCGGTTTCCTCCGGGCGCTGCCAGTAGCCCTTCATCACCTGCGGGCCCTTGATGCAGAGCTCGCCGACCTCGCCCAGCGGCAGGATGGCGCTGTTGTCGTCCTTGATGCAGGCATCGGTGGACGGGATCGGCAAGCCGATCGAGCCGTTGTATTCGGTCAGGGTGAGCGGGTTTATGCAGGCCGCCGGTGAGGTCTCGGTCAGGCCATAGGCCTCGACCAGGGTCACCCCGGTGACCTTCTTCCAGCGCTCGGCCACGGCACGCTGCACCGCCATGCCACCGCCCAGGGTGACCTTCAGCGAGGAAAAGTCGACCGTGTCGAAGCCGGGGGTGTTGAGCAGGCCATTGAACAGCGTGTTGACGCCGGTGATGGCGGTGAAACGCACCGACTTGAGCTCCTTGACGAAGCCCTTCATGTCCCGCGGGTTGGTGATCAGGTGGTTGCAGCCACCGAACTTCATGAAGACCAGCCCGTTCGCGGTCAGTGCGAAGATGTGGTACAGCGGCAGGGCGGTGATGATCCACTCCTTGCCCATCTCGATGCCCGACGCACTGATCCAGGCCGAGGCCTGCTGCATGTTGGCGATCAGGTTGCGGTTGGTCAGCATCGCGCCCTTGGCCACGCCGGTGGTGCCGCCGGTGTACTGCAGGAACGCAATGTCGTCGTGGTCGATCTCGACCTTGGGCAGGCTGTGGCGGCTGCCGATCTTGAGCGCCTGGCGGAAGCGCACCGCGCCCTTGAGATGGTAGTTGGGCACCATCTTCTTGATGTACTTCAGCACGAAGTTGACGATCACGCCCTTGGCGCCAAGCAGGTCGCCCAGGCCGGTGGTGACCACGTGCTTGACCGGCGTATCGGCGATGACCTGCTCGACGGTGTCACCGAAGTTGTCGACCACCACCAGCGCGGTCACGCCGGCATCGACCAGCTGGTGCTTGAGCTCGCGCGCGGTGTACAGCGGGTTGACGTTGACCACGGTCAGGCCGGCGCGCAGCACGCCGAAGGTGGCCACCGGGTACTGCAGGCAGTTGGGCATCATCAGGGCGACGCGGTCGCCCTTCTTGAGCTTGAGCTCTCCCAGCAGGTAGGCCGCGAACTGATTGACCAGCGCGTCGGTCTCGCCATAGGTGAGGACCTTGCCGAAGCTGGAGTAGGCAGGACGGTCGCGGAACTTCGCGACGGAAGCGTCGAAGACCGAAGCTACCGAATGGAACTCGTTGACGTCGATTTCGGCGGGAACGCCTTTCGGATAGCTCTGCAGCCAGGGACGATCCAGACTCATATTCCCCCTCCAGGAATCGTGATGTATTAGGTTCCGACCCTGAGCGTATCGACAACGGCCGGTCATTGCAGCATACCCCGCCGTAGGGAAAACGCGAAGAGGCCCCGAAGGGCCTCTTTGCTGGGTCGTGCCGGCCGCTGGCCGGCATCTGCGCTCGATAGGCGATCCGGCGGATGCCGGCCAGCGGCCGGCACTACCGTGGCCCCAAGCGGGCCGCCTGCGTCAACCCTGCTTTCGCACCGGTGCGCCGTTGGCCTTGTAGTACGGCGCGGTGCTGCGGGCCAGCGGGGTGCGGCCACGGATCACATCGGCAAGCTTCTCAGCCATCATGATGGTCGGCGCGTTGAGGTTGCCGGTCACCACCTGCGGCATGATCGAGGCATCGACGATGCGCAGGCCTTCCAGCCCGTGAACGCGACCCTGGCCATCGACCACCGCCATCGGGTCGTCGGCATGGCCCATCTTGTTCGAGCAGGACGGGTGGTAGGCGGTCTCGGCATGCTCGCGCACGAATGCATCGATCTGCGCGTCGGTCTGCAGTGCACTGCCCGGCGAGATCTCGCGGCCGCTGTACGGGGCCAGCGCCGGCTGCGCGAAGATTTCGCGGGTGATGCGGATCGCCGCGCGGAATTCGCGCCAGTCCTGCTCGTGCGACATGTAGTTGAACAGGATGCTCGGATGTTCGCGCGGATCCTTCGAGCGCACGTGGATGCGGCCACGGCTGGGCGAGCGCATCGAGCCGACGTGCATCTGGAAGCTGTGCGCCTTGATCGGGTTGGAGCCGTTGTAATTGATCGCCACCGGCAGGAAGTGGTACTGCAGGTTCGGCCAGTCGAATTCGGCGTCGCTGCGGATGAAGCCACCGGCCTCGAACTGGTTGCTGGCGCCGATGCCGGTGCCCAGGAACAGCCACTCGGCACCGATCGCCGGCTGGTTGTACAGCTTCAGCGCCGGAGCCAGCGAGACCGGCTTCTTGCACTCGTACTGCAGGTACATCTCAAGGTGGTCCTGCAGGTTGGCGCCGACGCCCGGCAGGTGGTGCACCAGGTCGATGTCCAGACTGCGCAGCAGGTCGGCCGGGCCGACGCCCGAGCGCTGCAGGATCTGCGGCGAGGCGATGGCGCCGCCGCACAGCAGCACCTCGCGGCGGGCGGTGGCACGCTGCGGCTGGTCGTTGTGCAGCCACTGCACGCCTACCGCACGCTTGCCCGAGAACAGGATGCGGTCGGTCAGCGCGTGGGTGACGATGGTCAGGTTCGGGCGCGGCTTGGCCAGGTCCAGGTAACCACGGGCGGTGCTGGAGCGACGGCCCTTCGGGGTCACCGTGCGGTCCATCGGGCCGAAGCCTTCCTGCTGGTAGCCGTTGAGATCGTCGGTGCGCGGGTAGCCGGCCTGCACGCCGGCCTCGACCATCGCAGCGAACAGTTCGTTGTTGCCGGCCTTGGGCGTGGTCACGCGCAGCGGGCCGTCACCGCCGTGGTAGTCGTTGGGGCCGATGTCGCGGGTTTCGGCCTTGCGGAAGTAGGGCAGGCAGTCGAGGTAGGTCCAGTCTTCCAGGCCGGGCATGCTGGCCCAGTTGTCGTAGTCCATCGCATTGCCACGGATGTAGCACATGCCGTTGATCAGCGACGAGCCACCCAGGCCCTTGCCGCGGCCGCAGTCCATGCGGCGGTTGTTCATGAAGGGCTCCGGATCGGTCTTGTACGCCCAGTTGTAGCGCTTGCCCTGCAGCGGGAAGGCCAGTGCGGCCGGCATCTGGGTACGGAAGTCGAACCGGTAGTCCGGGCCACCGGCTTCCAGCAGCAGCACGCTGACATCGGCATCTTCAGTGAGGCGGGTGGCCAGCACGTTGCCGGCCGAGCCTGCGCCGATGATGATGTAGTCGTACTCGTTATGGGTGCTCATGGGTGTCTCCTGCAGGCCGCGGCGCACTGCGGGCAGGCGTCGCGGCGGAATGTCGGATCGGCGCGGTGGCCGGACGAGGGTGCTGGCTGGCGGCGCGCCGGTCAGAACACGCTGGCGTAGTCGCCCAGCTCGACCTGCACCGACTTGATGCGGGTGTAGTGGCCGAGGGTGGAGATGCCGTTCTCACGGCCGACGCCGGATTCCTTGTAGCCACCGACCGGCATTTCGGCCGGCGATTCACCCCAGGTGTTGATCCAGCAGATGCCGGCTTCCAGGCGATGGATGATGCGGTGGGCGCGGCTGATGTCCTTGCTGACCACGCCGGCGGCGAGGCCGAAGGTGGTGTCGTTGGCACGACGCACCACTTCGTCTTCGTCGTCGTAGGCGAGGATGCTCATCACCGGCCCGAAGATCTCCTCCTTGACGATGGTCATGTCATCGCGGCAGTCGGAGAACACGGTCGGCAGCACGTAGGCACCGTTGGCCAGCGCGCCTTCGGTGGCACGGCCGCCGCCGGTCAGCAGGCGGGCGCCTTCGGCCTTGCCGCTCTCGATGTAGCGCAGCACGTTTTCCATGTGCGGGAAGCTGGTCAGCGGGCCGAAGTTGGTCTCGGCGGCCATCGGGTCGCCGATGCGGATGCGCTTGACGCGCTCGACCACGGCCGCCTCGAATGCGGCCAGCATGCTGCGCGGCACGAACACGCGGGTGCCGTTGGTGCAGACCTGGCCGGAGCTGAAGAAATTGGCCATCACCGCGATGTCGGCGGCGCGGTCCAGATCGGCGTCATCGCAGATCACCAGCGGCGACTTGCCGCCCAGTTCCATGGTCACTTCCTTCAGCGACGAGGACGCGGCGCTGGCCATGACCTTCTTGCCGGTGGCGACGCCGCCGGTGAAGGAGATCTTCTCGATCACCGGGTGCTCGGTCAGCCACTGGCCGATCTCGCGGCCCGGGCCCTGCACGACGTTGAACACGCCGGCCGGCACGCCGGCTTCGGTATAGATCTCGGCCAGCTTGATCGCGGTCAGCGGGGTGACTTCGGAGGGCTTGAACACCATCGCGTTGCCGGCGGCCAGGGCCGGGGCCGACTTCCACATGGCGATCTGGATCGGGTAGTTCCAGGCGCCGATGCCGGCCACCACGCCCAGCGGTTCGCGGCGGGTGTAGAAGAAGCTCGATTCGCGCAGCGGCAGCTGGATGCCTTCGATGGCGGTGGCCAGTCCCGCGTAGTACTCGACCACGTCGGCGCCGGTGACGATGTCCACGGTGGTGGTCTCGGCCAGTGCCTTGCCGGTGTCCAGGGTTTCCAGGTGGGCCAGTTCGTCGTTGCGCTCGCGCAGGATCTCGACGGCGCGGCGCAGGATGCGCGAGCGCTCCATCGCGGTCATCGCGGCCCAGACCTTCTGGCCCTCGGCCGCGCTCTGCACGGCGCGCTCGACGTCGGCCTGGCTGGCAACCTGCACTTCGGCAATCACCTCACCGGTGGCCGGGTTGACGGTCTTGAAGGTCTTGCCGCTGGTGGCATCGACGCGCTGGCCGTGGATGTAGAGCTGTTGGACGGGCAGGGTGGTCATGGGGCGTACTCCTTGGAAGGGGGCGGGTGCTGAAGCGCTTATAGCGCGGCAGCCTGCAACTGGAAGTCGATGTAGCCGTAAGCGATGCGCCGGGACTTCTCGGCGTTGAACTGGCCGCCGACCAGGCTGCCGCGCAGCCACAGGCCGTCGATCATCGCGGCCAGGCCACGGGCGGCCAGGCGGGCCTGCGGATGGGGCAGCAGGCGGTTGAACTGGTGGCACAGGTTGGAGAACAGGCGCTGGTCGTTGGCGCGCTGCAACCGGGCCAGTTCCGGCTGATGCATGCTGGCGGCCCAGAAGGTGAGCCAGACGCGCATCGCGGTACCGTTGATCTGGCTGTCGTCGAAGTTGCCATCGACGATGGCACGCAGCTGCTCGCGCGGGTCATCGCTGGCCTCGGCGCGGTAGCGGGCGACGGCGTCCTTCAGTTCGCGCAGGATCTGCCGCATTGCCGCATTGAGCAGGCCGTCCTTGTCGCCGAAGTAGTGGGCGACGATGCCGCTGGACAGCCCTGCCTTCTTCGCGATGGTGGCGACGGTCGCATCGGCCATGCCGATCTCGTCGATGGTCTGGAAAGTGGCCCGGATCAGCTGTTCGCGCCGTACCGGTTCCACGCCTTTCTTCGGCATTGTCTCTCCACGGTTTGCGACCCGAAGGATCGGGCTGCCCGCCATTATGCTTTTTATTGATTGAACGTTCAATCAATAAACCCTAGGATGCGCTCGCGCCCCACGCCATGGGCCCGGTTTACCGGTCCGGCCCCGCCCATGTGCTCCCTCGGACTTGATGAGACGACCCCATGTCTTCCCTGGCTCATCCCAAGCGTTCGCCCCTGCGCTTGAACCGTTTTGTCTTTCTCAGCTCCTCGGTGTCGATCGGCATCCTCGGGCTGCTCACCGTTCTCTATCCCGAAGCCAGCGAGCACTGGCTGCAATGGGCGCAGGCCGAGGTGTCGGCCGCGTTCGGCTGGTGGTACATGCTGCTGATCGTGCTGTGCCTGGGCTTCGTGCTGTGGCTGGCGTTCTCGCCGTATGGCCGCATCCGCCTGGGCCACAACGAGGAATCACCGGCCTTCGGCTACGTCGCCTGGGTCTCGATGCTGTTCTCGGCCGGCATCGGCATCGCGCTGCTGTACTACGGCGCCTACGAGCCGCTGGACCACTTCCTGCATCCGCCCGGGCAACCCGGCGGCACCGTGGCCGCCGGCCGCGAGGCGATGGTGCTGACCTTCCTGCACTGGGGCCTGCACGGCTGGGCGCTGTACGCGCTGGTCGGTGTGGCACTGGGCTACTTCGCCTACCGCCGGGACCTGCCGCTGGCGCTGCGCTCGGCGCTGTACCCGATCTTCGGTGAGCGCATCCATGGCCGCATCGGCGACATGGTCGATGGCTTCGGCATCCTGGCCACGCTGATCTCGATGGTGACCAACCTCGGCATCGGCGCGCTGGTGGTGCAGTCCGGCCTGGTCTACCTGTTCCACATCCCGGATACGCCGCAGGTGCTGGTGGCCATCGTGCTGGTGATGATGGTGGTGGCCACCGTCGGCGTGGTGGCCGGCGTGGAAAAGGGCATTGCCTGGCTGTCCAACCTCAACGTGCGCCTGCTGTGCGGCTTGCTGCTGTTCGTGCTGGTCACCGGCCCGACCCTGCACCTGTTCGACGGCCTGATCCAGAACACCGGCGACTATCTCGGCGCGTTCGTGCGCAAGAGCTTCGACATGTACCTCAACGATCCCAAGGGCCGTGAATGGATGGGGTCGTGGACGCTGTTCTACTGGGCGTGGTGGATCGCCTGGGCGCCGTTCGTCGGCCTTTTCGTGGCGCGCATCTCGCGCGGCCGCACCATCCGCGAAGTGATCATGGGCGTGCTGCTGATCCCGCTCGGCTTCACCCTGGCCTGGCTGTCGATCTTCGGCAACACCGCCATCGACCTGGTGCTCAACCATGGCCAGGCGATCCTGGGTGAGGTGGCCCAGCACGATGCAGCGATGACGCTGTTCAAGCTGCTGGAATACCTGCCCGGCGCGCCATACGTGGCCGGTGCCGCGGTGGTGATCGGCTTCGTGCTGTTCCTGACCCCGGTCGACTCGGGCACGCTGATGATCGCCAACCTGTGCACCCGTCGTGTTGACGATGGCGTCGAAGATGGCCATGACGCGCCGATCTGGCTGCGCGTGTTCTGGGCCGCCGGCATCACCGTGGCCAGCGTCGGCCTGCTGCTGGCCGGCAACTTCAGCGCGATGCAGACGGCGGTCGTGCTGTGCGGCCTGCCGTTCTCGTTCACCCTGGCGTTCTACATGTGGGGCCTGTTGAAGGCGCTGCGCACCGACCCGGATGCGCCACGCCGCTGAGTGCTTCTGTAGAGCCGAGCCCATGCTCGGCTGCTGTTGGCGCAGAAGCAGCCGAGCGCAGGCTCGGCTCTACAAGGGGGCATCGCAAACGCAAAGGGCCGGACCCGCAAGGATCCGGCCCTTTTTTCGTTACTTGCTGGCCAACTGGCGCAGCACGTACTGCAGCAGGCCGCCATGACGGAAGTACTCGACTTCCTTCGGGGTCAGCAGCATCACCGACACCTCGAAGGTCTTCCTGGTGCCGTCGGCCCTGGTAGCGGTGACCGTGGCGCGCTTGCTTGCACCGTCCTGCAGGCCGGTGACGTCGATCACTTCCGAGCCGTCCAGGCCCAGCGTCTGTGCGTTCTCGCCGTTGCGGAACTGCAGCGGCAGCACGCCCATGCCGACCAGGTTGGAGCGGTGGATGCGTTCGAAGCTTTCGGCGATGACCGCCTTCACCCCCAGCAGCAGGGTGCCCTTGGCCGCCCAGTCGCGCGACGAACCGGTGCCGTATTCCTTGCCGGCCAGCACCACCAGCGGCACCTTGTCGGCCTTGTACTTCATGGCCGCATCGTAGATCGCCAGCTTCTCCGGCTGGCCACCACCGGCGGGGTAGTACAGGGTGTTGCCGCCTTCCTCGCCACCGAACATCAGGTTCTTGATGCGGATGTTGGCGAAGGTGCCGCGGACCATGACGTCGTCGTTGCCGCGGCGGCTGCCGTAGCTGTTGAAGTCGGCCGGCTGCACGCCGCGTTCCTGCAGGAAGCGGCCCGCCGGCGAGTCCTTCTTGATGTTGCCGGCCGGGGAGATGTGGTCGGTGGTGATCGAGTCGCCGAACAGGCCCATCACGCGTGCGCCGTGCACGTCGTCGATGCTGCCGGTCTGCATGGTCATGCCATCGAAGTAGGGCGGGTTCTTGATGTAGGTGGAGGCGTCGCTCCACTCGTACAGGTTGCCGTCCGGCGAGGCGATGGTGTTCCAGCGGGTATCGCCCTTGAACACATCGGCGTAGTTCTGCTTGAACATCTCCGGGCCGATGGTGGCGGCGATGACATCGCCGATTTCCTTGTTGCTCGGCCAGATGTCACGCAGGAACACCGGCTGGCCGTCGCTGCCGGTGCCGAGCGGCTGGGTGGTCAGGTCGATGTCGGTGGTGCCGGCGATGGCGTAGGCCACCACCAGCGGCGGGCTGGCCAGGTAGTTCATCTTTACTTCGGGGTGCACGCGGCCCTCGAAGTTGCGGTTGCCCGACAGCACCGAGGTCACCACCAGGTCGCCGGTTGCGATGCCGGCGCTGACTTCGGTTGGCAGCGGGCCGGAGTTGCCGATGCAGGTGGTGCAGCCGTAGCCGACCACGTAGAAGCCGATCTTCTCCAGCTCCTTCAGCACGCCGGCCTTTTCAAGGTAGTCGGTGACCACGCGCGAGCCTGGGCCGAGCGAGGTCTTGACCCACGGCTGGCGGTTCAGGCCCTTGGCGGCCGCGTTGCGGGCCAGCAGGCCGGCACCGATCATCACCGCCGGGTTGGAGGTGTTGGTGCACGAGGTGATGGCGGCGATGACCACTGCGCCATCCTTCAGCCGCACCTTGCGGCCTTCGATCTCGATGTCGGCGAAGCCCTTGGCCAGCTGCTCGTTGCCGACTGCGGCGCCGCCGCCTTCGTTGACGAAGGTGGCAACGTCCTCGTTGCGCTTGTCACGGTTGGCGGTCATGCCGACCAGCGCTTCGCGGTAGTTCTTCTGCACGTCTTCCAGCAGCACGCGGTCCTGCGGACGCTTAGGGCCGGCCAGCGACGGCTTCACCGTGCCCATGTCCAGTTCCAGCGTGGTGCTGTACTGGGCGTGCGGGCTGCTCGGCTCGTGCCACAGGCCCTGCGCCTTGGCATAGGCCTCGACCAGATCGATCTGCTCTTCGCTGCGGCCCGACAGGCGCAGGTAGTTCAGCGATTCGGCGTCGATCGGGAAGATGCCGCAGGTGGCGCCGTATTCCGGGGCCATGTTGCCGATGGTGGCGCGGTCGGCCAGTGGCAGGTGCTGCAGGCCGTCACCGTAGAACTCGACGAACTTGCCCACCACGCCCAGCTTGCGCAGCATCTGGGTGACGGTCAGCACCAGGTCGGTGGCGGTGGCGCCCTCGGGCAGCTTGCCGGTCAGCTTGAAGCCGACCACCTGCGGGATCAGCATCGACGACGGCTGGCCGAGCATGGCGGCCTCCGCTTCGATGCCGCCCACGCCCCAGCCCAGCACGCCGATGCCATTGATCATGGTGGTGTGGCTGTCGGTACCAAACACCGTATCCGGATAGGCCACCGCCTTGCCGTCCTTGTCCGCGGTCATCACCACGCGGGCGAGGTTTTCCAGGTTCACCTGGTGGACGATGCCGGTGTTGGGCGGCACCACCTTGAAGTTGTCGAAGGCCTTCTGGCCCCAGCGCAGGAAGCCATAGCGCTCCTGGTTGCGCTGGAATTCGATCTTGCCGTTGAGGTCCAGCGCGTCGGGCTTGCCGAACACATCGACCTGCACCGAGTGGTCGATGACCAGTTCGGAGGGAATCTGCGGATTGATCTGCTCCGGCTTGCCGCCAAGCTTGACGACGGCGTCGCGCATCGCGGCCAGGTCGACCACGCAGGGCACGCCGGTGAAGTCCTGCAGCACCACGCGCGCGGGCATGAACGCGATTTCGGTGTCCGGCTCGGCCGCCGGGTTCCAGCGGGCCACGGCCTCGATGTGGTCCTTGCCGACGGTGATGCCGCCGTCCTCGTGCCGGAGCAGGTTCTCCAGCAGGATCTTCATCGAGTAGGGCAGGTGGGAGATATCGAAGCGCTGGCCCAGCGTGGGCAGGCTGAAGTAGTCGTAGGTCTTGCCGCCGACGTTCAGCTGGCTGCGGGTGGAGAACGAATCGCTCATGCGGGATGACTCCTTCTTGCGGATGGCTTGCAGTGGCCCGCGCATGGGCGGGCCTGCTTGCGGTCGCCGCGGGCCTGACGGCCCCGGTCGTCCCAGTATGAACTCCAGACTGAATGGATTCATCCGGGCCGGGCTCCGGCCTGCGGCATCGGTTCCAGACTACAGGGGAAGGTGTATGGCGTATGTCACGTTTGTGGCCGATCCTTTGCGAGGCAAGGGCTGGCGGGGCGCCGGTCCTGTTCAGGGTGGAAGTATGCCCGGGGAAGTATGTATAATTTGTGCATACTCTGGAGGGCCTACCGATGGAAGCCACTGTTGCAGAACGCGGACAGATCACCCTGCCCAAGGCGGTGCGTGATGCCCTCGGCCTGACCAAGGGCACGCTGCTGAAGGTCGAGCTGGACGGCAGCCGCATCATCCTGCGCAAGAGTGTTGACGATGCCATTTCGCGGGCGCGCGGCAAGTTCGCGCTGGACGGCTTCGAGTCATCCGACGCGGCGGTGCGCGCGGTGCGTGACGAGGAGTAAGCCGTGATGATCGCCGTCGATTCACCGGTGCTGGTCGAGCTGCTCAGCAATGGTCCGCAGGCCGATGCCGTGGAAGCCATCCTCCGGCAGAGCCTGGTCGGTGGCCGCGTGGTGGTCTGTGGCGCAACCCTCGCCGAAGTGTGCGCATCGCTGCGCGGCGGTGCCGAAGTGCTCGAAGCACTGGAAGAGATGGGCGTGCACTTCAACCCGATGGAGGCCAAGTCGGCGCTGCGCGCCGGCGAGATGCACCGTCGTCATCGCCAGCGTGGCGGCAGCCGCCGCAGCCTGGACGAATTCATGGTCGGCGCCCACGCACTGCTGCAGTGCGATGGCCTGATCACCTGGAACGATACGTTTTACCGCGACTACTTCAAGGGCCTGAAGCTGATCGTGCCGCACGCCTGAGCCCACTTTTGATTTTTCAACCTACGCATTACCCGGGAGTTGTCATGTTGGAAGCCTACCGCCACCACGTCGCCGAGCGCGCTGCGCTTGGCATCCCGCCGCTGCCGCTGAGCGCGCAGCAGACGGCCGATGTCATCGAACTGCTGAAGAACCCGCCGCAGGGCGAGGCCGAGTTCCTGCTCGACCTGCTGACCCACCGCGTGCCGGCCGGCGTCGATGACGCGGCCAAGGTCAAGGCGTCGTACCTGGCGGCGATCGCCCTGGGCAGCGAGCAGAACCCGCTGATCAGCCGCGAGCGCGGCACCGAACTGCTGGGCACCATGCTCGGCGGTTACAACGTTGCGCCGCTGGTGCAGCTGCTGGACGACGCCAGCGTCGGCACCATTGCCGCCAATGGCCTCAAGAAGACCCTGCTGGTGTTCGATGCGTTCCATGACGTGCAGGAAAAGGCCAAGGCCGGCAACGCCAACGCCCAGGCCGTGCTGCAGAGCTGGGCCGATGCCGAGTGGTTCACCAGCAACCCGGAAGTGCCGCAGAGCCTGACCGTCACCGTGTTCAAGGTGCCGGGCGAAACCAACACCGATGACCTGTCGCCGGCACCGGACGCGACCACCCGCCCGGACATTCCGATGCACGCTCTGGCGATGCTGAAGAACAAGCGCGACGATGCGCCGTTCACCCCGGAAGAAGACGGCAAGCGCGGCCCGATCCAGCAGATCCTGTCGCTGAAGGAAAAGGGTCACCTGGTGGCCTACGTCGGCGACGTGGTCGGCACCGGTTCCTCGCGCAAGTCGGCCACCAACAGCGTGCTGTGGTGGACCGGCGATGACATTCCGTACATCCCGAACAAGCGCGCCGGTGGCGTGTGCCTGGGCGGCAAGATCGCGCCGATCTTCTACAACACCATGGAAGATGCCGGTGCGCTGCCGATCGAGCTGGACGTGTCGAAGATGGAGCACGGCGACGTCATCGAGCTGCGCCCGTACGAAGGCAAGGCGCTGAAGAACGGCGAAGTGATCGCCGAGTTCCAGGTCAAGTCCGACGTGCTGTTCGATGAAGTGCGTGCCGGCGGCCGCATTCCGCTGATCATCGGCCGTGGCCTGACCGGCAAGGCGCGCGAAGCGCTGGGCCTGGCCCCGACCGACCTGTTCCGCCTGCCGGTGCAGCCGGCCGATACCGGCAAGGGCTTCTCGCTGGCGCAGAAGATGGTCGGCCGCGCCTGTGGCCTGCCGGAAGGCCAGGGCATGCGCCCGGGCACCTACTGCGAACCGAAGATGACCTCGGTCGGCTCGCAGGACACCACCGGCCCGATGACCCGCGACGAGCTGAAGGACCTGGCGTGCCTGGGCTTCTCGGCCGACCTGGTGATGCAGTCGTTCTGCCATACCGCCGCGTACCCGAAGCCGGTGGACGTGAAGACCCACCACACCCTGCCGGAGTTCATCTCCACCCGTGGCGGCGTTTCGCTGCGCCCGGGCGACGGCGTGATCCACAGCTGGCTCAACCGCATGCTGCTGCCGGACACCGTCGGCACCGGTGGTGACTCGCACACCCGTTTCCCGGTGGGTATTTCGTTCCCGGCCGGTTCGGGCCTGGTCGCCTTCGCTGCGGCCACCGGCGTGATGCCGCTGGACATGCCGGAGTCGGTGCTGGTGCGCTTCAAGGGCAAGATGCAGCCGGGCGTGACCCTGCGTGACCTGGTCAACGCGATCCCGCTGTACGCGATCAAGTCGGGCCTGCTGACCGTGGCCAAGGCGGGCAAGAAGAACATCTTCTCCGGCCGCATCCTGGAAATCGAAGGCCTGCCGGAGCTGAAGGTCGAACAGGCGTTCGAACTGTCCGACGCCTCGGCCGAGCGTTCGGCGGCCGGTTGCTCGGTGCGCCTGAACAAGGAACCGATCATCGAGTACCTGACCAGCAACATCACCCTGCTGAAGTGGATGATTGCCGAGGGTTACCAGGATCCGCGTTCGCTGCAGCGTCGCATCGAGAAGATGGAAGCGTGGCTGGCCAACCCGCAGCTGCTGGAGCCGGATGCGGACGCCGAGTACGCCGCCGTCATCGAGATCGACCTGGCCGACATCCACGAGCCGATCGTGGCCTGCCCGAACGACCCGGACGACGTGAAGACCCTGTCCGAAGTGGCCGGTGCCAAGATCGACGAAGTGTTCATCGGTTCGTGCATGACCAACATCGGTCACTTCCGCGCCGCTGCCAAGCTGCTGGAAGGCAAGCGTGACCTGCCGACCCGCCTGTGGGTGGCCCCGCCGACCAAGATGGACGCCTCGGAGCTGACCAAGGAAGGCGTGTACGGCACCTTCGGCGCTACCGGCGCGCGCATGGAAATGCCGGGCTGCTCGCTGTGCATGGGCAACCAGGCGCAGATCCGCGAGGGTTCCACCGCGATGTCGACCTCGACCCGCAACTTCCCGAACCGCCTGGGCCGCAACACCAACGTGTACCTGGGTTCGGCGGAACTGGCGGCGATCTGCTCGCGCCTGGGCCGCATCCCGACCAAGGAGGAGTACATGGCGGACATCGGCGTGATCAACGCCAATGGTGCGGAGATCTACCGCTACATGAACTTTGACCAGATCGAGGAATACCAGGACGTGGCCAGCACGGTCGCTGCCTGATGCGGTAGTGCCGGCCGCTGGCTGGCATCCCGTTGAAACGAAGAACCCCCGGTGAAAGCCGGGGGTTTTTTTGTGGACAGGGCACTTTCGGACAAATTGTATGTCTCTGGCGACGCATGGCGCCTACCGTGGATGCCCACCATTCGGGTCTTGCCTGAGATGCGCCATTCATTTCTGCTGACGACTCCCAGCCCTGCCCATCGCCGCAGCGTCATCACCCAGGCCTTCGGGACTCTGCTGGCCTCCGTACTTCTGACCATGGCGCCATCGGTCGGCGCAACGCCGGCGTCTGCGATGCCGCTGTCTATCAAGCCGCCGCCCCGTCTCGACAGGACTACACGCCACAGCCTCTGTCATGAGGGTCGCTGCGTGGTGCTGGATGGCACGGGCCGGCAACTGGTCGAGCATCGGGGAATGCAATACCTCCGCCCCTTCAAAAATGGGGTGGCGGTCTTCGAAAGGGGGGAGAACAGGGGCGTCATGAATTCAGAAGGGCGTATCGTCCTTGAAGCGCATTACGACTCGGTTGAGGTACATGGCAACGGGATGATCGAAGCCAAGGTATTGCTGCGGAGCCCGCCCAAGGCGTACACGCGAATCGACTTCTTCAATGCACGAGGCCGATTGGTGCGTCGGTTTGAGGAGAAAGGCGAGATCGATCTCCTGCGCTCGGCGTCCTGGGCAGGAAACCCGGCTGTAGAACTCTGCAACAGTGAAAAGCGGCGCTGCACGACCCACTTCCTTGACGCAAAGGGCAGGTCCGGTCCCGTTTTCAGTGTCTTTGGTAGCTTTGGTCCCGTGGGTCATGAGGGGGAAGTGGCCATCGCTTCGCGCGATGGTGTCCACTTTGGCCTGGTTGATCGATCACTGGCAGGCATAGGGCGCCAGGACTACGATCAGATGACCTTCAACAGTTCGGGTTTCGCGCTCGCCACCCAGGGCGGGAACGACACGGTGCTGGATCCCCACGGGGTGCAAGTGGCGCCCATGGGTCGATATCGGTTCAAGTTTGGTCGGGGTGGGTACCTGCTTTCTGCGGTAGCCGAAGACGGCCAGTGCCTGCATTTCACGCGCGCGGGTTTGATGTTTCCGACGCCTGCAGGCCACTGTATGAAGACAGATGAGTTCGCTGAACGAGTGGGGTATGTAATCTTCAGTTCGGAAGATGATGAATACGTTGTAGGCCTGGATGGGTCGCTGCGCTCCCTGCAACGCGCTGCAGGCCTGCATCCGTTGAACCGCAGGATCGTCGAGTATCAAAAGCCCGGCGAAGCGGGGGTGCGTTTCATGATGCTGGAAGATGGCAGCATCTCGTCTTCCCTGTACTACCGACTTGCGCCTTTTCAAACCGCGGAAGGACTGGATGACCAACTGCTGTTGGCCCAAGCCGATGGAGGATGGGGTGTAATAGATGCTACGGGTGCTTGGCTGATTCCTCCTCGCTACCGTCGAATAAGACCATTGGGTCCGAATCTGGTCGCGGCATTCGAACGGCCGGGATATGACCCCGGGTATCACATACTCGATCTGCGTGGCAATGCGGTGGCTGATTTCACGCTGCATGATCCCTTACCGGATTTTTTGGCGGATGGAACAAGAGTCTATGCGCTCTCACTACGTGGCCGTTGGGGTCTTCTGGATGAGTCGGGGCGGTGGAGGCTGGCGCCCCGCTACGGCTACGTGAATGTTTCGAAAGGCCTGGTTTCAGTGCGTGAGCGAAACAGTGCCGGTGATATTACGGTTAATTTTCTTGACCCGGACACAGAAACGACGCTGTTCGAACAGGGATTTCTATCGATTCATTCTCGACCGGATGGTCTGTTTGAGACGTTGAAGACAGATCAGACCTTGGAGCTGATCAAGCTCGACGGGACCGTTCTGGGGCGTCTGCATCCTCGTCCCAGCCAATAGTCGGACCATTGACTGCCTGGTATGGCTGGAGCCTGGTGCGATCCAAATGGAAAATCTGGGCGTGTTGGAAACAACGCAACGCTCAGGCTTCCGGCGCTACTGCACGGTCCAGTCTGCGCTGCCTTCCAGCCGACGGCCGCCGATCAGCACGTTGCCGCTCTTACCGGAGACATCCATCTCGAACCAAGGCAGTCCATCACGGTCAAGTGGACGCACGTAGGCCTGGCGCTTTGCACGGTTGAATTCGATGTAGTAGCGGCGATGCACGTTGGGGTACGGCGGGATAGACGGGCCTTTCCAGCTGACGCTTACCGCGCCGGGATCTTCGCGACCCACCAGCATCAGCATGAAGAACACATCACCCTGCTTGGCCTCGAAGTAGAACAGATCGCCACTGGCGCTGGCGGGTGCCAGTGGCAATGAAAGCAGTACGGCCGCCAGGGCGGCCTTCCATATGCCTTTGATCATGTGCAGCATTCCTTGTGCAATACCGCTATCAAAGCACACACGCGGGTAGCGCGTTGAAACGAAGAACCCCGATGAAAGCCGGCACCTTGAAACGAAGAACCCCGATGAAAGCCGGCACCTTTTCTTGTTGCCTGATGGCCTGTAGCGCCGAGTCCATGCTTGGCTGCTGTTCGTGCGATGCGCGATGAGTCGAGCGCGGCTCGACTCTACAAAGTCATCCACGCATGGCGTGGATCTACTGCCCGCGGAGTCCTTGAGCCGGGGCGCGCTATCAGCCGCGAGCGAGCGCCAGCAGCCGCTCGGCAATCCGTTCCAGTGGCACCTGTTCCTCAGCGGCGCCGAGTTTGAACGCTGCACCGGGCATGCCCCAGACCACGCTGGTGGCCTCGTCCTGCACCAGTGTCGGCGCGCCGGCCTGGCGCATTTCCAGCAGGCCGCGTGCGCCGTCGTCACCCATGCCGGTGAGGATGGCCCCGATGGCATTGCCACCCGCGCTCTGCGCGACCGAGCGGAACAGCACGTCCACCGCCGGCTTGTGCCGGTTCACCGCTGGGCCGTCGTCGACGCGGCAGCGCCAGCGTGCACCGTCACGGATGATGCGCAGGTGCTTGCCGCCGGGTGGCAGGTAGGCATGGCCGGGCAGCACCGCTTCGCCGTCGCTGGCCTCGCGCACAGCCATGGCCGAGTGGCGGTCCAGGCGTTCGGCGAAGGCGCTGCTGAAGCTGGCCGGCAGGTGCTGGGTCATCACCACGGCGGGCGCGTCGGCAGGCATGCCTTCCAGCACCACGCGCAGCGCTTCGGTGCCACCGGCTGACGAGCCGATCGCGATCAGGCGGTCGGTGGTACGGAACTGCGGCGAGGCAGCACGCGTTGCCGGCGCTGCGTCCAGCGTGAGCTTCGGGGCGGCCGCGCGCACCAGCGGTCGCACCCGCGAGCGCGCCGCCATCTTCACCTTGGCGATGATTTCGTCGGCGTAGCCCTGCAGGCCGCGTGCGACGTCCAGCTTGGGCTTGGAGACGAAGTCCACCGCGCCCAGTGCCAGCGCCTGCAGCGTGGTGTCGGCGCCGCGTTCGGTCAGCGAAGAAATCATCACCACCGGCAGCGGATGCAGGCGCATCAGGTTTTCCAGGAACGCCAGCCCGTCCATGCGCGGCATTTCCACGTCCAGGGTGATCACGTCCGGGAGTAGGCGCTTGATCTTCTCGCGCGCCAACAGCGGGTCAGCCGCGGTGCCGACCACGTCGATGGCCGGGTCGCTGGACAGGATTTCCGTGAGCATCTGCCGCACGACGGCAGAGTCGTCGACGATCAGGACCCGGCAGGGGGCGTTGCCGGTCAGGGTCATTCGAACAACTCCACGCCGCCGGTGACCGGGGCCTTGGACAGACGTGCACGCACCGCCGATTCGGTGGCAGCCACTTCGGCTTCGTGGGCATGCGGCAGGCGCTGCACCACCACGCGGCCGGTATCGGCGAAGAACCAGATCTTGCGCGGATGGATGCCGCACAGGTCCTCGGCAATGATCGGAATATGCTCGGCCTGCAGGTACTGGCGCACGAACTCGGCGTTGCGGGTACCGACCGGATTGCTGGTGAAGCCCTTGAGCACGTTGGCGCCGCCGAACACCTTGGCCTCGATGCGCTTGCGGTGTGCGCCGCGCTTGAGCATGTCGTTGATCAGCAGTTCCATCGCGTAGCTTCCGTAACGCGCAGGTGCGCCGTCGCCGGCGTTGCCTTCCGGCAGCAGGAAGTGGTTCATGCCGCCGATCTTCAGTACCGGGTCGCGCAGGCAGGCGGCCACGCACGAACCCAGGGTGGTGGTCAGCGCGGTGGTGTCATCGACCACCAGGTACTGGGTCGGCAGCAGCTTGGCGGCAATGGTCTGGAAGCGCGCATCCTGGTAGCGCATCACATCGTCGGTACGCAGCGAAGCATTCATGCGCCGGCCTTCGCCGCACGGCGGTAAAGGGTGCGGCCGCAGGGCTGGATCAGGTCGGCGGCGTGCAGGTAGTTCTCCGAGTGTCCGGTGTAAAGCAGGCCGTCATCGGCCAGGTGCTGTACCAGCCGGCCGAGGATCGCGCGCTGGGTTGGCTTGTCGAAGTAGATCATCACGTTGCGGCAGAACAACGCATCGAACGGGCCACCGACGTCGTAGCGCGGGGCGAGCAGGTTCAATGGGCGGAATTCGATCAGCTCGCGCAGCGCAGGCAGCACGCGGCACTGGCCCTCGTTGGGGCCGCTGCCACGCTGGAAGTAGCGGCGGCGCAGGTCCGGATCGAGGCTGGCGACGCGATCGATGTTGTAGACGCCGCGGCCGGCGGTGGCCAGCACCTGTGTATCGACGTCGGTGGCAATGATGCGCACCGGCGGCTTCAGGGTGCCAAAGGCCTCGCACGCGGTGATCGCCATCGAGTAGGGCTCTTCACCCGTGGACGCCGCGCACGACCACAGCAGCAACGGCGTGCGGCTGGAGCGCTGCTGCAGTTCTTCGCGCAGCTTGTCGAAGTGGTGCGGTTCGCGGAAGAACGAGGTCAGGTTGGTGGTCAGCGCGTTGGTGAACGCCTGCCACTCGTCACCATCTTCCTGCTCCAGATGGTCCAGGTACTGCTGGAAGCTGCGCATGCCCAGCGTGCGCAGGCGGCGCGACAGGCGGCCATAGACCATGTCGCGTTTTGCAGGGGCGAGGGCGATGCCCACGCGCTGGTAGATCAGGTCGCAGACGCGGCGGAAATCGCGGTCGGCGAACTCGAATTCGCGCGGGCCGGTGACGATGGGGGTAGGACTTTGCACGGGGGACGTGTCCATCGGCGGGGGCGGCGGCCGAAGCCGCCGCGGGTGGGTCTCAGAATTCCTGCCAGTCGCTGTCGCTGGCGGCGAAGGTGCTGGCGTTGCTGCTGCGACGTGGCGGTATCGGTGCAGGTGCTGCCGCACGGCTTGGCTGCGGAGGTGCCACGGTGGTGACTCTCGCCGGCTCGACCCGCGCGGCAACGGCCTGCATCGCGGCCGAGACCTGGTTGTCGAGCCGGAAGATCGCCACGGCATCTGCAAGCTGTGCGGCCTGGTCTTCCATCGCACGTGCGGCGGCGGTGGCTTCCTCCACCAGTGCGGCGTTCTGCTGGGTGGTCTCGTCCATCTGCACCACGGTCTGGTTGACCTGCTCGATGCCCGCGCTCTGTTCCTGCGAAGCAGCGGAAATCTCGGCCATGATGTCGGTGACGCGCTGCACCGAGGCGACGATCTCGCCCATGGTGCTGCCGGCCTGGTGG